>WRLR01000055.1 GCA_009777515.1 Oscillospiraceae bacterium | reverse complement strand
CACGCAGTTGCTTACGAACACGCTGACAGCGCCGGGCCTGGCCCACGCGCTCTGCATCGTCGCGGCGTTCACGGTATTCGCGCTGTGGTTCTGGCGCCTCGGCCTGAAGCACTACAAAAGCGCCAGCAGCTAGGGCGCTATCAGTGGCATTCAAGGTCGGTTTTGAGGGCGCCTTAGGCTACCTTCAACTATGATATTTACCGATTGATAGAAAATTTAGCCGCTATCAGTTGAGGCTTTATGAAAAAGAAACGGCAACATACAATAGGGTTCCTTAAACAAATGTCTCCTTGGCAGATACGGCGGCGGTGTTTTACTCGTTCATAGTAGATATGATCCTTTGCTTTTTGTATTTTGGTTTATCTATGTGAAAAGCCCCTCGGTGGCTGTATACTTCCGCTTTGGGGCTTGAATATTATGGTAGCTTTATACACATCTCCATGTTACAATCATGTGGTGGGTAACAGCTTTGGGCATTATGGTTTGGGTAGAATTCTTTTCTGAGTAAGCTGGCAACAATTTACAATGTTAAAAAATTTATATTTTGTTATGTGGGGTGATGTAATATGTTAGACACAATAGTTATTGTATCAACCATATTAAGCAACGCTACCATTGTTATTGGCATTGTAGTAGCAATTATGCAACTAAAAAATATGCAGATCAGTAATGATTTGCTAAAAAAGAGTACAATAGCCGACCATGAACGTAGAAAGAAACAATCAACTATTGAGTTTACGCATACAGTTCTTGAGGAGAGAACAATAGCAGCCAGAGAGATTAACCGAATATTTCCTAATGATCAAGTTATTAATGTAGATGATCCTAGATACAACGATAATGTTGTATTACAAGCTGCAGTATTTAAATATTTATCTTTAATGGAAAGACTGGCCGTTGGGATCAATATAGGAGTATATGATTTACATACATATATTAGGATAATCGGAAGAAGAACAGTGGATTTTTATAAACGTCTCGAACCTATAATTATTGCACGAAGAAGAAAGCTTGATATGCCGAGTTTATATATTGATTTTGAAAAACTTGTTAAAGATATTGTTAAGGAATCCAAACCACTAAACCTTAACGAAAAAGCAAATATTGAACACAGTTAAGAACAAAATCCAAGGACCGATTGTTAATATACGCTTGCTAACTCGCAACATGAAAAATTGTCACCTACCTATTTTAAGAGTTAAGTGAGACGTCTCTGTTACTATATAGTAGTGTAGATTTATTTTGTCGCGTAGGCTGGCGCAATAACCACGAAAACGAGTATTTATATTATGAGGGATGGCGGTGTCCCGGGCATCGTGGAATTTTTATTGGTTCCGTTTTGCTTTGTGGCGAAAAACCCTACTTTGGACGGACTTCAACTGAAACATCCATTGAACCTTCATTGACGAACAATATAAAACCGTCGCACGTTTCATTGATTTTTTGCCCGGATGCGCTATCATATTTTTGTTTTAAGTCAGAATCAAAAACGATAACGCGCACACCGTTTGATATATCTATATTTAAGTTGCTCCCGCCTGTTAAACTAAATACTTTATTTTGCCGTCCTCTTTCAGAAATAACTTGTCCTGTTTGAAGCGGTTTCAAATATGACGTATCAATTAAGTTATACCCAAAGGCGTATAAATGCTCAATTCCGTCTTTTTCGTATATAAACGGTGCGAAGTTTTCCCGCGAGCCCTGGAGAGGGGCATTGATTACCATTTCGGTTTCGTTATTACCGGCGGTTATAACGGGCAATAAATGACGCATAAACGGTCCCATATAATCAAAGAGGAGCAAACCGTTTTCGCTTTCACATTCTTTGATAGTCATACAAAAACCGCCGGAATTTAATATATAATCGTTCGGGTGAGCGTCACATACGATGTATTTCTTACCGACTCGCCCTTTCCATGCAGCGTTTACAGGCGGGAGCGACGTGCATTTTTGCCCCATCGGTTCAGTTATTTCGCTATATCAAGCCTTGTTCCGGCTAAGTCCATTTTACCTCTCCAAGATTTTAATCACGTAATAAACACGTTATAGCAAAAAACTCGACGATTTTTTCGTTTGATGTCCCCGCCCAATACGAAGGCGGCAGAACATTGGCGTCCGCCCGCGCGGTCGCCGAAAGCTTCGGCGACCAAGGCAGTTGAACCCATGAAACACAAACCGTCACCATCACCGGTTTACAGTAGCGCATGTGCCATCCGCTTTGCCAGCCAAAATTATCAAATGTCATGGATTTAACGGTAAGGAATGCACTGGCGTGGCATTATCTTAGCCTTGTGCGACGGACTCTTGCAGTTCGCTCATTGTGAACACGGGGATCAGCGCCAGGCCTTGTTCTTTCATTATAGCTGTGGCGTTGTCGTTTCGTTGAATCACGCACAGAACTGTGTCTACAGTGGCGCCGAGCTTGCGCAGCGCGTGGACGGCGTCAAATACGGCGCCGCCTGTCGTCACCACGTCTTCGACGATGCATGCCCGTTTGCTTTGTACTTCGGCGCCTTCTGCCATTTTACATGTCCCGTATTTTTTTGCTTCTTTTCGAACGAATGCGGCGCTTAGGCCGGTCTGCAGCGACAGGGCGGTAACTATCGGGATTCCGCCCATTTCGAGGCCGGCGAGGACTTCGGTTTCCGGTGGGATGTTGTGCTTCATAAGCGACGCGATCTTTTCCAATAGAGCAGGCGCCGCCTCAAATAGGTACTTGTCGAAGTACTCGCTCGATACCTGGCCCGATCGCAAGGTGAAGGTCCCCGTCAGGTGCGCCGTGTTGTATATTTCCGCTGCGATCGTGCGCTTCGCCGCAGCAGCCGCGCCGCTTTCACTTGAAGTATTTATATTCATTTAATTAAATCCTTTCATGACTTTGAAATTTTACCTATACATGCCAGCGCGCCGGGACGTTTGTGGATTCTGTGAGTGTGGCGAGCAGGGCGGCGCAGGCTTCGTCGGAGAGGCGTTCGAAGCGTTCCGGCGCCTCGCCCATGGCCTCTTGTTTACCTACGCCAAGGTCATGATAGGCGACTAAATCGATGCCAACGATATTTTTTAATGTGTTCGCCAGCGCCCCTACCGCGCGCAGATGCTCCGGGCGATCGTTGACGCCCGGTATCAGCGGGCAACGGAGCTGTATAGCCCCACCGGCGGCGTCGACGGCGCAGAGCGAGGTGAGCGTCGGCGCCATTTCCACGCCTGTCCATTCGAGGTGGCGGCTGACGTCGGTCTCTTTGACGTCCCAAAGAAATAGATCTGCCAGTCCGATCAGCTCCGCAGCGCGACCGCCCCAGCCGGATGTGTCAAGACATGTGTGGATGCCCTCGGCGCGCGCGGCGGTCAGGAGCGCCTGCGTAAAGTCGAATTGGAACAACGGCTCGCCTCCGGATATGGTGAGCCCGCCGCCGGTGGCTGCGTAAAAGGGGGCGTCGCGCCTGACGACGGCCATCACATCGTCCACGCCCATTATCGAACCGCGCAGTTCGAGGGCGTCCGCCGGGCAAGCACGGGCGCATACGCCGCAGGCTGTGCAGCGCGCACGGTCCAGGCTGCGTGAGCTGTAGCCTATGCCCATGTCCACGCCCTTGCCATCGCCAACACCCACGCCCCTGTCCACGCCTGCTGCGATCGCCTCAACGATGGTTTGGGCGCCGGTTGGGCATGCCAGGACGCACGCGCCGCAGCCTGTACAGCGATTAGCGAAGAACAGTAAAACACCGGTGGCGTCCGGGCGCCTTGCGCCGCGCGTCTCGGGGTTGTGGCACCAGCGGCAGTTCAATGGGCAACCGGCCAAAAACACCGTTGTGCGTATGCCAGGCCCATCCGATACCGAGGTGCGTTGTATGTTGGACACATAGCCGGACACAGCGCCTGGCACGACGTCGGACGCGGCGTTGGACACGGCACCGGACACAGCGCCGGACACAGCGCCGGACACAGCGCCGGACATAATGTTGTGTTCAACGCTTGATTCGGCGCCAGATATAACGTCGGGCACAGCGCCTAACACAGTGTCGGCTGGTTTTTCGTATTCGTCATTCATTTCGCAGCAATCTCTGTACGCGCAAGCAGTTCCAACTGGAGGTATTCAGGCAGGTTCAAATAGACGTCGGAGTAGCCGACGACGCGCACCATCAGCCCCCTGTAATGTTCCGGGTTGGCGCGCGCGTCCTCCAGTGTCTCGCGGCTGACGATGTTCACCGCTAAATTTATGCCGCCCATTGCGAAATATGTTTCCGTCAAGCCCAAAAGCAGAACGTCTTCCAACTTGCGGGCGAAGCGGATGTTCAGGCCGCCTGCGCCGCAGAGCCTTTGCGGCAGCGACGCCGCAGACCGGAGTAGCGCGGTGATCCCCTCCGTGTCCCGCCCGTAGCCGGGCGACTGGTTCTCGTTTAGCGGCTCGCCGCCAATGCGCCCGTCCGGCGTTGCACCCATCCGCTCGCCCATGTTTTTATGGTAAAACAGCGAATAAAAACTCGGTATGTGGATGATATTATCGCCGCGCATTCCGCGCACGGCCTTTGCGATTATCTCCCCTGCAATGGCGGCCCATTTGTCCGCCGCCTGGTCGTCGTTGCCGTATTTGGGCAGGCGCAGGGCGATCCGTGTGCGCAGCGCGGGATCGGCTGCGTAGTTCCCTTTGACGAGTTCGCGGTATTGCGGGAGCGTTATAGACCGTTCGCCAAATACCAGCACGTCGATGGCCGCAAGCGAATCAGCTACGGTCCCGAGCCCGACGAGGTTGTGCACGACGGTTTCGATAGACTGGCCGCCGTTTTCCAAATCGCACACTTTTTCCATGCATCCGTCGAGCAGCATCGATTCCAGGCAAAAGCGCAGCTCGCCGTCAGCCGGCGCGCGCTCGTTCCCGGCGCATTGCGCAGCCCCGGCGCGCGCCTCGCGCCCGAGCGCTTCCAGCAGGTCGTCCATGTCGTCCACATTTTCGTCGTTGAACGCATCCAGTAACCATTGGGCGCAGTTGTGGAAATAATCGGCGCTCTGGTGGCCGACGAACTCGGCGCGGTTGCACCCCGACATGGTATAGTGCAGCGCCTGCTCCTCTGTGTAGCCCAGGTCGATGAGCCCCGGTATCAGCACGTCGTCGTTGTACAGCGCCGCCTGGCCGTTGAGGGACTGGGCCGCGTCCATACAGGCCAGCTTCCATTGCCTGGGGCTGTCCTTTTCGAGCCGGAGCGCCACTACCGGCTGCGGCAGCATCACTGCCTTCGCCGCTTTGAGGAAAAGCAGGCTCAGCGGCAGCGCGCCATCCGCGCCGCGCCCGCCCAGCATCAGGTAGATGTTCGTAGCGGCGCAGGGCACCGGCATGGGGTTGTTGAGCTCGGAGCTGAGTCCCCCGATCTCGTTGTTCTTCATGAAAAACGACGTCAGGATCTCCAGCGCCTCTTCGCTTTCCGCCTCGTCGAAATACGGCGCCAGCGCCATGTCGAGCCGCGAGTACGCGAAATCGCGCCCCCCGGTCACGCAGGACAGGATCATCTCCACCATCCAGACGCTCTGCACCGCGCTGAAGAAGTCGTAAGCCGGCCCGGCGGGCACGACGGCCAGCGCTTTCGCGGCGCGCTCGTTGCCCGCAGCCGCTGCAGCCGCGCTCCAGCGCTGCGACCATTTGTCTATAGCCTCGGCAGCGCGCAGCAACAGCGCCGCGTACTGCCGCTGCGGGGCGGTGACGGCTGCGCCTGCCGCGCCCCCGACGGACGCTGCGCCCGAAATCGCCGTATCCATCGCGTCCTCCGCTATGCCGCGCAGCCCCTTTTTCAGCAGAACACCGAAATCCAGGCTCATGTGGCCGCCGTTGCGCGAATTCGGGCGGAACGGGTTAAAAGCATGGCTCCTGCCCCCGGCCGGTATACCCTCCAGCTCGTACGGCAACGGCCCCTCCACCATGCGCCCTACAAGCACGTCGAAGGGTTCCACCGGCGTGGAAAGCCGCTCCAGCATGTATTCGAGCGCTGCGACATAGCGTTCCGCCTGATCGGGCGGCGCGGGGCGGCGAGTCGTACGTATAAGCTTTACCTGCTCCGATCGGCCTGCGAGCGGGCGTCGAGATGCGGCTGCGCTCGGGTCCTCCGGCGGCATGGTCTTCAAAAACTCATCAATTGCGCTTTCCCGTTCGATGTACCCGTTGCTTTCGTCTTTATCAAACAGCAATTGGCGCTGGGCTTGTATATCCATATCACGCACCTCCGGATCCGGGCAGTTTATACTTCCTCAATTTTAAATTCCAAGTCGGCGGCTTTAACCGCCTCCGCTTTCAACAGCTCCATATCGTTTTGCGATAATGGGTTTGCGACAGCCTCATCTATGTAATCGAGCATGTAGACCAGCGCTGCAAAGAAACCGGGCCCGACCAGTGACGCTGCGCCCTTGGACAGGCTGTATTTCATGGCGGCGAGCGCCAGCGGGCTACCGAACTCGATGGGCTTGTACCACTGCCTCTTGCTGGGCGCTGTTTCGTCTTCCGCCCAGTCCCTGTGCGTCAGCACCTTCATGCAGAGGAAGCCGAGCCCCTTTTCTTTGGCCGCCGCAGCCAGCTTGTCGCCGAGGCCCCGCAGCACCCCGGGCACCCAGTACATCGTATACAGGACTGTGTCAAAATCGAACAAATCGAGGCATTTAAGCGCGCACCACTCCCTGTGCGCCGTTATCCCCAGTTTGCGCACAAGGCCCTCCCTCTGCGCCCAAAGCAACGTCTCCATCGCCCCGCCCTTGCCAAAAACCGTTTCCAGATCCGATTCCGTGTGGACATGGTGCAGTTGGTAGACGTCAAAATAATCCGTCCGCAGGCGTTTCATCGACGCGAGTAGGTCCTCCTTTGCGCCGGCGGCATCCCGCTTCATCGTCTTTGACGCAAGGTATACGTCTTTGCGGTATGGCGCCAGCGCGACGCCGAGCCGTTCTTCCGCGTTCCCGTAGGCGGGGGCGACGTCAAAATAGTTGACCCCGCGCCCGACGGCGTACGAGACAAACCGGTCTGCGTCGTCCTGGCTCTCGTTGGTGTTGACCAGCCCCCCGAACATAACGGGGGCGATGGTAAACCCGGTCTTGCCCAGCATCCTCTTTTCCATCGTGTACCGCCTTTCACGCGTGAATAACAATGTTTTTGCCTTGCCTGTGCCTTATTTTAGTAAAAAATTTTCATTAATAAATTGTTGTTAATTTTATTGCCTCTAAAATGAATTATCTCTAAAATAAATTGCCTCTAACATTCTCCTATATACATTAATTTATAGCATGTTGGATATAAAAGCGCAATAAGCTATCGAACCCCTGCTATGATATGCCAGAAGCAGGGGGCGGCCACCGATCAGCTTGCCCGGCTGCCCGGCTGCCCGGATGCCCGGCTGCTCGGCTGCTCGGCTGCTCGGCTTTGCCGTATTTACACTTTAAAAAAATTAATATAATATGACTATAACTTTATAACCAAAATTAAATAGAGAGGTGAATGCCTATGCAAACGTTGGCTCAACGATTTTATGACATCAAGACTAAAATCGGCGGCAACCGTGAAAAGACATCCTGGGAATACACATTTGGCGCGCCAAGGGAAGCCCTGCACCGCATAACCATGCCAAACAAAGACATCCGCAGGATAGTCGGCCAGTTGGATTTCGCCATCAGGCTGTCGGCTTCGGCGGGCAGCGGATTTGACGACCAAATTAACGGCGCGCTGGACATCCTCGCAAAAAGCATCGACGACGAAGGCGTGCTCACCCGCACGGCCTGCATGGAAGCGGAAAAGGCCATCCTGCCCATGCAGTCGGCGGCCAAGGCGTACGACATCATCCTGGCGTCCCACGCTCACATCGACATGAACTGGATGTGGGGCCTGCAGGAGACGGTCGCCGCGACGCTGTCCACCTTCCGCACCATGCTGCAGCTCATGCGGGAGTACCCGGAGTTCACCTTTTCCCAGTCCCAGGCCTCGGTATATAAGATTGTAGAGGACTACGATCCCGGCATGATGGACGAAATCAAAATGCGTATCGGCGAGGGGCGCTGGGAGTGCACGGCGACGGCGTGGGTCGAGACCGACAAAAACATGCCGAACACGGAGTCGCTGCTGCGGCACATCCGCTACACACGCGACTATATGAAAGATGTGTGGGGGGTTGACCCCAAAGCGCTCGAAGTGGACTTTTCCCCGGATACCTTCGGCCACGCCGCCAACATCCCGGAGATCGACAGCTACGGTAACGTCAAATACTACTACCATTGCCGCGGCCTCGACGAGCGCCATGTGCTGTACAACTGGAAGGCTCCGTCGGGCAAGACGCTGTTGATGTACTGCGAGCCATATTGGTACAACTCCGCCATCGTCCCCGACATCGGCGCCGGGCTGATTGACCTGTCGGAGCGGTGCGCCGGGCTCAAAACGGGGCTCATCGTCTACGGCGTGGGCGACCACGGCGGCGGCCCCACCCGGAGGGACATAGAGAGGGCCCTGGAGATGCAACAGTGGCCCGTGTTCCCGGCCATCAAATTCGGCACGTTCCGCGAGTTTTTCAAAAAGGCTGAAACCGTGCGCGACAAGGTGCCGGTGATCGACAAGGAGATCAACTTCGTGTCCACGGGCTGCTACACGACGCAGAGCAGGATCAAGATGGGCAACCGCAAGAGCGAAGCCGCGCTGCTGGACGCGGAGGGCTTCAACGCCATAAGCTCGCTCGTGGCCGGCTACACCTATCCCGGCGACAAGCTGCGCAGGGCGTGGCAAAATGTGCTCTTCACCCATTTCCACGACATCCTCACGGGCTCATGCGTACAGGAGTCGCGCGAGCATGCCGTCGCCTTGTATGCCGACGCTATGTCGGTAGCCAACACGTCGCGTGAGAACGCAACGCGGGCGCTGTCAAACATGATAGACACCTCTATGATAGTCGTCGACGCCGACATCGCCGACACCCAGTCGGAGGGCGCGGGCGTCGGCTACGGCATTGAGCATTTTTCCGGCGTCCCCAGCCCCGAAGCAGGCAAGGGCAAAGTCCGCATATACAATATATTCAACCCATCCGCCCACGAACGGTCCGACACGGTGGAAATCACCGTATGGGACTGGATCGGCGATTTGCGGAGGATAGCGGTCGCCGACCACGCGGGCAATGCCGTACCGTTCCAACTGCTCGACAGGGATTACGTTAAATACTGGGATCACCAATATTTTAGGCTGTTGGTGGAGGTCACGGTCCCGGCGACGGGCTATGTCACCGTGGTGATGAGCGAGGCTGCGCTGGGAGCCCAGTACCCATTCTATTACTGCCCGTTCCCGAGGGCGGAAGCGACACACCCGCCGATCACGCTGGAAAACGACTACCTGAAGGCCCATTTCAGTTCTGAGGACGGCGCGCTGCTCTCGCTCATCGACAAGAAAACGGGCAAGGAGCGGATTAAATACGGGTCGGGCGGCGGGCGCCTTGTGTACGTCAACGCCGAACGCAGGTCAAATAGCGCGTGGCGGCTGGGTCGCCTGCTTGGCAGCGAGCCAGTGAAAAAAACGCTCAGCCTCGCGCCCATGCCGGCAGGTGGGTTGCGTAACGGTTTTGTGATGGAGCAGGAGATAATGTCCTCCAAAATCGTCACCACCGTTGCCTTGGACCGGGACGCCAGGGCTTTGTCGTATACTTTCGACGTCAACTGGCACGAATACGCGACGGACGACAAAAATGTGCCGGTGCTGATCTACTCGCTGCCCCTCGCGGACAGCCCCGAGGCGTACCAGACGGATGTGGCTGCCGGTGCTATACGCAGGCCGTCCCTTATGAATGATGTGTCCGGGCTCCAGTACGCCGCAGCGGTGTACGGTAGCGGCGATGGAGGCGGTGTCGGCAGCAGCGGCAGCAGCGGTGGTAGCGGCAGTGGCAATAGCGGCGGCTATGACGGCAGCGGACGGGCGGTCGCGCTGGTGAGCGATTGCAAATACGGCTATCGCGGCTATGACGACACGTTGAGCCTGACGCTCATCAACTCGTCGGCCCGGCCCGATCCATATCCGGAAATCGGCGTACATAAAGCGAATATGTGGGTCGCGGTCGACGCATCGTGCCCAAAGGCCCTGCAGGAAGTAGCTGCCGAGTTCTGCCGCCCGATGAACTATTTAAGCACAGGCTGCCACAAGGGCGAGCTGCCGCCGTCCGGGGCGCTGCTTGGGCTAAAGGCCGTGAGCACGGTTCTCTCATCCGTCGGCTTGGACGACTGCGGCGCGCTGCTGGTGCGCGTGTACGAGACCTGCGGCAGAGCCGACAGTGTGACCATCAACGCGCCTTTCGACGTCAAAAAGGCCGAGCTGGTGGATTTGTGTGGTAACGTCATTGGGGACGCGTCAATAAACGGAAGGGAGATAACCTTCCCCATAGCCGCCAACAGCATCGCCGGAGCAAGGATATCCCCGAAATAAAAGAACAGGAGAGATGTCATTATGCCCAACAAACACAGCAACCTTTCAATTATCCTCTACGGATTGCGGTTCTCGCCGCTCCCTTACGCCGACAAGCTGAAAAAACTGCGCGATATCGGCTACAGGTCGATTCAGGGCGGCATGGTGTCCGACATTCCGCCCGCCGAGCACAAAAAGCTCATCGACGATCTCGGCATGGAGTTTTGCTGCCTCGCCGGCGGGTTCGAATCCGTAGAGAAGGAACCGGAAAAATATGTCGAATATTGCCGGCTGTTCGACTGCGACGAGATCATGATAGGCACGATGCCAACAGAGTACCGCGAAGACTACGACGGGTACATGAAGGCCATCGAGCGGATCAATGCGGCGGGGCGCGTGCTGGCCAAGGACGGCGTGTGTCTGGGGTACCACAACCACGCCCAGGAATTTAGGCGCTTCCCGAACGGCAAAGTCGGCATGGAGTTGTTGTTCGACGGCTTCGACCCTGCGGCCGTGCATTTTATGCTCGACACGCATTGGGTGCAGGCGGGCGGCGGCGACGTCCTGGCTTGGATCAAGCGCTGCGAGGGCCGCTTGAACTACCTGCATGTCAAGGACTACCGCGTCGCCCCGGCCAACTACAACACGGGCATCGGCGACACAGACAAGCAGTTCGCCCAAATAGGCGACGGCAACCTGCCCTGGCCCGAAATCGTCGAAACGGCGCTCGGCATCGGGGTAAAGGCGTTTATCGTGGAACAGGATTTCACGTACGGCGAAGACCCGTTCGACTGCGCGGCCATGTCATACGCCACGCTCAAGTCATGCGGACTGCACTAATAGGGCAAATAAATTTATAAGGAGAATATGCTATGCCTATCGGAGTACAGGGTTACACTACTCGCTACCGCGTTTATACCGCCGAGCATGTGGAGGAAACGTACAAAAAGCTGGCCGCAATGGGCTACGACGGCTCCGAGTCCGGACTCGGCGGCCGCGTCATGAGCCCGGAGGAGGACATCGCCCTGCTGAAAAAATACGGCTTGAAGGTCGCCGACACGTACGGAGACCTGTCCAAGCCCGACGAGGTGATGAAGAGGGCGGAAATGTACGGCGTCAAAATCGTAGGCGCCCCGTCCGTGCCGAACGAAATGCTGCATTCGGTCGAGGGCTTCAAAACATATGCCAAGAGGCTCAACGAGCTGGCAAAGCCCTTCAAGGGCACGGGCATCAGGCTGCAGTACCACAACCACTCGCAGGAGTTCCGCAACTTCCCGCAGTTGGGCGGCAAGGCCGGGATGGCGATACTGATCGAGGAGACGGACCCGGACATGGTCGTGTTCGAGCTCGATACGTTCTGGATGTCGGCGGCGGGCTGCGATCCGGTTCAGTGGATCGAAAAAGTCAGCGGGCGCATACCGATAGTCCACTTCAAGGACCTCGCCATAGACTGGAAGGCCGAAGACGGCGGCATGGGCCAGGTGTACAAGCGCTTTGCCGAGATTGGCCAGGGCAACATCAACTGGCCGCCCATCGTGGCGGCGTGCGTAAAAGCGGGCGTGGAGTGGTACTGCGTCGAGCAGGACCGGACCGTGCTGGACGAGTTCGAGTGCTTAAAAATCAGCATAGACTACATGCGCAGCATAGGCGTCAAGTAAACCAACAAATACCGTATGGGCGGGAGCGAGGGCGCGACGCGCGATGCGCGAGGTGCGACGCGTTTCGTGTGACGCGAGAGGTGCGAGGCATGAGGTGCTATGCACGAGGTGCGGCGCGAGATGCGCGATATGCGAGGCACGATACGCGAAGCGCGAAGTGTGATACGCGATGTACGATATGCGAAGTGCGATACGTTAAGCGCCGCGCTCACCTGCACGCCCATCCGCCAAAAGGAGGCAGATACGATGAAAATTGCACTGGCGCCCATCGCGCTCAGGGACTACCGCGGCGGCCCCGGCTACCAGCCGGCGTCGGCGCCGCCGTCACCGGCGATCAAAGAGGGCATAAAGACCATGTTGCGGCGCGTCAAAAAAGCCGGCTACGAGGGCATTGAAATGGGCACGCCGCCCGGCTTTGCCCAAAGCGAATACAAAGAATATATGGATGAGATTGGCCTTGCGGTCGTGTCAGCGGCGGGGCTCCGCTACCCGGCGCTGGAGGGGGAGGATTTTTCGGCCACGATCGAGGAATGCCGCGCGCTCGGGGCGAAAAACGTCATGGTCTCCAACATGCCGAATATCGTGCTCGGCAATCCCTATGAGCTGGGGCGGTTCATCGCCAACCTGGGCCGCGCCGGCAAGGCGCTCGCCGAAGCCGGCATCCATTTGAGCTACCACAACCACGCAGTCGACTTTACAAAAATTAACGGCAAGACCATCTTGGAACAGATTGTCGACGGCACCGACGCGCGGCATGTCATGTTCGAGCCCGATACGCACTGGATACAAGCGGGCGGCGGCCATGTCATCACATGGCTGAAGCGGCTGCGCGGACGCATATATATCGTGCATTTCAAGGATTACGGGATTGACCCGTATTCCGACCACGTGTTCCTCGAAGGCACGCACAAACAGTTCAAAGAGGTCGGCGAGGGCAACCTGAATTGGCCCGGCATCATCGCAGAATGCGCAGCGCAGGGCATAGAATGGTGCGGCGTCGAACAGGACCTCACCCAAAAGCCGCCGTACGAAGCGATTGCGCTGAGCGTAAAAAACCTGCGCGCATACGGCGTATAAAGGATGGCCATATAAAATATAAGGAGTTTTGTATATGGGGCTAAAACCTGTTAAAGTCGCGCTGGTTGGCGCGGGCAATATCAGTTACACCTATTTAAACACGCTATCCAAGGGCTTTAATATCATCGATCTCGTCGGCTGCTCCGACCTCGTCGAGGAGAAGAGCAAAGCCCGGGCGGAGCTGTTCGGTATCCGGCAGATGACGACACAGGAAATCTTGGACGACCCGGAGATAGAAATCGTCCTCAACACCACCGAGATTTGGAACCACGTGAAAGTCTCAAAGATGATCCTGGAGTCCGGCAAAAGCGTGTACTCCGAAAAGTCGGCCGGCGGCGCGTACGACGAGACATTTGAGCTGGCCGAGCTCGCCAAATCCAAGGGCCTGCTGTTCGGGTGCGCGCCGGACATATATATGGGCGCGGCCTACCAGACGGCGCGCAAGCTGATAGACGACGGATGGATTGGCGAGCCTATCGGTGTGCAGGCCTGGTGCTTCCGGGGCTACGGCATGAACGCCATCGCCTCCACCGAGCTAAGGTACCCGCTCGGCAGCAAGGGTTCGACCATCACATACGACATGGGCGGCTATTATATCAATGCCATCGTATCGCTGCTGGGCCCCGTAAAACGCGCTGCCGGCTTCGCCAGTGTGTTTGGCGGGCATACATTTGACAATGTAACGAACCCGCAGTACGGCCAAAAAATCGACATAGGCGGCGGCGCCAGCGTCATGATGGCTTCACTCGAGTTTGAGAGCGGAGTGTACGGCAGCCTGTTCCTGACCGCCGACGGCTTCGGGCCGGAGATCCCGCGCGTCGAGATTTGGGGTACGAAGGGTACGCTGTCCGTTCCGGACCCCAACTGCTTTGGCGGTTACGGGCTCGACGTCGTCCTAACGCGCATAGGCAATAAGGGCCCGTTCGTCATGCCCTTTTCGCACGCGTTCGGCGACACGGATCCGTCCATCCCCGCAAAGAGCGGTAAGAACGAGCCCTGCCGCAACAGTTGGCGCGGCATCGCTGTCGTGGATATGGCGTACGCCTTGCGCCGGGGCCGCCCGCCCCGTTCCGGGTCGGAGCTGGCGCTGCATACGGTGGAAATCGTCTCGGCGATAGAGGAGAACTCGCAGGAAAATCCCGGGGTATACACAATCAAGTCGCGCCCACCGCGCCCCGAGCCGCTCAGGCCCGGCATGTTCGGCCCGATAGCGGTCATGGAGGCGGCGATAGACAACTGCTGATACAGCGATATGCAAGGGCGAACAGTGTTCGCCTGCGTCTTTTACAATTACCTTTATACTAATAAAACGGAGGGTTACGACACATGAAAATACTGTCCATCACCGACCCCGCGTTTGCCGCATACGGCAAAATAGTCGACGGTTACGATTGGAAGCCGCTCCTCGACCTGCTCGTTGAAATAACCCCCAAGCCCGAAGACCGGGTCATGTACAGGCCGGGCGACGAGCAACTGGAGGCCCTGGACGTGAGCCGCGAGCTGGGGACGAACTTCTACGGCGGGATGCCGATACAGGTCGGCTATTGCAACGGCAGCAATAACGCGCTCACGAGTTTCGAGTACCACCGCGACAGCGAGGTCAATATAACGGCGGACGATACCGTGTTGATTCTGGCGCGCCAGCAGGACATCATCGATAATAAGCTGGACACGACAAAGGCGGAGGCGTTCCTCCTGCCGGCGGGCGTCGCGGTGGAGTTGTACGCGACCACGCTGCACTATGCGCCGTGCAACGCCCCCGGCTGCGACGGCTTCCGCGTCATCGTCGTGCTGCCCAAGGGCACGAATACCAAAAAACCGGAAATCACTGCCAAAAACGTTGAGGACAAAATGCTGCTTGCCTGCAACAAGTGGCTCATAACGTACCCAGGTACGCGCGAAGCCAGCAACGGCGCCTATGTAGGCCTGACAGGCGAAAAAATAGTACTGTAGAGTATAGGAGGCGGCGGGGACGCGGCGGGGGCTTGCCCCCGCCGCTTCTTTCGGCGTCAATTATTATCAACCAGCCCCGCAACGTGTTCGCCCAAGTTACGGAACTCGGCGGCCAGTATCTTTATAGCGCCGCCGTGCTTGTCGAGTTTTTCCGCCTCCGCGTCCATGTCGGCAGCTATTTTCAACACCATATCGGCAGTTTTCCTATATACCGATGCATCGGTCGCTGCATACGCATATCGGATAGTCTCATCTATCTCTTTATCTATAGCCTTGAACGCGCCCTTTTGCACATCATCTAAAATACCGCCCGTCTCCAGCAGGGCGCCCATTTTTTCAACTTCGCCTTTTGTATAGAAGCGTAAAATATTACACTGGTATGCGATATCGGATAAACGCTTGCGCGCGCTGCGCCCTACGGCTGCATCTGTCGCAGCAACATCAGCAACGTCCGCAACGGCATCGGCAGCGACTGCGGTGGTATCGGCAGGTGCAGAGTCATCGGGGGTAGAGTCTACAGCGGCAGAGTCTGTAGCGACAGAGTCGGCGGCGATGTCCGGCCCAATAATTGTTTGGCAAAATTCTATTGCGTCGGCAAGGCTGTCCCGGAAAACATTCATGCCCTCAAACATCGGCTTGGAATCGGGCCGCCGCATCATGTCGACCTTAGCTGCGAGCATTATTATCCTCAGTTTGAACATGCAATCTTCCAGCATCGACACCGTGACTTTTTCAATGGGCATGGATGCCAGCTTGCCGACCAGCACAGCGAGCTCGCCTTTTATATAGTACGCATAATCTTTGATCGCTTCGTTGGCCGCGCTGCCGTCTTTTATAACCGCCCGGATTTTTTCCTCCGCGCCCTTTCGCATGTCGCCGATGATGAGCGACGCCAGCTCGCCGAGGAACTCCGCCACCTTGCCCGCCTTCATACCGGCGCTCCTTGCGAGCTCCCGATACCGTTCGGCCAGGGGTAGATATGACTTTTTTTCTTTGTCCATGCGCCCGACAAGATTGACGTAAAAATGCAGCGCCATGACATTTAAGTCAAACGCAATATCTTCCAGCGCCTTTAGAATGCTGAACCGACCGGTGATTTCGTCGGGGCGCCGAGCAATCGACGCTACCCGGTCCAATACCGTTTTGGCCCTGTCGGCATATGAGTCGGTTTCATCCGCAATGCTGTCTACGTATTCTTTTAAATTGGGGAATTTTACATAATCATCCGATTCGAACTTTCTGACATCTTCGGCCAGTGATTTTGTTTTTGCGATAAAATCGTTAATTTCCCTGATTATCTCATCCGTGGTCTTTGAATATTGCACAGAGCATTTCTCCTTTACGATATGTTGTGAGATGGCTGCAAGGCCGTATTTGCGGTACTCCGTGGGGGACACGCCCATATATGTTTTGAAACTACGGGTAAAAACCTCGCGTGATTCGTACCCGTAATCCAGCGCGACGTCGAGTACTGAAGCGCCGGTTTCAAGAAGCTTCCTGCCGGCAAGTGTCAGCTTCCGTTTCGTCACATACTCCATCACGCTGTCCCCGACGACTTCGCGGAACAGGCGCGAATAGTGGTATTTAGAGAAGTAGACCGCCCCTGCGATGTTCGCGACGGTCAGTTTTTCAAATATGCGGCTCTCAATCAGCTCCAGCGAGTGAAATATCGGGTTTTCGACATCCACCAGCCTCACCTCCTACATATATATAGGCCAAAATCGGCGGCTATACGTGACGGATCTTGCTAACTACCATATGTCAACAGGTATAAATAGTACGCGTAATAATACATGTGGTCGTGCCTTGCTGCGGCGCGTTGAGGACAACGCGTCCTACATTAATATTCATATGCAATATTTTAATCAATCATAATTTGCCAAGATGAACCATGTTTAACAAAATGAATCATGTTTAATAAAATGAACCATGTCTAACAAGTTGAACCATGATTAACCATAATTAACTATGTCTAATAAGATGAACCATGGTTAACCATAATTAACCATGGTTTACCACGTTTATTGCGATTGACAACAAAAAAACCGCCCGGCGGATATTGGCTGCCGGGCGGCGTATTTATACGATATATGCGATATAGGTATTACCGTATCGGACGGTCGGGGCGACCGTCCCTACGATTACGGTTGACTGCGGAGGCTTTCCTACTGTATCGGACGGTCGGGGCGACCGTCCCTACAATTACGGTCGACTGCGGAGGCTGTCCCTACCGTCCCTGCGATTTATAAATTAAGCACCGCTGCTTACTTCCTCCCACACAGAAACGCCTTGCCTGGTCGTGTCGAACTTGCTCCTGTCCTCGCCGACCATAGTTTCTATGTACGTAAAATTCGCATGTATACTGTTATCCCCCGAATAGAACGTTTCCATAAGGATGTCATGGCCCTTCGACTTGGAGAACCAGTAATATGTAGTGTAATTTGAATCGTACCCAGTTTCGTAATTATAGCTATACACTATGCATTCCTGCCCATCGATCACCGCGTCGTCATAGCGCGTAACTTCAATATCGAACGTGCCGCCCGGAATATAATCAGAATCGGGTCTTTTGTCATATTTAGATACTGTCCCGGTACTGTCGCCATGGGTCCACCAGTATGAATAATAGTAATTGGCATCCTCGTTATAAATCCTGCCGTCCACTGTGCCTTCCAATTCGGGTGAATAATTGTCTTTTAAAAAGAGGGTGTCGCTCCTGCTTTCCTCGGACTTTGACCATCTTTCGCTCAGGTCCGCGCTTGTAGCGAACCATCTTCCGCCCGACTTTTCAAAAAGGCCGTTCATATCCTTGTTATACCATACATCCCCGCTGCCGTCGTGCTTGCGGTACTGGTCGAGCAGTGCGTACAGCTCTGAGTCGGGGATGACCCTGCCGCCCGTCGGCTCGTCGCGGAGCAGCGCTTCCACCGACGCTATTATGCCGGTGAGCTCCGCCATGCTGTAGGTGGTCTTAATCACCGGGCCGTTGCCCAGGCCGCCGCCCGGCGTCGCGGGGGCGGGAGTGGGGGTGGGATCAGGGGCAGGACCGGGGCCGGGGCCGGGTGCGGGGGTTGGGGTGGGGGCCGGACCAGGACCAGGCGTCAGGCCCGGAGGCGTCCCGCCTTCATAATACACGATGACAATCTCGCTGGTGGCCTCGATCCAGCCCACCGCGCAGCCCACGTTTTCTGCGGCGAAGCGCACCGGGACCATCGTCCTATCGTTAATCGCCGTTGGCGCGACGTCCATTGTTTTGGTCGCACCGTCGACGATCAACTCCGTTTTGTCCAGCCACATCTCGACGTTATGGCCGCTCGCGTTCAACGTTATCTTCTGCGTCGCGTCCTCCCAGCCGACGGTTCCACCCATGGCCTCGATGATTGCCCGTATCGGAACCAGCGTCCTGCTGCTCACGATTATTGGCGCCGTGCCGCGCCCAGGATCGATCTCCCTCGTTGCGCCGTTGACGGACATGTCCGGGTCGTCCACTTTCATGAGTATGACGCCCTTTGCTATGCCCAGCTCCACCATTTCGGATATTTCGCCGCCGAGGATGGATGCGCCCGTAGTGACCGACACTGTGGCTAAATCGTCGCCGGACGAGCTACCGTCAGCCATCACCGGGATGCAGCTATATGTGTATTCGGTGTTCGCGTCGACCTCGACATCGACGTAACTTGTAGCCGTTATCGGGCCATCCGTAATTATTGGCTCGGTCGATGCCCCTTTGGAACGGCTGAGGGTATAGCCCGCCGCGCCGTCAACCGCATCCCAGGACAGCTTGACCCCAGTGTCAACAGGGGCAGCGGATCTCGCACCCGCTACGATTGCTGCGGCTGCTGCGCCCGGCGATGCCGTTACGGAAAACGGCATAATCGAACACAACATAGCAATCATCAATAGCATTGCCGTCAATTTACGTTTCATTATACAAATAGCTCCTTTCATTGAACCTTCGATAAATAAAATTGTATTACTTTTGTATTATAGTCATTTAGTAAATAAATGTACAGCCGATCATTAACGATGTAAATTGATATAATTAACCATATAATTAATATCAAAATGATGATTATTAAAAATGATACCTATCAATATGATAACTATCAAAATGATAATTATTTAAATGATAACTATTAAAATGATAACTATAAAAATCACATAACAGGAAGCGAGGTCGAACGATCATGGCAAAACAGTTTCTGCATACAGTCGACGCGCCGGTCGTGCAAACGACGGGCGGCAAGCTCCGAGGCTACCTGCTGGACGGCGTCTATACGTTCCACGGCATAAAATACGCCGACGCCGGGCGCTTCCAGGCGCCGAGGCCGGTGGCGCCGTGGGACGGCGTGAGGGACGCCGTGAGCTTTGGGTATGTGTGCCCGCTGATGAGCGTGCAGCAGCCCGGGGGCGAGGTGATGATCCCCCACCGGTTTTGGCCGGAAGACGAGCATTGCCAGTATCTCAACATATGGACGAACAGCCTGGGCAAGGACGCGAAGATGCCCGTCATGGTATGGATACACGGCGGCACGTTCAATGCCGGCTCGTCCATCGAGCATGTGGCGTACGACGGCGACAACATGGCCCGGCGCGGGGGCGTCGTATTCGTCACGTTGAACCACAGGCTGAACATCCTCGGCCATTTGGACATGTCCGCATACGGCGCTAAATACGAGAACTCCGTTAACGCGGGCATCGCGGACCTGGTTGCGGCGCTGGAATGGGTGCAGGGCAACATCGAGGGGTTTGGCGGGGACCCCGGCAACGTCACCATATTCGGGCAGTCGGGCGGCGGCCGCAAGACGACCACACTGATGCAGACCCCGGCGGCGGCGGGCCTGTTCCACAAGGCGATCATACAGAGCGGGACGGCCAACTGGAACCCGATCTCGTCCGCGCACCACAAAAAATTGATAAGCCTCACGCTGGGGGAACTCGGACTGACGGACGCCGATTTTGAGAAGCTGGAGCGCGCGCCGTACCCCGTGCTCGTGAGGGCGTACGCCAGGGCGCAAGCCAAGCTGGCGGAGCAGGACGGCATCGCCAACGACTGGACTCCCGTGAAGAACGGGTGGTTCATGGGGGCGCCGCCGTTCCACGCGTTCACGGAGTACGCGAAGAAAACGCCGCTTTTGGTGGGCTCGGTGATAGCGGAAGCGGGCTCGACGCCGCCCATGCCGGATAGGGACGACTATCCGGCGGACAAGCGGAGGGCGTTGATCGAGCAGGCTTACGGCGGGAGCCAGGACGCGGACCGGGACGTGGGCAGGTTGATTGAGCTGTTCAAAAAGGCCTACCCCGACAAGAACGAGTTGTTGCTGCTCGATTTCGATAACAGATACAGGTATAACTTATTGAAATACGCCGAGCGCAAGCACGATGAATCTATCGCCGGTACGCCGCTCTATTTGTACCTGTTCGCGTTGGAGTTCGACTATTTGGGCGGCAAGGGCGCGTGGCACTGCTCCGATATACCGTTCGCGTTCTTAAATGCCGACAAAGTTCCCGTCTGCCATATGGAAGGCGTGATGGAGAAGCTGGAAAACGAGATGGGGGGCGCGTGGCTGAATTTTGCGCGCACCGGCGATCCCAACCACGCCGGCCTGCCGGAAAAATGGCCGGTGTACAACACGGACAGCAGGGGCGTGATGGTGTTTGATAAGAAAAGCGCCGTGCGGTTCGACCATGAAAAGGAGCTGGTGGAGCTGTACTGGAGCCTGTTAAAGCCGCCCGCCGTAGCAAGGGCGCCGTCATACCACCCCCAATTCGCCCACAGCGAGAAGTGGGTGTATTAAATCAGTAAGAACGGGCGGGGCGGGGCGGCTCTTGCGGCCGCCCCCGGCGCGCCAAACGTCAACTACGTTGCCGGGGCGTCGCGCCCTACAGGTGCATATATGTTCTTCGTAGGGCGCGATGTCTTCATCGCGCCGCACGCAGGGCATCCCCAGTGGTTGCTCTATGTATTCGTAGGGCGCGATGTCTTCATCGCGCCGCATGCCGTGCGCCCCAGCGGTTGCCCATGTATTCGTATGGCGCGTCTAACGATAGCGGTTATACAGCATATACGCTTCGTCTATGGCAAAATTGTTCCAACTGATATAACTGGTTGAGTTCCATTCCTTGTCATAGTCTGTCCATGTGTTGGGGTCCGCAATATCGGGCGTGTACCGCCAACGGAACAGCAAATCGTTATAAAAATACAACCGGTGCGAGGCGTCGCCCTCGATGTAGGCGAATATCAGGCTCCCACTGCTGAACTGGTATGTCCTCGAAAATTCAATGCCATATGTATTTTTTATAATGACTATTTTTTTGAGGCGCCCGTTAGCGTCATAATGCGCGGTCACGCCGCTTTCTACAGCGCGCGATGTAAACTCGCCCAAAGATATGGCGTCCGAGTCGGCCTGCCAGATAGCCCGTATGCGCGCAACCTCGGCGCCGATTTCGGAGTGGTCGAGCTGCGTTCCAGCCGGAATAAAATCAGTTGAAAAGGACGGTGCTGTCGGCGCATGTGTCGGTACTGTTGTCGTTGCTGTTGTCGTTGCTGCAGTAGGCGCATTTGTTGGCGCGGTGGCAGGCGATATCGCCACCCCGGTAGTAGTTGCTGGCGCGGTTGTTGGCACGTTGACCGACGCGGCCGCGCCAACCGTAAGGAGTTCGTTATTTTGGTGCAGCGACATGTCGCCGTAACTGATTATTTTGGCAACGTTGTAATCCAAAACAACCAGATACCCATCTGCATTTATTTCGTTTTTAATGCCATAGTTTAACAGCGCCCCTGACAACTGCATCAGGCTACATTCTATATCATTGATGGAATAGTAATATGATTCGGGATCGCCCCCATATGAGCCGTCTTCGAACGACGCCTCCAGCGAAAGCGAGCCGTTCCTATAGCGGTATATTTGGTAGAACGTCCCATGATCATAATCCACGATCACAATGTCGTTATTATTTGATATGTATAAGTTATAGGTTCTGAATGAAAATAGCGGCTCGACGCTCGACGATACTATTTCACCGGGTTTCCCGCTAAAGACCGTTATCGCCGCGCCTTCGGATACAGCCGCCCAATGATCGCCGTCCTGCACGCCCTCGTCGAACGCAATAAGCTCATCGACGCCGTCGCCGTCCAAATCATATTGGACGGCTGTGGTTTTTCCGACAGAGCCCCTCATGAAATCGAGCAGTTTTTCGGCATACTGGGCCCTTGCAACCGCATCATCATCAGGGACTGTATTCGTTACGGATGCACTGGCTGTCGTCGTTGTGGCTTGTGCGCCGTCTGTGCTATTGGCGGCTGCAGAGCCCGTTGTGGTTATAATAATTTTAGTAGTTGCGGCGGAGGGCCGTGTTGTAGAAGCCTGCGCGGTGGTTGCGGAACCGGAGGCGGCGGTGGTAGCGGCTGCAGTGACGGCAGCGGTAGTGGCTGAAACAGTAGGCGCATCTGCCGTTGTGACCGCCGCAGACGTCGTGGCGGCGTCGCCGGCATCGTCGCCAGCGTTTCCGGTAGCATCAGTAGCGGCATCAGCATCATATGTAGCATCGGTGACAGCGTCAGTATCGTCGTCTGCATCGTCGGTGGAACCATCGGCGCTTTCGGCATCATCGTCTTCAGCATTGGATTCCATATCCATCGTCGTATCTGTTTTCGAATCAGCCGATTCTATCGACTCATCCTCTTCATCCACATTATCTTCCTCATCATCCGACGTCTTTTTTTCGTCTGCGCCCACAGAGTTGGATGATATTTGCGCGTTTCTGTATAGTATGTTGTCCAGTAAGCCGCCATACCACGCCGCTGCGAGCGCGCCGACGACAAGCAGGACTGTCACCGCTACCGAAATGGCGACTACCAACATACCAGGCTTTTTTTTCGCATTGCCCGGCTTCCGCACCGCCCGAACATTTTGCGCCTGTTGCCCCGGTTGCGCCTGTTGCCCCGGCTGTGTCGGGATTTGTTGTGGCTGCCCCTGCTGCCCCGGCGCTTGCTGCCCCGCTACCGCCTGCCCCGACGCCTGCTGCCCCGGCGCTTGCTGCTCCGGCTGCGCCTGCCCCGGCACCTGCTGCGTTGCATACCCCTGCTGCGTCGATTGCCCTGGCTGCCCCTGCTGCCCTGGCGTCTGCCCCGCCACCACCTGCCCCGGCGCCGTTTGCCCCTGCTGCTCCGGCTGTGCAATCCGCTCCGGCATCTTTTTGCCGCAAGAGACGCAAAACGTCGTCCCGGCAGCTAGTTCATTTCTACAAAAAGGACAAAACATACGAATACCTTCGATAAAATATTATTTCAAAATTTCAAATTCACAAGATTTCGTTCTATCATAATCTCAGTATACCAGAAAAATGGCGCGACACCATATGGTGAATATCACTTGATGTTAGATAACAACGATGATAGTATGTAGAATATTATTAAGCATGGTTACATGACGATCAGAATTACATGGCGGTTTTATGGCAGACAAACTGTAGCTGCGTAATTTAGGCGGCGGAAGCGCCGGAAGGAGATAACATTGATTAGGACAGAAGCGGTGCGAACGACATTGATAGGCGGATTGGCATACAAACAGAAGCTCGGTTCCGGCGGGGCCGGGCTTACTATATTGACCCCGGACGACCGGGCGGTGTTTACCATAAACAAACGCGACGGCGCGTGCGTCCCATTTGGCCAGGTGGACGGCGGCGTGTTCACGCCGGAGGTCATCGGCGAGGCCATGGCGCTGACAAAGGGGCTGCCGTTCAAACTGAAAGGCAAAATCACCAAGGTGTACGCCGACAACCACTGCGACGAAACGCCGGCGGAGCAGGAGACGGACGACGCTAAAAGCGATATTGACGTGATCGCATCTGTGGAGTATAAGGAGTTCGTCGCGCAGTATACGGACAAAAACGATAATTTTTCCTATCAAATAATGAACAAGGAACTCATTCAATTTGCGGCCAGGAGCAGCGTCGTAAAAGGCATGCTGGCGGACAGGTTCAATGTGGACGCGATTGTGCGTTACATCGTCAAATCCAGGGCTGCGGACCTCGCGCGCAACAAGGGCATGGACGACGATATGTTGAAGGCATTCATAGAAACGATGGACAGCATGAACACGCGGTCGGCGTTCAAGGAGCTCAACTCATATTTGAGGGGGCGGCTGCGCCGCAAAAAATAATTAGTATTAATCAACAAATCAGCGGACATGAGGTGGTCATGTGAGTACCAATCCAGTTGTGTACGGCTACCATGACGAAGACAGCGGTAGCGGCGGCAAAGGCGGAGGCGGCAATTCGCAAAAAGCCAAGCTGTCGGTCAGGATAAAGCGGCACGCTCTGCTGTATGTGCTACTGAGTTTTTCCTTGGTTTGGACCATAATATTTTGCTATGTGCCTATGGCGGGCATTGTTATGGCCTTCCAGGACTTTAACGTTGTCGACGGCGTGTTCGGTAGCCCGTTTGTCGGCGGCAAGCATTTCGCGAGCATGGTGACCATCGAGCCGCTCCGGCGCGCCGTGGTCAACACGGTGTTCTACAGCGCGCTCAAACTGTTCTTCGCGTTCCCGCTGACCATAGTGTTCGCGCTGATGCTCAACGAGCTGCGCAAAATGATATTCAAGCGCGTCGTGCAGACCATCAGCTATCTGCCGCATTTCCTCTCGTGGATAGCCATTGTTTCGCTGTTCTATTCGTTCTTTGAGCTGTATGGCCCGTTCAACGACATACGCCTTGGCATGCTCGGCCCCGACGCGGCGCGGATCAATATCCTGATGATGTCCGAATACTTTACGGGCCTGATGTTCTGGTCGCATGTATACAAAGAGATCGGGTGGGGCACCATCATCTACCTCGCGGCTATCGCGGGGGTCGACGCGCAGATGTACGAGGCGGCGGTGGTCGACGGGTGCGGGCGCTTCAAGCAGGCCATATACATCACCCTGCCATCCATCCTCCCGACCATCGTGATACTGTTCATCCTGCAGGCAGGGGGCATTTTGAACGCCAACTTCGAGCAGATTATCGGCCTGCAGAACCTATACACGCAAGAATCGTCCGAGGTCATCAACACAATCACATACAAATACGGCCTGCAGCAGGGCCGGTTCTCGCTCGCGACGGCGTTCGGCCTCACGCAGGGCGTCGTGTCGTTCATGGTAATGTTCACGGTCAACAGGATCACGCAAAAACTGAGCGGCATCGGCGTCTGGTGACACCCAAGCGGTGGGCGGCGCAGCGAGGTGCGGCGCGGTGAGATGCAGCAAGACGCGGCTAGATAAAGCGCGGGCATACGCATATACATACACATACACACACGCATTCACATATACATACGCATACGCATACGCATACGCATACGCATCGGCATCCGGCGGGAGGCAATAAAATGGCGCAGCTATCGTCCGAATCAAAAATGAATCGCAGCAGCGCGGGCGCGCACGGCCCGCGCGCGCAAAGCCCGCGAGCGCGCAAGTCTTACAGCGGGCGCAGGATGACAGTCCCTGAGCACATCTTCAATGTGTTCAACATGACGCTGATGTCATTGCTGTGCGTCATCTTTTTGTACCCCTATGTCAACCAGTTCGTCATTTCGATCAACAAGGCCAGCGACACGGCGATGGGCGGCATAACCGTGTTCCCCAGGGTCCTCTCCATCGAAAACTACGAGATGGTGCTGGGCAACGAACTGTTCACCAACGCATTCGCGGTGTCGGTCTCGCGCGTGCTGTGCGGCACGGCGCTCAGCCTGATCGTCACATACTCCGCCGCATACGCCCTGTCAAAGCGCACGCTGCCGGGGCGCGGCATATTCACGACGATGCTCATCATACCGATGTTCATATCGGGCGGCCTCATCCCTACATTTATACTGTACAGGGAGCTAAAGCTCATCAACAGCTTCTTCGTCTACATATTCCCGGGGCTGTTCGGGTTCTACAATATGATTATATTCCGCACTTTTTTGCGGACCATACCCGAATCGCTCGAAGAGTCCTTTATGCTGGACGGCGCGAACAGCGTGCAGATCATGCTCTACATCTATGTCCC
>WRLR01000054.1 GCA_009777515.1 Oscillospiraceae bacterium | reverse complement strand
CATTTTAGATTTTAGGTATGTATATTGTGGGTTTAAGATGACATAAACCGGTTCTCTCATATCATGTGTCACAAGCCCGACAATTTCACCGCCATCGATAAACAAACCTATTTTCGGTAATGTTGATTCATCAAGCATAGAATGACCTAAAAGCCCACGGCAAAAGCATGAGTTAACAAATTATGAACAAGAACTAGGAGAAGCTCAAGGGGCTTCTCTTTTTTTGCAATTATCTTCATAGCTATTAGATCCCCCGGCAACCCATGTTCCTGATAACCCGAGGCCCACCCGCCCCAAAGGCTTAAAATAAACCCGCTTTAATTAGTTCAAAGCTTTGGGAACGTTCTGCGGCGCCATGACCACTAGTGCCGCAGTGACCAAAGCATCCGTTTCATCTGCGTAGAAAAAGTCACGTACGGATTGATAATGCAATATCTTAATCAAATTAATGCTATCAAACTAAATATTTGCACACGTCTTGACAAACTATATATTATAGTATATATACTATAATATGTGTGATTTAGTTGCCCTCATAAAACAAAAGGAAATCATTTCCGGTGATATCGCTGCTATTGTTTCAATGCGGAAGGGCGTCCTGAACGAACAATACTCATCTATAACAAAAAAGGATGGGACCCTCTCTGTTCGCGGCCCTTATTATGTCCTCACATATAAAGGGCCCCGTGGAAAAACAATATCGAAAGCCATACATGCCAAAAATGCTTCCTTTATCAAAAGCGAAACCGAAAACTACAAAAAGTTTAAACAATTATGCGAGCGTTATATCGAAGTGTGTGAGAAAATATCCGAGTTCATGAATGGAGTAAACGAACATGGAAAGAATCAAGATACCCGGGTTTGAAAGCTTTTCAGTCATTTATGATCGGCGCCAGCAAAGTAAAATACGCCATAACCTGATCGACATCTTATTCATAACGATGTCAGCAATAGTGGCGCACTGCAATGATTTTGAACAGATGATGATATTTGCTGAAATGAATGAGGACTGGCTTGGGAAATACCTGGAGTTGCCAAACGGCATTCCGTCGATAGACACTTTTAGGAGAACATTGCGTACCATTGATAAAGAACAGCTCCAGAAATGTTTCATTGCATGGGCGCGCGAGCTTGCGCAAATACATAGGGGCAGTATCGTGTCCATTGACGGCAAAACCGCGCGCGGGGCGAAAGATGGCCAGCCCACCTCTGCGGTTCACCTCGTCAGCGCCTGGATGAATTCTGAAGGGCTTACGCTGGGGCAAGTCAAAACCGACGATAAATCCAACGAGATTACGGCAATCCCCGAACTGTTGAAGCTATTGTCGATTCGCGACGCAATTGTAACAATAGATGCGATGGGTACGCAAAAAAATATAGCACGGCAGATCATCAAAGAAAATCATGCGGATTATGTCCTTGCATTAAAAGGGAACCATGAGATTCCATTCAACGATATCATTTTATATTTTTCCAGTCTCACGAAAGAAGATTTTGACGGCGAATTTATTCAAACTATAATTAACACAGACACTGGGCATGGCCGTATCGAACGCCGGGAATATACGCTTACCACCGATATGGATTGGATGTCTTGGCGCAAAGATTGGTTTGGTTTAAAATCCGTTGGCATGGTTAAGAGCACTGTAACATACAAAAAAACTGGCCAGGCCACAACTGATACCCGCTATTTTATAGCCAGTGTTATTTCAGTCAATGATTTCGCCCGCGCCGTGAGGGAGCATTGGGCAATAGAAAGCATTCATTGGACTCTTGATGTGACATTCCGTGAAGACGCAAGTAGGATTCGCAAAGACAATGAACCGTTCAATGTTGCCCTCATCCGAAAATTAGCTATTAGCGTGCTCAAAAAAGAAAAATTGCAATTAGTAAAACCGAGATCCTATAATGCGCTGAGGTATCGTGCGAGTTTGAGCAGGGATTATTTGGAAAAAGTTCTGTTTGATAACTATAAAGAAGAATAGTTGACTGCAATAAATCCCAAATGCATGGAACCGCTGGCCTTATCCAGTAAGGACAGGCTGGCATGACATGCATTTGGCACCCATCTAACCAACCCAATGTTTGGGTCCATATGGTATTCGCCGTATGGATATAGGTACTCTACCTAATATCTGGAACCGCAATGGTTTTTTGAAAAATCTATCATACGATAGATAATTAAAATTATTCATTCATGCTTTTACCATGCCTACATTATATTTCTTTATAGACATAATTTTTAAATTGTGCTATTGTTATATAAGTTAATGTCAATTACGTCGAAATATTTATGAATATTTGTGCATATAGCTATATTATGAGAGGGGGAGTATTTTCGGATGGAGGGTATTGAGCAACAGCCGATTACGGTTACCGAACGTAAAAAAAGCCGTTTTCGCTCAAACGTGCAATTGGCTAAGCGGAACTATATGCTGTACATTTTTTTGCTGCCGGCATGTTTGTACATAGCCATCTTCAACTATGGGCCATTGTATGGCATCCAAATTGCCTTTCGCAACTATACCCCGGCTAAGGGCATCTTTGGCAGCCCTTGGGTGGGGTTGCGGTGGCTCGAGATGTTTTTTTCATCGCCCCGCTTTTTAACCATCCTTGGCAACACGGTCGGCCTGAGTTTTTATCAATTGCTGGCGGGGTTCCCGATGCCGATAATATTGGCGCTGATAATAAACAATGTGCTCAATATGAAGTTCAAACGCTTTGCCCAAACGGTAACATATATGCCCCACTTCATTTCCACCGTTGTCATGGTCGGCATGATCAGCGTCTTTTTCTCCCCCAGATCCGGTATCGTCAACACCTTGCTCGGCATGCTGGGCGGATCGGGGGACACGTATTTTTTGGGCATTCCCGCGTATTTTCAACATTTATATATTTGGACCGGCGTGTGGCAGGGCGCCGGATGGGGTTCAATCATCTATATCGCGGCCCTGACCGGCGTGAACCCCGAGCTGCATGAGTCCGCGATGATCGACGGCGCGTCTAAACTAAAGAGGATTTGGCACATCGATCTTCCAACAATAATGCCCACCATGGTCATACTGTTGATCCTCAACTGCGGCAGCATCATGAACGTCAGCTTCGAGAAGATATTCCTGATGCAAAATGCGTTAAACCAAAGCGTTTCAGAGGTGATCTCCACATATACGTTCAAAATCGGGCTCCAGCAATACGAATACAGCTACTCTACGGCAATAGGGCTCTTTAATAACGTGGTCAATTTTACCGTATTGATTATCGTTAACTTCATGGCGGGCAGGCTGTCCGGTTCAAGTTTGTGGTAAAGGGGGAATGACTGTGAGCGTAAACGCAAATACGGCCGCGCACCGCAGGAACGCGATTAAATCCAGCCTCGGCGACAGGGTGTTTGACATCGTGAACCATTCGTTATTGATTATCTTCCTGGTGCTTATCATGTACCCGCTTTATTTTGTCCTGCTTGCGTCCGTTTCGGCGCCGGTATATGTCAATTCGGGAGAGTTTTTGCTTTGGCCCAAGGGTTTTCAATTGATGGGATACAACCGCATCTTCACGGACAGCCGCATAGGCATCGGATATTTGAACACAATCATCTATGTGACCTGCGGGACCGGCATCGGCCTTTTCACGCAGTTGCCCGCCGGATATGCCCTCTCCCGCAAGGACCTTCCCGGTAAAAACATTATCATGGCGTTGATGGTATTTACGATGTATTTCGGCGGCGGCCTGATCCCTTTGTATATGCTGGTGAGAAACATCGGCCTTCAAGGATCGAGGTTGGCTATCATCATTCTTGGGTGCACTTCTGTATACAATATAATCATCGTCCGCTCTTTCTTTTCCAGCACCATCCCTTTGGAACTGCAGGACGCGGCGTTTATTGATGGGTGCAGCAATCAACGTTTCTTTGTAAGCATCGTGCTGCCGCTGTCTTTGCCGGTCATTTCCGTCATAGCGCTGTGGTTGGCCGTATATCACTGGAACGCGTATTTTAACGCGATGATATTTCTATCGGACAAAAATAAGTTCCCCCTGCAGTTGTTCCTGCGCGAAATACTCATAACTACCAATTCAATAGGTTCCCAAAGCTCCATCACATCGGATGTGGTGGAGCTGGAACGGCAACGGACGATGGTGGAAGTCATGAAATATGCGATAATCGTTGTTTCGACCGCCCCCATCATTTGCTTTTACCCATTCTTGCAAAAATATTTTGTAAGGGGGGTAATGATAGGATCGATCAAAGGATAAAGTATATAAAAACCAAATAAAATCATATAAAACATACTACAAGAAAGGTGGAGAACGAATTGAAGACAAAGAAATGGCTGTATCTTTTGCTCGCGTGCGCAATTGTTTTGAGCGTTGCAGGGTGTGGGGGCGGTACAGGGGGGCAGTCCGCTACCACGACGGCCGCGGCGGCGGAGGCGACCACTGCCGCAGCAGCCGCGACCACTGCCGCAGCGACAACGGCAGCTGCGGCCGCAGCCGATGCGACTACGGCTGCTGAAATCGAAGCCGAGGAGGATCCATATCCGGGCCAAAAAACGTTCCATATTGTCGCCAGGATGCAGGGCAACGACAGGACTGAAGGCGATTATAACCAAAAGGAGCTTTACAGGTTGGCGGAGGAAGAGACCGGCATCCACATAGAGTGGGACACGGTGCTGGTCGGGACCGAGGATGACAGGATGCCCATCCTGCTTGCCTCCGATCTGCCCGACGCGTTTATGTTCCTGGTCAGCGAGAACCATATCCTTAAAAACCCTGAGCTTTTCGCCAGCATCGAGGGCATTATGCGCGAAAACTGCCCGGGTCTTGTCGCGGGTTACGATACCATCCCTAATTTTTGGGAAATGATGCGTTTCCCCGACGGCAACATGTATAGCCTGCCGACAGGGTTCAGTTTGAGTTACGAGAATGATCCGGAAGGCATTATTTACATCAACACCCAATGGATGGATACGCTTAACCTCGAATTCCCCAATAACACCGACGAGTTTTACGATTTGCTCGTGGCTTTCCGCGACGGGGACCCCAACGGGAACGGCTTGGCTGACGAGATTCCCATTACCTTCCAGGCCAGCGGCTGGGTCGGCGGCATTCTATACTATGCCAACCCCTGGGGCATCGCCGGAAGGGGCTCGAGCGACGCGAGCGCATATTTCAAAGTCGAGAACAGCAAAATCGTCCCGAATATCAATACCGCAGAATTTCGCGCATACCTTGAATTCATGAACAGGTTGGCGAAAGAAGGACTGCTCGACGTCGAAGGTTTTTCACAGACGGGCGCGCAACAGTCTTCAAAAATTGAGGAAGGAGTAGTCGGCATGTACTCCGGGTGGCTGCCCGGCGGGGAACGCGTGAATTATTACAAGGCTTTGCCGCCGTTTGACGCCGTCGGCTTTGAAGGCCAGTATAAGCACCACGGGCAATACCAAAGGTTCCGGGGCATGCGCACAAGCTTCACAATCACTACGGATTGCAACGATCCGGCAAACCTGCTGCGCTGGTGGGAGTTCTGCAACAAAGACACAAAAATGCGCTACATCGGCCGGTATGGCGCGGAAGGCATCCTTTGGGAGATGCGCGAAGACGGTAAGATTTACACTATTTACGAAGACGGGCCCGAAGGCATGGGCCGCGAGGATATGAAGTACACGTACGGCCTTGTCGACGGCGGCCCGCTGATTCTCCCGTCCGAGCCGGAGATCAACGATCCGGAAAAATACCCCGATTCCATACATAGGGAGTACGCGTGCGACACATATCTGGGCTATTATATGGATGAATTTTTGCCCATACGTTTTGTAGATCCGGAAAAAAATACGGAAAAGAGTTTCATAGAAACCGAAATAAACGAATACATGAAAGAATTCATCGCCACCAGCATCACAGACACCATCGACGACTCAAAATGGGAAGCGCATCTTAGCAGGCTGCAATCGCTGCGTATGGACGAATGGTTGCAGTGGTACCAGGATTTTGTGGACGGTAAATTTTAACGGCGTTGATATAGTGAAAATCTGAATAATAATATTTATAAAGGAAGGTTATTATGGATGCGTTTAAAGGTTTCACCAAAAATGGCAAGCCCTTTTTTCCGGTAGGCGCGCAAACGCACAATTCCAGTTCTTACACAGAGAAAGATTTTCGCCACGCGGCCCTTTGCACGAAGAACTTGAATTGCAACATGATAGAAGCCCCTGTTTATTGGCACAAGATAGAGCCGCAAGAGGACAAGTTCGATTTTTCTTCGATTGATTACATGATAAAGATATGCCGCGAAATGGATCTTAAGTTGGTCGTGCTCTGGTTCGCGACGTGGAAAAACGGCGACATGTCCTATTGCCCGCCGTTTGTTAAAGCGGATGTAAAGCGGTTCCCGCGCGCTTTGGCGGCCGACGGAACTTTGCTGCACAATCTTTCCACGCACGTGGACGCGAATAAAAAAGCCGATGCGAAGGCTTTCGTCAAGCTCATGGAGCATATTAAGGAAATAGACGAAAAAGAGCAAACCATGATAGCCATTCAAATAGAAAACGAACCTGGCTACCTCCGTTCCGACCGCGATTACTGCCCGGAAGCGGAAAAAGACCTAAAAAGCAATATTCCCGACAAGCTGGCGGGCTATATCGAGTCCCGAGGGTGCGGCTTCCCGAACGAGCAATGGAAAAAATACGGTAAAAAGATGAGCGGCGCGTGGGAGGAAGTGTTCGGTATCCACGGGATAGAATTTTGCGGCGCTTATTATCTGGCGCAATATATCGACTATATCGCGGAATGCGGGAAAAAGGCGTACGATATACCGATGTATGTCAATGTCTGGCTGGGCGGCGGCGACTACGGCATCCCCGGCCTGGGCTATCCGGGCGGCGGCGCGCTGGTTAAAGTGCTCGATATATGGAAGTTCAATACGCCGCACATCGACTTTATCGCGCCGGACATCTATAGCCAGCATTACCGCTCTTACCGCGATCTGTGCGACGGCTATGCCCGCGACGACAATCCGCTGTTTGTGCCCGAGTCGGCCAGCGTCGGCCCCAACGCCGCGTTTATGTTTTATGCAATCGGCGCCTGCAATGCCATCGGGTACGCCACTTTCGGCGTAGAGTCGTCGTTTGACGCGGATGGCGTTATCAAGCCCAATAATATCGCCATGCGCGAGAGCAATCAATTTTTATTGAGCGTGCAAAACCTGCTTTGCAAGTATAGGGGCACAGGCAAAATCCACGCCGTGGTTCAGGAAGATGGGGTCGGGCAGGCCAATTATGAGTTTGAGCGCTACTACGGCTGCGTTAAATTTATATTTCCAGGGCGCCACGGCCAGGGCACCGGGTATAAAGGCCGGAACGCTACGCCCGCCGAAACGCCCCTGCCTTTCCGGGGCCTGATTTTCGAAATTAGCCCGACAGAGTTTTATCTGGTTGGCAATTTTCATTTAAAACTGATGTATAAGTCGTCGCCCGCGCGCAATATGTCAACGCAGTTGTTCCCGATGATCGCGTTTGAATCGGTGCAGGAGGGCTATTTTGACGACGACGGTGAATATGTCGTCACGGGCGAGCGCAACGGGGACGAAGTAATGTTCGGCGACTACTGGGCGGCGCCCCATAGCGGCGTCACGCGCGTACGCTTAATTGACAATGGGATATAATGATATAGCCCTGATATTTTCGTTCCACCGTATACCGTTTATTTAACTGAGCCTTTTAAAGAAATCCATTGTGACGCACGAAGCCGCGACAATATCGCGGCTTCGTTGCTTCGCACGGCGCGTCGGCGGTTTCACGCGGGGCGTCGGCTTGACTTGCACATGTCGCAGGGTGTACTATTTCTATATGGTATTACTACATAACATTACAACGTAACATTACTATGTTTATAAAAACGCTAAAACGCTAAAACGTTAAACTGTGTTTAATATCATTCATTAGGTTTTAATATCATAATAAAGTTTTATTATATGGAGATGACGCTATGTCTGTCATAAAAAGGCGAAAGGTCATGATGGCCGCCGTTATCGCCGCAGTCGCGGTGTTTGTGGCGTCCGCGCTGGCCGCCGCCATGAACCTGTCGGGCTACGAGAGGCTCAAGGCCGCCGGGTTCAAACTGATACAGGAGATGAACAACGCTAACGGCACTTATTCAAACGGCATGTTTTGGCTAAGCGGGGCGCTGTATATCGACGATGTAGAAACCTTGGGGTGGGATCAAGCTTTTATACGGGACGGCGAGCGCGCGTTCACGCGGAGCTCGACGTATATATCGCTGCCTTCGCAGGACGATGATATATTCTCCACTTTCGGCGTATTCGATGAGGATGTCGTCACGTACAGCGACGAGGACGTCGTGTACAGGTGGTACGGCGACGGCCTGTTTTCGGAGCGCGGGAACTACTGGAGGGACTACAGGAGCCTCCCCGATTACGAAGAATATTCCATGACCCCAGCCGAAAAACGTTTTATTGAAGCGATCGCGGACGCCCTGATCGGCGAATCGCGCAACTATTTTGTTTCAAATGGCGACACCGTGAGTATTTCGCTTTCGGGCAATCAAATACCGCAATTGGCGCAGTTTGCGGTGGCGGCTTTTGCCGAGCGCGCCAACGAAGATTTTTTCGATTACGGGGGCGCAAATTACTACGAAACAATCGGGCCGGACGCGCGCATAACGTACGGGACAATGGAGATCACACTGGATGGTTACGATAATGTATCTTCAGCCGATATTGTTTTCGAAATAGTGTCCACGGTCAATGCTGTGCCAAAGCCCATCCGCTTTGAGGCCATGTTCCGCTCTAAAAATGTCGGTAGCACGATAATAGAAAAACCCGATGGCAACGCGCGCGGTACGCCGAAGCTGCCGTCCTACAGCGACGGCACGGACGAAATAATCTATAGTTATGGCTCCGCCATAGCGCTTGGCGCGCCTTGGGCGGCGAAGGCTAGCAGCGTATGACTTCTATGACTTCTATGGCTTCTATGACTTCTATGGCCCCGGTTCTCGATGTCATAAACTTAACAAAGCTATATAAAAACGGGCGCGGCGTTAAGAACATGTCCTTTAAGCTCACGCAGGGCGACGTCTTCGGGCTGCTCGGTTCCAATGGCTCGGGCAAGACGACAGCCATAAGGAGCATATGCGGCCTCTGCCCGTTCGAGGGGGACATCCGGCTATTCGGCGAGTCCGTTGCGGACAACCCCAGGGAGGCGCTGCGCCGCGTGGGCGCCATTGTGGAAGCGCCGGCCTTTTACGCGAACCTCACCGCCGAGCGCAATTTAATACTGGCCGCTAAATATTATGGAATGAGCAAAAAAGACGCCGCCGCCATGATAGCGTGGGCGCTCGACGTCGTCAGGCTGAAAGCCAACCGCCACGAGCGGGTCGACCGTTTTTCGCTCGGGATGAAAGCGCGGCTGGGGCTGGCGCTGTGCTTCATCTCCGCCCCGGGCTTCATGGCGCTAGACGAGCCGCTCAATGGATTGGATATAGAGGGCATGGTCGAGGTCAGGAACATCATTTTGAGCCAGGCGTCCGTTTCCGGCGCGGTGTTTCTCATATCCAGCCATCTGGCTTCGGAAATCGAGAAGACATGCAACCGCATCGGCGTCATGGACGAGGGCGAGCTTTTGGAGACGGCCTATATGGGCGACGCGCTCCGCGACTACGGCTCTGTCGAGGCGTATTATTTGAATGTGCTGCAGCGGCACCGGCGGCAGGTGCAAAGCGCCCCCCCTCCCGTCCTTGAAAACAGCGGCGGCGCAGCATCCCATGTAAACATCGGCGCTGCGGCTCCTCCTGAAAACATCGGCGCTGCTACTCCTCCCTCTGAAAATCATAGCGGTGCAGCCCCATCTGAAAATCATAACGCCGCAGCCCCCCATGAAAATCATAGCGGTGCAGCCCCATCTGAAAACGCACGCCCCGGGGGTGACATATGAACACCGTGGCTGTCGCGTTCCAATGCGAACTCAAAAAAATATTCTGGCGCCCAAAATACATTGTCATACTCATTATCTATGCGTTGATTGGGCTGGGCACGGGGATGTTCGCCACGACGGGTGATAGTTTGGGTACAGCGTCTGGGATATTCTTCAGCCTGAGCGGCCCGAACGCGCTCTACAGCGCGCTGTCCACATACCGTATGTTCTTGATTCCGCTCGCTGTTTTTATGCTGGCGGCGGATATATTCACGCACGAGCTGGAATCGAAATCGGTAAAATGCGTCCTATTGCGCCCCGTCAGCAGGTTTGACGCCTATCTGGCCAAATGCCTTGCGATGCTATGCTATATCGCCATCGCACTTGGCGCAGGCTTTGTCGTACTGGCGGCAAGGCAAGTCATATCGGCTGCCATCGCCGGGACGACGGCGAACCCGTACGGGCTGCCTGCCGCCCTGCGCGCCGCGCCGGGCGCCGCCGCAGGCGCCGCATCGCAGGGGCTGACCGCCCTCTCTGTGCTTTCGATGCTCGGCGAAGCGCTCGCGTCCTATCTCCTCACGCTGGCGCCGATGGCCGCCTACATCGCCTTTGCGAGCTTTGTCGCCGTGTTGATCCGCAGCCCGGCGCTTGTCATGTTTTTGTGCATCGTCTCATATCTGGTATTTGCGTTTTTTGGAACGTTCAACTCAAGCGTAGGCGCCGCGCTCTTCACGACCTATACCGGGTGGTACCGCATGTGGCTCGGCCACCGCCTGCCATGGCAGAGCCTCCTGACCACGGCGGGCCTGCTGCTGTCAACAAGCGTGGTGTTTTTCGGTTTCGGCTATTTTCTTTTCGACAAAAAGGACATATAGGCGAAACGCGCGTGAAAATACGCGCGATTACAACATTTGATCTTATATATTTATATTTCACCACGGAGATACTGCCCAAGGTACGGTATGGAGAATTCCAACATGCCGCGCGACGGCGAGTGCACAAGCCCCGATTCCATCAAACGCTTGCGGTATGTCTGCGTATGCGACTTCCCAACCGAAAGCCTGTTTTGAATATCTACTACTCTGCTTTCGCCGATATCTTTTGCCATGGCTTCCAAAAACCTTTTGTCCCAAGCAGACAATGGGTTCAAGCATGGTAGTAAAACGTCGCTGGCCAACGCGCGCTTAGAGTTAGATATGGCAAGATCAACCGCTGTCGCCGTAAGGTCACCATCATCGCCTATAAACTTTAGCATATGGTAGCCAACCAGTTGGAACAGGTACGGGTAGCCATCGGTCGCGCATGCGGCTGAGTCAAGCGTTTTAGCGTCAAACCCTATGCCAAGATCATGGAGAGCTTTTGCGAAGCAAAAGCCAACGTCGGCAATTTGAAGCGGACTCAAATTTATTTTATTCGCCCTATTTAGAAATGTGAGGATTGTGTCGTTTAAAACAGAAGAGATCGCATTTGGCAGCCCTGCCATTGCGACGGCAACATTCATCCCGTCGCCCACAAGATGCTGATATGTTGTGGCAAATATGCGCATCTCCGCTGTACTGGAGCGTATCTCGTCGATGAGGAATAGCACGCCTTTTTTACGCTTCGTTAGCGCCTCGCATAATAGCGATAGTTTTGTCCCAAACCCAAAGTTTTCCCGAATCTCATCGGTGAACGTGAGCCCGACTGAAAAACCAAAGGCTCCGGCGCTAACACTTTTGACTGGCCTTTTTTTCTCTTCCGTATAACGCTCGCCGGATATTTGGATTCCTTCAATAATTTCTTCCAGCATTGTCTCGCCCGCGACTACCCGCACCACTATGTAACCTTCTTCCCTGGCTCGTTCCGCCAGTTCAAGCAACAACACTGTTTTGCCCATGCCCCTTTGCCCGATAAAAAAGGTCGCGCGGTTTGGGTGGCCAGGGGCATTGGAAATGCCCTCCATGAACTCCGATATCTCTTTATCGCGCCCTATAATATACTTCGGCCTATAGCCAAATGTTGGCGAAAAAATGTTATCCCTGTTATTTGCCCTTTTACGTTTATCCATTTATTATATCCTTATTACTCTTTAGACCTCTTTATCTCTTTTTATTACTGCTTATTACATTTTATTACTCGTTATTATAGAATGAACAAAGGCTTCAGTCAAGATCGTAAACCATAAAAGTTAGTAATGTATTGGGTAATCTTTGCTAATATAAACAAGTAATTGGATGTTAATATTAGCGGATATTCACAATTTCACACTCGATAAAAAAGGACATATAGGCGATAATTGCCTATATGCCCTTTCTCAAGACTCCACTAATTTTCCACACAGTGCTATACAATTTTTGTTGTATTTTAGGTTTTTATATAATCTATCTATTCAAAATGTGGGCATATTATACGTGGTATTTATTCAATATATCCCAACTGCTTCGCTATGTCGTTGATTTCCGCCGCCATTTCCCAGAGGCCCAGGTCCTCGTACTTCTTTACAAATGCGGCCCAGTCCTCGTCGTAGTTTGTGGACATGGCGAGCTTGAACATGTCTTCATTGCCGGAGTTTATGACAAGCTCCCTCTGGCGTTCCGTCGAGATGGTCGTCAAAAGAATATTGTATGTGTCCGGCTGCGGGACGAATGTGGTGTCTTTGTCGTGCAGGTATTGTTGCCCAAAGGCGCGTATCTTCGGGTCGATCGATGGGTCTACAAACGGGAACTCCTCGTCCCACGTTGCCCACAGTTGCACAAAATACCCGGAAGGGTATATCTCGGAAATGGACCTAAACGCGCCGGACGAGTCCTTTTCGCGGATGACGTTGATTTCGTCGCCGTTTTTCGTATAGTCCTTGCCCTCAAGGCCAAAGCGCCTGAGTTCGAACCCCTCCTCGCTCAGCAAGTAGTCAAATAGCCTGAATATGGCCGCCATCTGCTCGTCGTCGGTTTTTCCGGATATATACGACTCGGACCAATATTTGAGCGGCGGGATGTATCTATTGCCATTATAATCCGTCGGGCGCGGCAGTATCATCAGTTCGTCCCCGATATTGGTGCCGTTTTTCTGCACCCAGGGTGGCTGCAGTAGGTTGTTTAAATGGCCGGGGAAGGGCGAAAATACATAAATGACGGACTCGCCTGTGACGAACTTGTCCCGGTAGACTATCTCGTCCGTAACGGAGAACGTGTCTTTGTCGATGAGCCCGGCGTGCCAGAAGCGGTTCACTTCCTTCCACCGTTCGTAATTGTTGAAAATGGGCGGCGCCCATAGCTCCTTCTCCTCGTAGTAGAACCAGCGGTTGTTGTTCAGCTCCGGATTGATGTTGCCGAACAGGTTAAATGGCTGTGTGCCGTTGGAAAGTATAGCTTTTTCCGGAAATGTCTCCTTGGCGAGCATGCAAAAATCAAACCAGTCGTCCACAGAATCCGGCAGGGGCGGGGACCCCATGGCCTCATAGTCGGAAATGCGCATAAATGGGACGCCTTGCGTGTATGTCAAAGGTATCACGAAGTCGGCCCGAGGGATCGCCCAGTACGTCCCGTCCAGCTTGCAACGCTCGTACATAGGCAATGCGTCCTCGTCAAGATACTTGGCCAACAGCGGGTACTCTGACAAATCGTTGGGTATGCTCCGAATGAGCCCTTGTTCCTGCCAGGGCCATATATTATTGGTGCCCGTTCCATCATACAACCAAATATTAGGCAAATCGTCAGTGGCGGCCCACAGCGTGATGCTGTCATTGTACTGCGCTTGCGAAATCGCGCGGCCGACAAATGTGACATTTATCAGGTCCATGACATAGTCGGCCAGGGCGTCGTCATTGCCCGGCTGGAATGAGAAGGTGTCCGTGATTTCCCAAAAAGCGGTTTCTATTACCGGCCGGTTTGCCGGATCGCCTTGCACTTCAGCGGCAGCGGCTGCGGTGGTGCTTTGAGCGGCTGTGGCCGACGCGGTTGTGGCAGCGGCGGATGTAGTGGCTGCCGCTTCCGTTGCGCCCGTTGTGTTTGTTGGCGCCTGTGGCGTACAGGCCGTTGCTACTAGCATCAATAATACCAAAGAGAAACCGATAATTCTTTTTTGCATGAGTGTCTCCTCTCTATACTTTTGAATTGCTTGTCTTGTTAATTATTGTCCTTTATTTATAGTTTACTTTCATTATGATCTTTCATAGTAATCATTCATAGCTATCCTTGCCACCACCGCGCGAATGCCTCGCGCGTGAGTTCCACTGCGCGGGTGAGCCGCCATGGTTCCCCGCGTACCGACGTGATGTCCCGGAACGTAATATGCAGCGGGCACCCGCGGGCGGCAATTACAGAGCGTTTTATATGATTAAGGAACGCTTCCTCATCGAACACGCTGTCAACGCTTATATAATTAGGCGAAGGCTTGCGGTGGTAACATACCTTTGTTCCGCGAATCATCTCACCGATGGCTTCCTCGTTGCACCAGGGCGAGATGGACAGCCTGCGCAGGTTCTTTAAGCGTGAAAGGCTCGATTCCCAGTACATATCGACCGGTTCGCAGCAGCCGTATGAAAGCAAGCCGCAACGATCGGTAATTTCTTTTGTATACGTAAAGAAAAACTCATCATACATTGCAGCCGACATGCCGACAGTCTCTTGCGAACTGGCCATGCCCCAAGAGTCGGATATTTTCATCGGCCTGTCCAATTGCCCGGCCCCCGGCAGTTCATGGGTATACCCGGCCGTTTCCTGGCATACGCGGCTGGCGTCATTGTTCGGGACCAAAGCGCCGCCCGCTTCGATTGCGTCCAGGAACGCATGATAATCGTCTGTAAGTTGCCGCATTATTTTATGGAACAATTCGGGATAATCAATGATGGAGCAAAACATCGTTTCCATGCCCATCATCCGGAACATGAAAAAAGCGGGGTGCAGTGAGATGCCCCTGAACTCCAGCCGCACAGGCAATATATCCCCCAATATTTCTTCCGCATGCACCTTTCGCTCGTTAGCCTCTTTTAGCCCGGCATCCACTACAAACGACGATGGCTTGAACAGGCCGATGTCTTTTTCCAGATCATCCACTATGTACTTATAGACATAACCGAGCCCTTCGGTGCCGTCGGCTTCCATCGTATGGACCACATCAGGGTTGAAGCCGAAAGGTGTGATATCGTTATGGATGCCCACGGATACTGAAGCAGGTATGACGAAATCGTCTCTATAATGCTCATGCCTGAAAATCAATTGCGACATATCGCGTTCAAGCTCGCGCGCCAGCGGATCCTCGCACATAAGCTTTGGATATACTTCCTGCTCCAGCCCATGGAACTCCATGGCTACCAGCGGGTGCCCGGTCTTTCCATCATTGATGTCGTACCAGAGTTTTTTTCGCTCCTCCATGATGGGCAGCGCCGCGATCTCCGCCTGGCGCACCGCTAATTCCCGGAGTATCTTGCGTTCTTTGTCAGTTATGCGCATAGGCCCCCTTTCAGCTGATGATCAGCTTTTATTTGACCCAATCAACCTTTGATCGATCCTATCATGATTCCCTGGACAAAATATTTTTGCAAAAACGGATAAAGGCATAGTATCGGGATAGATGTGATCATTACCATGGCGGTACGCATGGACTGTGAATATATTCGTTGATGCCCCTGAATGGCATGGGCGGCGGCTTGATCCATAAGAGCGGTATCCATCCGCACCAACATGTCCCGGAGCAAAAGCTGCAGCGGCCTGTTGCCGGGCGTGCGGATATACAGCATGCCTGAAAACCATTCGTTCCAGCGGGCCACGCCGTAAAACAATGTTACAGTGGCTATAATGGGCAGCGAAAGGGGAACAATGATTTTTACCATTATTGTTAAATCGTTTGCTCCGTCTATCCTGGCGGACTCCTCCAAAGAGTCGGGGATGGAGCTCATATAGTTTTTCGTCAATATCAGCCAGAATGGCGCGATGCCAACGGGCAGTATCATCGATAGCAAGGTGTCCATGAGGCCGAGGTTCCTGACCAGGATGTAGCCCGGAATCATGCCGCCGGAAAAGAACATCGTGACCAGCACAACCATGATGAAAAAATTGCGCCCCTTGTAGCCTTTGCGGGACAGCGCATATCCCATAGTTATCGTCAGCGCCATGTTATATAAAGTCCCCAATAAAGTAATTATAAACGTCACCCTAAAACCGCTGAGGATGACGGGACTTGTCAGCAGGGCCGTATAATTTATGAAATCCAATGCCGGCGGAACCAAGTATAGCCCAAAGGTTGTCGCATACTCATACGGAAGCACGGATGTGACAAAACAATTGTAAAAAGGATAAATCATGATTACGCATCCTAACACCAAAAGCAATAATATAATGAAATAAGCCGGTTTTGATGGGCGTAACGCTTTATTCATATAGTCACCTTCTCAATTTGCAATATCAGAACAAACCTTCTTCGCCGATAAACCGGACGACAAAATTAGCAAGTAATAGGAGCGTGAAATTTATTACGGCCCGGAAAAGAGTCACTGCGGTGGCCGCGCCAAAATCGGAGCCCGTGGAAAAAGCGCGGCGGTATATGTATGTTTCCATGATATCGGCTACGTCGTATACCACAGGGTTGTACAAGTTAAAAATCTGGTCGAAGCCAGCGTTCATCGTGTTGCCGATAGCTAATATAAACATAATGGCAACTGTTGAGCGTATTCCGGGCCATGTGACATATATGGTCTGCTTGAAGCGGTTGGCGCCGTCTATCACAGCCGCTTCGTATAGTTCATAGTTTATGGATGTGATGCTGGCCAAATATATGATGGCCACCCAGCCTGCGCTTTTCCAGTTTGATGTGAAATACAGCAGGGGGCGGAAAAAAGAAGGGGTCGTAAGTAATGACTGTTTTTCGTGTCCTAGGGTAACCAGTATGACATTGACAAGCCCATTGTCTGCCAATATATTAAAAGTAAGACCAGCAACTACAATCCATGAAAGGAAATTGGGGAATGTAAACACGGTCTGCATGAAACGCTTGGGAATATTTCTTCGAACTTCGTTTAGCAGTAGCGCTAATATGATGGGGACAGGGAACTCGAATACCAAGCGTTGCAGGCTGATGACTATCGTGTTTGTAAACGCCCTCCAAAAGTCCGGGAGCTTAAACAGCTTTTCGAAATTGCTAAAACCAATCCAGGGGCTACCTAATATTCCGTCGCCAACCATATATTTTTTAAAAGCTAAAGTGATACCGTACATCGGAATGTAGTTAAAAATAATAAAGAACACGACACCCGGCAGCAGCAAAAAGTAAATTAGCCTGTCCCTCCATATCTGCTGTGCCAATTTTCGCCAATTCACATTCATTAAGAATGCTCCTTTATGTAGTATTCGATGCAATTGCCACTAGTTTGGTATGCAACAATATGTAGTAATAAACCTCCAATCCAACAGTACCAAATTATATATTAATCAATCCAACTTGTAAAAATGATGAAGTAAATTATTCAGAAGACGTAATCATATGGAAAAAATATGAATTTTATAATGGGTTTAACAACCAGAAAATAACGTTACCATATTACTAAAACGGTTTTTTAATGTCAACCATCTTAAACTTACATAAATATGGAAATATGGATAATATGGATAATGGGATAATAGGAAAATGGGTAATAATGGGCGAACAAATGGGCGACAATGGGCGGATTAATGCGGTTGCATCTTGACTTGCTAATATATAAAAGTTAAATTAAATAAGCAATAATAACATATGGCTTTCGGGACGTCCGGAAGCCGTCTCCCATTTATGATTAAGGAGGACGATATTTGTGAAAACGTTAGTTACGGGCGCCAGCGGGAAGTTCGCCGCCCATTTGATCCGGGATTTGAGCAAGGCGGGGCATGAGGTCGTGCTGTTCAGCCGAAAGAAGCCAGCGGACGAATTTTCAAAGTTTGAATGGATTCAAGGGGACATACTTGATGTGAACGACTGCTTGAATGCCATAAAGGGCAAAAATTTCGACGCGATACATCACACTGCGGCAAAACCGGGGCCGACTGACACGCCCGGTAGGCCCGGCTACGACGATCCCGCCATGTTCCCCAAGACTATGGAGACCAACATTATCGGGACATACCACCTGTTGCAGTCTTGCATTCGCAATGACGTCAACATATTTGTAATGACCGGTTCAAACTGCGCCCTCGGCCACGGCTTCCGGTTGACAAAAAAGCCTTTTGAGGTGAAGTATCTGCCTATAGACGAAGGCCATCCCTGTGATCCTGAAGATTCTTATTCCTTCAGCAAGCTCACGGACGAATATTTATTGGATATGTACGTGAGGGCATATGGCATGCGCGCGTATGCGCTGCGTTCCGCCGGCATCACGGACGAGGACAGGCGCAAGGCCATGGCGGCCAATGCCCAGCCGGTGCAGGGATGGAACGAGTGGATGTTCCCGTGGATTGCGTCGGAGGATTTGGCCAGCGCCCATCGCCTGCTGATGGAAAAGGCGAACGACATTGAACCTTTTGGCGCGTATTTTTGCAACAATGACGATACGGGCTGCCTGGACGAGACCATGAGCATCATAGAGCGCTTCAGGCCCGACCTTCTGCCTGTCACAAAGGGGATATCCGGCCACGACACCCTCATGAGCAACAAGAAGCTAAAAGAGGCCGTAGGCTGGGCGCCGGTGCATTCCTGGAGGCAGTATTTAAAATAAAAGCGTAATGGGGCGGTGTGGAAAGCGAGGAGATCGGCAAGGACGGGGAGGGCGGTTGCAAGGGCCGCCCTTCGGTTTTTATTTTAATTTTGATGTCTGGCGCTGTGCCATTACTAGTTTGTAGTATATGCCGCGCTGGCGCAGCAGTTCTATGTGCGAGCCGGACTCCGCTATGCGGCCTTTGTCCAGCACTATGAGCTTGTCGGCCTGGCGCAGCGTCGAGAGGCGGTGCGCTATCGCCAGCGTCGTGCGGCCCTTCACTATCCGCCCCAGGCTCTCCTGGATGGCGGACTCCGTCTCGACATCGAGGGAGCTCGTCGCCTCGTCCAGTATCAATATGGATGGGTTTTTGATGATGGCCCTGGCGATGGCCAGGCGCTGCCTCTCGCCGCCCGATATGGAGTGGCCGTTTTCGCCGATGACTGTGTTGTAGCCGTCCGCCGTCTGCATGATGAAGTCGTGGGCGTTGGCTACCTTGCACGCGGCGACGATCTCGTCCGGGGTGGCGTCGGGCTTCGCGTACGCGATGTTGTCGTATATGGTCCCGGCGAACAGGAACGTTTCTTGGAAGACGACGCCGATGTTTTCGTGCAGATAGTCCGGCGACATGTCGCGGAGGTCCGCGCCGTTTATACACACGCTGCCGGCGTTCGGGTCGTAGAGGCGCATCAGGAGGTTGATAAGCGTGCTCTTGCCGACGCCGGACCGGCCGACGATGCCCACCATTTCGCCCGGCTTTACCTCCAGGCTGATGTCTTTTAACACGGGCTCGTATGACTTATAGCCGAACGAGACGCCGTCAAAGCGGATGTCCCCATCCAGCGGCACATTGTTCGGGTTCTCGCGCTCCTTGATGTCCGGCTCCTCGTCGAGGATTTCAAAGACCTTCACCATGCTGGTCATGGCGTCCGCGAGCCACCTCGGGAACGAAACGATCCAACGCAGCGGCCCGTATATGTATGCGATATACATGGTGAACTGCACCAGCACGCCGAGCGTGCGCGTGCCGTCTATGATGCCCCGGCCCGCAAAATACAGAACCAGGAACTCGCCGACGCCGGAAAAGAAAATCAGCGACGGGAACAGCAGCGCCCACATCTGCTCGTTAGAGCTGGAGACCTGCGCGAGTTCTTTTGTCACATTCGCGAACTTCGATATCTCCGCCTCTTCATTACCAAACGCCTTGACCGTGCGGATGCCCCGGATGATGTCGTGCAGTATGGACTGCGCGCGGGAGTGCTTGCGCCATTGCCGCTCGTAGCGGATGAGTATCAGCCGCCAGAACCGCGACATCAGGATCATGGCTATCGGCAGCGGTATAAATGCGATCAACGTGAGCTTCCAGTCCGTAAAGAGCAGGATCACGATTACGACGCCGAATGTGATCATCTGCTCTATCATCCAGCGCCCCGCGTCGGACACGAAGTCTTTTATCGTCATGGTGTCTTCCATCACGCGGCGGATCATGTCGCCGGGCGTCCGCTTGGACAGCGAACCCAGCGACAGGCGCTGGACTTTGTCGTACGCCGTGTTACGCAGGTTGTTCGCGAAGTCGATCGACGCGTTGTTGAAGCGCCTGGACGAGAATATAAAGATTATCTCGCCGACGAGCCGCGCGAACAGCATCCCGCCGGTCAATGTCAGCACGTCGCGGAGCGTGCCCTGGCCGGGGCGCAGGTGGTTGTCAATTAAAAAGCGTGAAAGCAGCGGGACCAACAGGTAGAGAATCGAAGAGAACAGCAGCATGCCTTCGGCGGTCAAAAGCCGCTTCACGAACGGGCGGAGCAGGCTGTATGCGCGCTTTAGCAGGCCTATGCGGTCGTAGCAGAAGATGCAGACCGACATGCCTTCGACGAAGGGCCTGTCGCACTTTGGGCATTTGAAGCGCTCTGCAATTTCAGGCAGGTGCACGGCTTTTGTCTGAACGCAGTAGTTGACCAGCTTGCAAAACTCGCCGGCAGGCTTGAGACCCGACATCGAGAAGCGGCACAGCACCATTTCGTCGCCGGACTTCATTTGAAAATAGATGAGCCCCGTGCCGACGCCCGCGACGACGCCCGCTTCCTCCACGTCCATGACGTCCACGCCGTCGCCGTGCGGCGCGGGTGCGGACTCAGCGTGTTCCGTGTTTTCCGTGTGTTCCGCACGGTTTGCATGATCAGTGTGATCGGGTTGTTCCGCATGGCTTGCATGATCAGCGTGATCGAGATGCTCCGCATGACTTGCATGATCAGCGTGATCGAGATGCTCCGTATATAGTGCGGTGATTGTATTAACGATCTTACCGTTCTCGCCAAGCGACAGCATACCTCTCGCTTGGCGCAAATCATTTGTCAAATCGTATTCAAATGTATAGCTATTCATATTTTACGTAATACCAAGCCCGCGCGTTCCGCTAAATAATATATGGCGCGGACGCCGCGAAGCCTTGCCCTTTCCTATGTGGTGGCGGCGGGTTACAAACTAATATATGTATGCTAAAACATGTATGGCTCCAGGCGCCGCAGGCTCTTCCGGTCGAGCTTGTCCAATGCGTTCACGATAAAGCGGTTACCGTCCACGTCGAAGACGATCAGGCGGTTGGCGCCAATCATGCGAATATTTTTGTTGACGTCGTTGACTGCGGCGCTGCGCTCGTGCCGCTCGCCGCCTGCGATAACGTCCATCTCCATATACACATAGCCGAGCTTATCGCGCACCGACTTGATTTCCAATATCTCCGGGCAATAATAGCGGCGATTGAGCTCGTCAGAGACGATGCGGAGCTGATCGTCGGACAGGTCCGTGAGCGCACGTATCATGCCGATTTCTTTGTGTTCGTGATCGGCGACGGATATATATTCCGAGGGATAGCGATCGGGCATGGCCCGCCGGAGTTGTATGCGTTTATACTCCTGGCCGTTGTAGCGCAGCCCGGTAAAGCCGCCGTTCCCTTCGTAAAAATCAGCTTTACCCAATTCCAACCAACCTATGTCGACAGCCAGCGATAGGTCGCCGCCTGCTGTGATTGCGTCGTTTTTGCTTTCATCCGTTGTCGCCTCTGGCTCTGGCTCCGGCACGGTCGGTACATTGTGCGTTTCCATATTAATTCCTCCGAGATGCGGTTTTATCTATGCTTTGTGCACGCCCTAACAGGGGCGTTTCGCCCCTACGATTTTATGCGGCGTCTGTGCTGGCGTCCATGTTGATCATCTTCAGGCCTTCCATCTGTATGGTGTACAGCTTGTGGTACTCGCCGCGCTTTTCCATGAGTTCTGCGTGGGTGCCGCTCTCCACGATCTTGCCCTCGTGGATGACCGCCAGGGTGTCCGCGTCGCGCAGCGTCGAGAGGCGGTGGGCGATGGCGATTGTTGTCCTGCCACTCTGGAGCTTTGCCAGCGACGCCTGTATCTGCGCCTCCGTCTCCGTGTCCATCGCGGCGGTCGCTTCGTCGAGGATAAGAATCTTCGGGTTCTGCAGTATCGTCCGCGCTATCGACAGCCGCTGGCGCTCCCCGCCCGACAGGTCCTGGCCGCCCGCCCCGACCCGCGTCTCGTACGCGTCGGGCAGCTTCATGATAAATTCGTGCGCGCTGGCGGCCTTCGCCGCCCTGACGATGTCGTCAATAGATGCGTCCGGCTTCGCGTAGCGTATGTTGTCGGCAATCGAGCCGATGAACAGGTATATCTCCTGTGAGACGATCCCGATGCTGCCGCGCAAAAGCCCCAGCGATATGTTCCTGACGTCCACGCCGTCTATTTCTATCGATCCTTCCTTTACATCGTACAGCCGTGCGATCAGGTTGGCCAGCGTGCTCTTGCCGGCGCCCGTTTTTCCGACTATGCCAAGCAGTTTCCCCGCCTCGGCGTTGAGGCTTAAGCCTTTGAGAATCGGCGTCGCAGGGTCGTACTCGAACCACACGTTTTTTATCGATATATTGCCTACCAATTCTTCCATCGGCGCGGGATTCACCGGCTCATCGATCTCCGGCTTGGCGTCTATAATCTCGAACACCCTCTGGGCGGAGTCCACGCAGCGCGCCCACCAGTTGGACACCCACGACATGAACTCCAGCGGCCCGTACAGCATGGACAGAAACGCGATAAATGTTATGAGCGTGCCGATGGTCAGCTCGCCGTCGAGGACCATCATGCCGCCGACGGACATCACGGCGATCTGCCCGAAAAACATGAACAGGTAGACCAGCGGGAACGCCGTGTAGCCGGTGTTCATCATCACTTTGTTGATGCCCGCCTCCTTGCCGCCCAGGTCCGCGAACCTGTCGGCCTCCTCGTCCTCCCGCGCGAACGCCTTTATGACGCGCTGGCCGTTGACGGAGTCGCTGACCATGGAGTAAAGCTGCGAGCCGTACACCCAGTTTTTATGGTGGAAACGGCGGAAAATGATCCACAGGAAGCGGAACATGAGGATGGCGATAGGAATGATCACCAGGCAAATGAGGGCGAGCCTTATGTTCAGTATGCACATGAATGTGATGACGCCGGAAAATAGCAGGGCGTTTACGATAATGAACGGCAGCCCGTCTACGAAGAACCAGTAGATGTTCGTCGCGTCCCTGACCACGCGGTTCATAAGCTGGCCCGTGCGCTTTGACGAGTAGAAGCTGACCGACAGCCTCTGCATGGCCTCGAAAATCTTCATTTTCAAGTCGTACACAATCCACGGGACGGTCCTAGCGAGCATATACTGGTACAGCACGTTTATGCTGGTATTGACGAACCGCACAATGAATATCAACAGCACTATCTGGGCGACCAGGCCATAGTAGGCGCCGCCTTCAATCAGCACCTCGTCGAACATGATCTTTGAGCTGATAAAAGGCGTCAATATAGATACGCTCGTGCTGAGCAGCATGCCGGCGAATATCAGGGCCATTTTACTGCGGTAGTTCTTAAAGAAGCTGAGCAGCCTCCAGGACAATGATATCCGGTCCATGCACTTTGGGCACAGCTTCCTGTCGGGTTCCGGATAGCGCGTGCCACACTTCGGGCAGAACAGGTCCTCGTCTATGAGGATTTCGCGTAATGGGTCGTCGCTGCCGGCCAGCATGTTTTTCGCAACTTTCGCGAGCCTCTCCACATAGGGCATGCGGCCGATGGAGAAGCGGAGTAAAAGCTCCGGGTCGGGGACAGGTTCGGTGACAGGTTCGGGGACAGGGTCGGTGACGGGGGCTGTGCCACCTGCGCCTTCTTCGTCTTCAGCGGGCTTGTGCGTCGCCCACAGGCGGCCCGTTGTAAGCAGCTTCTCGCACACTAGCTCGCCGAGATCCGCGAGCGCATACGACGCGAGGCTGTGCATCGAATATGCCGAAACGATCCTGCGCGCCCCCTCGGTGCGCACGACGCCCTCGAGCCCATATATTGCATATAAGGTGTCCTTGGTCACGGCGCAATAGACGTCTGAGTGCGACCCGTCTGCATCCATGTCGGTATGTATCGCATATATCAATTCGCCGGGGTTCACTCCGGCTTGCTCGAAAGCGGATACCATGTACGACGGTATATGTGTAGCTAAAACAGCCATATGTTCCTCCGTTTATCTATAAACCCGCCCAAATGCCCAAATACGGAACCGCGCCAACAACGTACAAAAGCCGCGTATATCGCGGCTAATTATATATCGGATATTCTATGAACTCCCATAAGTCGGCGCGACATGCGTCCGGCGCTAAGCGCTGGCCGCAGCGGCCTGATGTCTTGCGCCGCGCCCCAGCCATCCCTCCCATAGGCGGGGCAGGCCAGGCTGACGCCTCGACTTCGCTAAGTACCGGAATTATATATATATGAAGCCGGCTGTTGGGCCGGCGGCAATCCCAAAATTGCTCATGCTACCATCTCTCACTTTAGCGTATAGAACCTCCTCTGTTTTATGTAAATCCATAACCACGGACTAGCGTACCATTGCCCCTTGAACTCTGTCAAGCACTATTTTGTATCTTTCACGTCTTTCACGTCTTGCATGTTCACTTTGCATGTCCACTGCATGTGCGAGTGCCGATTAGAGACACTAAAATTTCAAAAAATGCAGTGGTATAATATATGTGTGTACATATAATATACGTATGTATATATTATAATAGTGTATACATAGTATACATAGTACACATAGTACACATAGTAAACGTAGTACACATAGTACGCATAGTACACGTAGTGCACTTTGAGATATTGGGAAAGAAGGTAAATATGATGGGTACGACTAATAATGTGATAGGCCTGAAGGGTAGCGAAAAGGTCCAAAAAGCTAAACTGGCGTTATTGACCATGGTGCGGCACCAATGGGAGCATGGGACAGCGGCCGGCGCGTTTATCGAGTCCGGGGACGACCATATAACGATTTTGATGGCGCATGAAGCGGCCTACAGGCAAATGTCCGACGGCAGGCTGGCCGGGGTCGCGCACACGACAAACATCACGGACCCATGCGTCTGCGGCGAGAGCGTGATGTTCGCCTACGAAAAAACCGGCGACGCTTTCTATAAAAAAGCTGCGGACAAAATGCTCGATTATATTGACAACGCACCGGCGGACGCCAACGGCATACAGCTCCACAACAGCACGCAGCCTATGATCGCGGCTGACTGCATGTATATGGTGCCGACGTTCTACGCGGTAATGGGCTGCTACGACAAGGCCGTGAAGCAAGTGGATCTGCGCTTTAACCTGTTATGGGACGATGGGGCGGGCGCTGTCAGGCACCAATGGAACGTTGAAAAAGGCTGCTGGTGGCGCGATAAAATCTGGGGGGCGGCGAGCGGCTGGAACGCTGCGGCGCTCGTTAAAATATTGAAATTGCTGCCCCCTGGGATGGGCGAGGAGCGCGCGCGCCTCACAGGCTATTTGGGCAAGATTGTCTCCGGCGTCCTAAAGTACCAGCTCGATAACGGGCTGTTCTACGACGTGCTCGACGAAGGCGATGAATCCTTTGTGGAGACGAACTGCGCGCAAATGATGGCCTACAGCATATATCGCGGCTATCAATACGGTTTCTTGGATGTAAAATATATCGCGCAGGCCGACAGGATGCGAGCCGCAGCGAACGCCAAAGTGGACGAATACGGTTTCGTCCGGGATGTCGCCGGCGCGCCTTCGTTCAATTCTCCCGGCGTATCACCCGAGGGGCAAGCGTTTTATATAATGATGGAGGCGGCGGCGGAGGCAGTGGCTGCAATATAAATAGGATGGCGAATGATATGTCGAATGAAACGGAACATGGCAAATTGAATGGAATGGCGCATGAGACGACAAATGCTACGTTTGCGGAATTGCGAAAACTCCTGGCGCGGCCCACCCTTCACGAGAGGACGGGCGAAAAGTTTTGGGACGATCCATATATATCGAAACAAATGCTAAAAGCCCACCTTGACCCGGAGACGGATGCGGCGAGCAGGAAACCGGAATTTATCGAACGTTCGGTCGAATGGATATGCTCGCTTGTGCCCGGCGGGGCGCGCCTGCTCGACATCGGGTGCGGCCCCGGCCTGTACACAAAGCGTTTCGCAGGACGCGGGCTGCGCGTCACGGGGATGGATATATCTGAAAATTCCATAAATTACGCGCGTGAGCACGATCCCGACAGCACGTACATAGTGCAGAACTATTTGAAAATGGATATTGATGGGCTGGGTTTCGCGGGCGCCTTTGACATAATTACGTTAATTTGGTGCGATTACGGGGCGCTCGTCCCCGAAGAGCGCCGGGTCCTTCTGGGCCATGTGGGCCGCGCCCTGAAACCGGGCGGCCTGTTCCTGTTTGACGTGTTTACGCCGATGTGGAACATCGGGCGTTCCGACAACATGACATGGGAA
>WRLR01000053.1 GCA_009777515.1 Oscillospiraceae bacterium | reverse complement strand
TTGCGGCCGCCCTGGCAGGGCATATAATATATAAACATGATATAAACGCAAGCATAATATAAATGTAAACATAATATAAAAGTAAAAATATTATAAACGTTAACATATTATAAGCATAACCATATAACTATTTTACGCGGGAGATGAAATTGACAAACGAAAAGGGACGAATCGCAGAAATGATCAATCAAAAAAAGCAAGAGATAATGGAATATATGAAGGCGTCGCGCAAAGAAGCCGTCACAAAAAATGAGATATACAACGCCATCGACGATGGGCCCGACGGAAGGCACCTGTTTGACTATGCGTTTGAGGAGTTGCTCCGTAGCTTTGACATCGTGGCGGACGACGCGGGCAAATACGCGCTCGCCGAGCGGCGCGGCGTGGTGAAGGGCGTTTTTAGCGCGCACGAGCGCGGCTTCGGTTTTGTCAGGCGCGAGCCCCCCCTGCACGATTTCTATATTGCGCCGGAGGACGTCGGCGATGCGCTCGATCAGGATATCGTGATCGCCGCGCCGTCCCGCCGTGGGGGCGATCGGACCGGGAGGTTCGGACATTATTCACACGGGGATGGGCATTCACGCGGGGATGGGCATTCACGCGGGGATGGGCATTCAAACGAGACCAGGCACTCACACAGGCATGGACATGCAAACGAGACCGGGCTAGCCCGCAGGAATGAACATGCCCGGGAATACGGGGTAATACTCGCTATAGCCGAATACACGATCAAAACCTTTGTCGGCGAAATCGGCAAGCAGGGGGAGCATTATTATGCCATCCCGGACAACAAAAAGATTGCACCTGCCATCGGCATACGGCATAGGGACCTCAACGGCGCGAGGGAGGGCCAAAAAGCGCTGATGGAGATAGTCCGCAGAGGGGCATGGTCGGGCGATGAAGGGCCCCGGCATTTTGGCAAGGTCGTGAACGTCATCGGCTATACCGGCAATCCCGGCGTGGACGTCGCTTCAATAATATATTCGCATGGATTCACGCAGGAATTCCCCGCCGCCGCGCAATTGGAAGCCGAAGCCGTACCGGACAAGGTGGACGGGCGCAGGATCAGGGGGCGCAGGGACCTGCGCGCCCTCCGGCTGTTTACGATAGACGGCGAGAGCGCGAAGGATTTGGACGACGCCGTATCCATCGAGCTGATATCGGACGGCGGTACGGGCAAAACCGACGGCATGAGCGCGGACGCGGACATTGGCGATGCCAAGGAGCCAGTTTGTGAGCTTGGCGATGCCAAGCATCCAATTTATAGGCTTGGCGTCCATATAGCAGACGTTTCGGCCTATGTCGCGCGGGACACGGCGCTCGACCGGGAGGCGTTACGCAGGGGGACGAGCCTGTACTACGCCGACCGGGTCGTGCCGATGCTGCCGCAAAAGCTCTCCAACGGCATATGCAGCCTGCATCCCCATGTAGATCGCCTGGCGCTGACTGTATTTATGTACATCGATGGCGGCGGGCGCATTTTAGACCACGAAATATGCGAGAGCGTCATCAATTCGGCGCGGCGCATGACATATGAGAACGTATACCTGATACTGGAGGAGCGCGACGCAGGGCTGCGCGAGGCCCACGCGGACATCCTCGGCGATCTTGAACTGATGCGCGGGCTGGCGTCGCTGTTGCGCGAGGCGCGCATTGGGCGCGGGGCGCTGGACTTCGAGCTGCGCGAATGCCAAATAACGCTCGACGCAGGCGGCGCGCCGCTGTCCGTCGAGGCCGAGCGATCCACGTTCGCGAACCAACTGATTGAGGAGTTCATGATCGCCTGCAACGAAACGGTCGCCTCCGCCATAACAGCGGCGGGCCTGCCGTTCATATACAGGACGCACGAGCGCCCCGACGATAAAAAAATCGAAGCGTTTATCGGGCTCGCCAACGGGCTGGGCGTCCAGTCGCAGGATATACGCGAGATACTGAGGCTGTCGAAGGGCGCGGCGCACGAGAAGCTGGTTTCGTACATCCTTTTGCGCTCTCTGGAAAAGGCCGGGTACACGGCGCAGAATATAGGGCATTTCGGCCTGGCCTCCGGATGCTATTGCCACTTCACCTCCCCGATACGACGCTACCCCGATCTTGTGGCACACCGCATCGTAAAAAACTATATCAAGAAAGGCGGGATGGCGCGGGGGGAGCGGGCTATGTACGAAGGCTCGCTCGGCGCCGTAGCGGCCGCTTGTTCTGGGCGCGAGCGCGCGGCGGACGAAGCGGAGCGCGACGTCGAGGCGCTCAAAAAAGCCGAGTACATGAAAAAGTTCCTGGGCGACCATTTTACCGGCTCAATATCCGGCGTAACGTCGTTCGGCTTTTTTGTGGAACTTGAAAACACGGTCGAAGGGCTGGTGCGCGTCGCCGACATGGACGACTATTTTGTGTTCGACGCGGAGCGTTACATCCTGACCGGGGAGCGGACGGGCAGTACGTACAGGATCGGCGATATAGTGGATGTGGTGCTCACGCGCGTGAGCGTGGAGAGCAGGCAGATCGATTTCATGCTGCTCGACTCCGTCAGAAAGATGCGAGGCGCAGCGCAACCCCGCCCCGCCGATCAGAAGCGGCGCAAAAAAGCAAATAGCGAAAAAAGATCAAATAAAACCAACATGGGGCGCAAAGGCAAGAAAAAACGCGGGAACGGTGCTTCAAAGCGCAAAATGTGATAAAATTACGTGATACGAAAAAATATGCTTGGCATTACGCGATATGGATTTACGGTACATTCGGGCACATTCGGGTACTTTCAGGCACATTCGCCTATAAAAATATCAGTACATTGGAGATCATGCGATGCCTTATTCTATTGAAACCGACAAAAAATGGCAGCGGCGCTGGGAGCAGTCCCGCCTCTATTCCTTTAACAGGGATAAGGTGGATAACAAACTATACTGCCTCGAAATGTTTTCATACCCGTCCGCAGCGAATCTCCATGTCGGGCACTGGTACAACTTCGGGCTTGCCGATTCCTATGCCCGCTTCAAGCGCATGCAGGGGTTCGAGGTGTTCCACCCCATGGGCTACGATGCGTTCGGGTTGCCCACGGAAAACTACGCCATCAGCACGGGCGTCCACCCAAAGGACTCCACATACGGCAGCATTGAGACGATGAACGGCCAGCTCCGCGAAATGGGCGCGACATTCGACTGGGACTACACGCTGGCCACGTGCGATCCCGAATACTATAAATGGAACCAGTGGCTGTTCCTACAGCTTTTGGAGCGCGGCCTCGCCTACAGGGCGCTCGCGCCCGTCAACTGGTGCCCGCACTGCCAGACGGTGCTCGCGAACGAGCAGGTGGTAGACGGCGAGTGCGAGCGCTGCTCCACCGAGGTGACGAAAAAAAACCTGACGCAATGGTTCTTCAAGATAACCGAATACGCCCAGGAGCTGCTTGATTGCCTGCCTGGCTTGGACTGGCCGGAGAAGACAAAAAAGATACAGCAAAACTGGATAGGCCGATCGGAAGGCGCCGACATCGAGTTTAAGGTCAATGGCAGCGATCTGTCTTTCCACGTCTTCACCACGCGCGCCGACACGCTTTTCGGCGCCACGTACGCCGCGCTCGCGCCGGAGAACCCGCTCGTGGACGAGATCACACTGCCGGAATATCGAGAGGCCGTAGAGCGGTACCGCGAATCGGCGAAGAGGCAGTCGGAGATTGAGCGGATGTCGACGGTGCGCGAAAAGACCGGGACGCCTACAGGCGCGTTCGCAGTCAACCCCGTCAACGACGAGCCCATCCCCATTTGGGTGGCGGACTACGTGTTGCCCGGCTACGGCACGGGTTGCGTCATGGCTGTGCCGGGGCATGACGAGCGCGATTTCGAGTTCGCACAGAAGTTCGGCCTGCCGATAAAGCGGGTAATAACACCACCTGTAGCAGGTGGATCGTCCGGAGCAGGTGGCGGCGGTGGAAGCAGTGGCGGCGATGGAAGCGGTATCGGTGGTGCTGGCGATGAAAGCGGCAGCGGCGGCGGCAGCGGTATCGGCGCACTACCGTACATTGACGACGGCATATTGGTAAACAGCGGCAGCTTCGACGGCTTGACCAGCGAAGCCGCGCGCGCTGCAATTGTCAAAAAGCTCCAAGAGGGCGGTGGCAAAGCGGGCTTTAGGGTCAACTACAAACTGCACGACTGGCTCGTGTCCAGGCAGCGCTACTGGGGCACCCCCATCCCCGTGATATTTTGCGACGACTGCGGGACGGTGCCGGTGCCGCTGGAAGACCTCCCTGTGCTCTTGCCCTATGACGTAGAATTCACGCCGCACGGCGAATCTCCGCTGGCAAAATGCGAGGAGTACATGAACGCCCCCTGCCCTAAATGCGGCAAGTCCGCCCGGCGGGACCCCGACACCCTGGACACATTCGTCTGTTCGTCATGGTACTACCTGCGCTACCTGGACAACAAAAACAGCGAAGAGCCGTTCGACGCCGGATGGATCGACCGTATGTCGCCCGTGGACATATATGTGGGCGGGCCCGAACACGCCGCGATGCACCTGCTCTACGCGCGCTTTATCACAAAGGCCCTACGCGACATGGGGCGCCTGCATTTCGACGAGCCGTTCAAGCGGCTCGTTCACCAGGGCATGATACTCGGCGCCGACGGGCAGAAGATGAGCAAGAGCAAAGGCAACACGGTGCTGCCCGACGAATTTATCAGGGTTTACGGCTCCGATGCGTTCCGGATGTACCTGGTGTTCGGCTTCGCGTATTCGGAGGGCGGCCCGTGGAACGGCGACGGCATAAAAGCGTCGGCGCGCTTTATCGCCCGGACGGAACGGATGTCGGAGAAGGTCGCCGCGTTTTGCAGTGCGCGGGGCGTGTCTGTGCAGAGCCAATGTGATGGGACATGGAATGGTCAGGAGGGCGCAGGCGAAGCCGTCGATGGCAAAGCCGCCGATAGCAGTGGAGGCGGCAGCAGCGGCGGCAGCAGCGGTGGCAGCAGCGGTGGCAATGCCGCCGCAGGCAAATCCGCCGATAGCAGCGGAGACGGCGGCGGCGAAAAAGCCCTGCGGTTTGCTGCGAACTACGCTGTTAAAGCAGCGAGCGCCGACATTGAGCGTTTCCAGTTCAACACGGCAATATCGCGGGCGATGGAGCTTTTGAACGCACTGTACAAGTACGACGCGGACACAAACGATGGCGCCAAGGACGCGGCGCTGTTCGTCGGCTCATATATCACGCTCCTAAAACTGATAGCGCCTTTCGCACCGCATTTCTGCGAGGAGGTGTGGGAAGCGCTGGGGCTCCCGTATTCCATTTTCGCGCACGGGAGCTGGCCAGTCTATTCTGAAGATGCGCTTAAAAAAGACATGGTCGAGATGGCTGTCCAAATCAACGGCACGGTGCGTTTTCGCATCGAGGTCGCGCGCGACACAAGCAACGCCGACATAGAAGAAACCGTAAAAGGCGACGGGAGGCTCCCGGCTTTCCTCGCGGCGGCAGGGCCCGGCGGCGCTCCGGCCCAAATAAACAAAATCATAATAGTCCCAGGCCGACTGGTCAGCATCGTGGTTAAATAAATATTCTATGTTTAACCTTGGCAGCTACGGGCGCCAACACTGTCGCAGGGGACGCAGTGTGGCTAAATAAATAATCTATGTTCAAACTTGGCAGAGCTTACATACAAGAGCATTGCAGCGGTTTTTCGTTCGATCGCGGGCTGGAGTACCATTTCGGCAACCGCGTCCGCTCAATCCAGTTCAACCCGGGTAAGGGCTTGTTCACCGCTGCCGTGCATGACTTCAAGGAACGCAATGTCAGCGTTTCTTTCGACGCGGAAGGGATGCTGGCCGGCGCGCAATGCAGTTGCCGCTTGCCGGGCAAACAGACGAATGCGTTTTGCGAGCATATTGTGGCTGTCCTTTTGCTCATCGAGCAACGGGACGGTGAGGGCTTTTTCTCCCAGCTAAAGGACCGCGAAAAGGCACGGCGGATGTTCGAGCTTTTCTCATACCCGCAAGGCGCCGCCCAAGACGGCGCGCCACCGCGCCAAAAAGAGGCCGCCCGGCTTGAAGCGGTATATATGCTGGCGGCGCTGCCCAGGAGCGCCGCATCCACCGAATGGGGCCCGCGCTTCATATTCCGCCTGAAGTTTGGCGCCTCGACATATATCGTAAAGAACATCGGGCGCTTCGCGGTGGCTTTGAGCAAGAAGCGCGTGTTCGACTTCAGCAAAAAATTCTCCTTTGACCCAGCCAGGCACATATTTGAAGGTTTCGACTCGCTAATATGCAATTTTTTGCTCGAAATACTGGACGCCTCGTCGGGCGGGCCACAGCACGGGGCGCTTTTCAACACGGCTAACCCGGACGTTTTCGTCGACAAATACCTTTGCCTGACTGACAGGCAGTTTTGCCGGCTCATTGATATTTATACGGAACATGGCCTGCCGCTGCCCGTATACAAGGGCGCGACCATCTGCGAAATGCCCGTGCTGGACACGGGCGTCCCGCTTTCTTTCCTGCTTGAACGCGACGGCGACGATTTTGTGCTCAACGTCGATGCCGGCAGGGACATGTTATTGCTGACGGGCGCAGGCGACGTACTCTACAGGCAGGATGCGATCTACAGGCTCCCGGAAGCCCAGGCTGCCATAATGCGCCCATTCCTCAACTTGCTTGACAGCTACAGCGGGAACGACTTTCGCTTCATATCCGAGGACCGCAGCCGGTTCGTGTCCGAGGTACTACCGATGATCGATCGCATCGGCGCCCTGACCATAGACGAGGGCGTCAGCTCTATATTGGAAAAAAACGCGCTGGCGGTCGACATTTACCTGGACCGCGAAGAAGGCGCCATTTCCGCAGACGTGCGCTACCGGTATGGGGACACGGAGATCAACCCATTCGCCGCAGCGCCGAAAACGAAGGGCGATAAGCCCGACGGGCGGATAATCGTCCGCGACGTCGCGCGCGAAAACGAAATTCTCGACATATTCGCGGAAGCGGATTTCAAAGTGAAAAACGGAAAGATCAACCTCTACGACGACGACAGCATATTCAATTTCATAACGGAAATATTGCCGAAGCTCCAAAATTACGCCGGCGTATATTACTCTCAGGATTTTCGCAACATGACGGTCAAGCGCAGCATAGGCTTTAGAGCCAGCCTCTCGCTCCGGGACGGCGGCGGCGGCTTTTCCGAGTTGTTGGCTTTTAGTTTCGACACGGATTCCATCGATCGCGACGAATTGATCGAAATTATGAGGAGCATTCGTGAAAAGAAACGCTACTATAAATTGAAGGACGGCTCCTTGCTGAACATCGGCGATCGGGAGACGCTGGACGTCGCGCACCTCTTGGATTTTTTGGACGCGAAGGACGAGGACGTAATAAACGGGCTTATCGCAATGCCCCGCTACAGGGCATTATATTTGGACAGTTTCCTGCGCAACTCCGAGCTGCGCAATATAACCAGGGATAGGATTTTGCGGGAGTTCATCAGCGCCCTGTCCGAGCCGGCCGAGAGCGAGTACGCCCCGCCGGGCAGCGTCGGGCCGGTCCTGCGCGAGTACCAGCGCACCGGGTTCAAGTGGCTGAAGGCGCTGGCTGCGTACTCGCTGGGCGGCGTGCTGGCCGACGATATGGGGCTTGGAAAGACGCTGCAGGTGCTGGTGCTGCTGCTCTCCGCGAAGGAGGAGCGCGAGGGCGCGGGCGTGGGTGGTAGCGCCCCTTCATTGATAGTGGCGCCGGGCGCCACCACATCACTAATAGTGGCGCCTACGTCTCTGATATACAACTGGTGCGCGGAGATTCGGAAATTTACTCCGGAATTGAGCTACATAGCGATCTACGGCGGGAAAGCCGAGCGCGCCAAATTGATTGAATCGATACCCGGCCACGACGTCGTCATAACCTCATACCCACTGATCCGCAGGGACTACGATGAATACCGGAAAATGGCCTTTCGCTATCTGATACTGGACGAAGCCCAATATATAAAAAACCCGAATTCGCAAAATGCGCTCTCCGTGAAATGCCTGCAGGCGCGCAGCAGGTTCGCGCTGACTGGCACGCCGATTGAGAACCGCTTATTGGATTTGTGGTCGATTTTCGATTTTGTACTGCCAGGCTATCTGCGTACGGCGAAGGATTTCAGCGAGCGATATGCGAACGGGGCGCCGGCCGGCGCCGAAACCGGCGACGCAAGCTCGCATAATTATGATGGCGACGACGACAGCGGCAACAACGGTACCAACGGCAACAAGTGGAAAAGCGGCGATAATGACAATAACGGCAATAACGGCGAAAGCAACGATAATGGCAATAGCAGCAATAACGGCGAAAACGGCATTAATAACATTAACGGCAATAACGGCGATTACGGCGAAAACGGCGATAATGCCGAAAACGGCGACAGCGGCGAAAGCGGCAATAGCGACAGCGGCGGCGATGAGGCGGCATTTTCATTCATGGGCATTACAGGTGACAGCCAACCGGCGCGCAACAGCTCGCTGGTCGAACTGTCCGGGCAGATAAAGCCGTTTATCCTGCGGCGCCTCAAGGCGGACGTCCTACACGAGCTGCCGGACAAGATCGATTCGCGCATGTACGCCCAGATGACGGACGGGCAAAAAAAGCTCTACCTCGCCTACCATGAGAAAATACGCATACAGCTGGAGCACGAAATATCGGCTAACGGGTTCGAAAAGAGCCATTTCGCCATATTGGCGGCACTGACGCGGCTTCGGCAGATCTGCTGCCACCCTGCCCTGTTCGTAGAGGGCTACGAGGAAGACAGCGGCAAACTCCTGCTACTCCAGGAACTGGTACGGGAGGCCATCGGCGGCGGGCACAGGATACTGTTGTTTTCGCAGTTTACAGAAATGCTGGCGATCATACGCGCGTGGGCCGACGCGGAAAATATTACTTACCACTATATCGATGGGCATATAAAAGCGAACGACCGGCACCGCATGATAGACGAGTTCAACGGCGGCGCCGGGGAGATGTTCCTGCTGTCCTTAAAAGCGGGCGGCGCGGGCATCAACCTGACCGGCGCCGACACCGTGATACACTATGACCCATGGTGGAACCCCGCAGTCGAGGACCAGGCTACGGACAGGGCGTACAGGATAGGGCAGCAAAAAACGGTGCAGGTGATAAAGCTCCTCACAGCCGGCAGCATAGAGGAAAAAATAGCCGGCATACAGGAACGCAAAAAGCAGTTGATCGACGCGGTAATACAGCCTGGGGAGACATTTTTGACAAAACTGTCCAAAGCAGACCTAGACGAAATCCTCTCGCTGCATTAATAAGAAAACACATAAACTCTAATTATTATAAATAGGATGGCGTTTATGGACATAGCTAACAGTGGACAAGTTTTATTTGATGAAATATCCTCATTGATTGATCAAACACGCCATGCCATATATGCTAATGCGAACAAGGCGACCATCCTTTTGTTTTGGAATATTGGATGCCGTATTCGTAAGGATATTTTACATAGCAAACGCGCTAATTATGGGAAACAGATTGTGTCGGCACTGGCTACACAATTAACGCAGCGCTATGGTCAGAGTTTTGAGTCACGAAATCTACGGCGAATGATGCAGTTTTCAGAACAGTTTTTAGATTATGAAATTGTGTCGGCACTGCCTACACAATTGTCGTGGTCGCACTATGTCGAAATATTACCGCTAAAAACGATGGATGCGAAAATTTATTATCTGAACGAAGCGGCAACAACCATGATTGGTGCTAAGGCAATGCGAAAATTGATCTCACGTCGTAGTTATGAACGCAAGGAAATAGCTAACGCTCAAATACGTCCGGGAGCGACATTGCCACCAAACACTTTTAAAGACCCATATCTATTTGATGTCTTAGGTTTGAAAGATGATTTTAATGAAGAAGATTTAGAGGCGGCAATACTTAACGAACTCGAAAAAATATTCCTTGAGTTTGGTAATGGATTCTCCTATGTCGGCAAACAAAAGAGAATGATTATTGACGGCGAAGACCATCATCTGGATTTACTGTTTTACTCGCGTCCACTAAAGCGGCTTATTGCTGTAGAGCTAAAACTTGGAAGATTTCAGGCTCAACATAAAGGCCAAATGGAGCTTTACTTGGGTTGGCTTGATCAGTACGAGAGGCAAGAGGATGAAAATGCTCCGATTGGTCTGATATTATGCGCTGAAACCAGTCGTGAAAAGATTGAGTTAATGAATCTTGACAGAGATGGGATAATGGTTGCCGAATATTGGACAATGTTGCCACCAAAAGAAGTATTCGAGCAAAAAATCCGTGATTTACTCATAGAAGCCCGCGAGCGCTTGGCACGCCGCAAAGATTTGAATGGAACAAAAAATCAACGACAAATTGAAACCCATCTTCTATTGACAGATGATGAAGAATAAGGTGTATTAAAATCTAATTAGGCTCACAACTATATCTCAAATATGTAGTAATTAAGGAACATATATTTATTAATATAGCATATGTGCATATTGGAATGAGTGATGAATTTTTAATTATACATTGACAATAAAATACGCCTTGATCCCCCTACAACCTATGTTCCTGTGACCCAAGCCCCACCCGCCCCCCTAAAAAGAAGCGAAAGCTATCTGATGAAGCAAATGCAACTCCAATGCAAAATGGTGTCCTTTAGATAGTTTTCACCCTAGTAAAACATACAAAAAAAGTCATTACCTGAACCGAAAGATGGTGATTTAAAATGAAGGCATCTGATGTTTCTGTTCAAGATTTTGTTGGTGGGCTAAAGAAGGCATTTATTATTCCTCCATTTCAAAGAAATTATGCGTGGGTTGAAGACCAGTGTCGCGAACTTTTCGATGATATAATGCGTTGTGTGGAATCTGGTGGAAGCCACTATATGGGTAATGTTATTTACTATCTCGGCGAAAACAGCGGTGGCGCGTTCCAAGAAATGATCCTCGTAGATGGCCAGCAACGTATTACAACCATTTTGCTTCTGCTATGTGCTTTACGAGATATAACCGATGATGAGGATTTAAAGGACGACATCAACGAGCAATATTTATGCAATAAACGTGCAAATGAGGCTTATCGTATCCGGTTGAAACAAACAGTAGCTGACGGAGAGAGCTTTTCAGCCATTATTGACGGCATAGAAGCACAGGATACTAAGTGCAATGTTTTCAAAAATTACCATTTCTTCAAAAAGAGATTACAAGCCTGTACTTTCAAGCATTCTACCGTTCTTGATTCTATTGCCCGAATGCAATTAGTCGATGTGAATCTGCTTGTAGGGAAAGATACAAAGGACAGACTTCGTATCGTTCAAACTATATTCGAGAAAATAAACTCTACTGGAAAACCTTTAAGCCAAGCTGACTTGATCCGCAATATTCTGTTGATTTCTGAAACTGACGAAAAACAAAATAAGTGGCATAAAGATTACTGGCTTAAAATTGAAAAAAACCTCGGTGTAGACAACATATCAGTTTTTGCTCGTGATTTCCTTCGTATGACAGATTGTGAAGAAATACGCGAAACTGACACTTACCGCGAATTTAAAGAATATCTTGATAAAGACATGAACGGTGACCAAGAAGCAGTTCTTAAGACGCTACTCAACTTTTCTAAATCTTATGCATGGCTGATTAATTTGAATTGCCCTGATGAAGTACTAAATAGAGAGTTGACGATGCTGCGCAATTTGAAAAGCAATGACTTTGCTCCGCTTGCCTTATATTTACTAGACAGACTCTATGATGACTCTCTTGAAGAATTGCGAAAAATAATCCACTTGATTGTTGATTACCTCATACGTATGCGGATTGCATCGCCTACAACCGGAAGCGGAACAACCCGTAGTCTATCATTTGAGCTCATTCGAAAAATGCGTGACAACGGTGAAGATGCTATAACCTGTACATATGAAGCAGTCCTCTTTGAATTGTCCAACAGCCCGACAATTGCAAGCGAGTTTCCTTCTGACGATAAATTTATTTCAGCTCTCAAAGGTACGTTTTATCATATATATGCAAGAGAATTGCTTCTTCGTGTAGAAGAATCCGAAACTAGGAATATACCCGTAGATATATTTAAAGTTACAGTTGAGCATCTCATGCCTCAGACGCTTTCTGATTGGTGGAAGCAGAATCTAGGTGGAAGCGTGGAAGCAGAACGAATACGACTCACCTGTACGAACACCATAGGTAACTATGCGATCGTATCACAGGGCTATAACTCTTCAATGTCCAACATGCCGTGGCCAGATAAACGAGCAAAATTAAAAGATGTCCAATTCAAAGTGACATCTGCGACGGCTGTTATTGAACATTGGAACGAAAATTCAATTCAAACACGAGGAAATGACTTAGCATATCGTGCAGCTAATGCTATTACATCACCTTTGCCACGAACCCGAGATTATCGTTCAAGGGTAATAAATGAGTCTATAGCTGGGCTTTATCCGTTGCTTCAAGGAGATGATGATTTAACCGGAACATACATAAGTGCGGTCATTTACAATGGTGAGCGAAAAGGCTGCACCACTTGGTCAAGGCTGCCAAGTGTAGTTGGTGATTTTATGTATTCTGAAAACCCGACTTTGTTTGCTGAAGCAGTAAACGATGTTGTTTGGTTTAATAAAGAGAAAAATCATTTTAAGAAACCTATTCAAATACCAGATACACTTTGGTTCTATTGTGGAAGCGGTTTCAATGGGAAACATTTTCGTAACATAGCTGCTAGTCTATCAGAAAAGATGGGTTGTCAGGAATACATCCAACTGGAGGTTATAAATCCTGTGGGAGACGATTGATGTATAAACAATTTAACAATAAAAGTTGTAGAACAATAAATTACCGGATGTTTTGTTTTACGCGCAGAATGATTTTGAAAATGAACAAATGAGGATGTTGTCGTGCCACAGACATATCTACGAAATATTGTAATCCAGATTGATTCGAGTATATCATTATTCATAGAGGGGGGCGCGATATGAATCTTGAGCAGTTGATGCGCGGGTTTAAAAGAGACGACGAGTTGATGGTAAACATCACGTGCTGGAGGGAAGTCCCGGAGCGCGAAGCCGTCTATAAGGACATCCCGGACAGATTGGACGCGCGGCTAGCTGGCGCCCTCGCGCAGCGGGGCGTGCACAAGCTATACTCCCACCAAGCGTCCGCGATCGACGCCATACTGGACGGCGAAGACGTCGTGATTGTCACCCCGACGGCGTCCGGTAAGACGCTCTGCTACAACCTGCCTGTCATTGATGCGGTGCTGAAGGACCATTCCGCGCGGGCGATGTTCCTGTTCCCCACAAAGGCGCTTTCATATGATCAGTCAAACGAGCTGGACCAACTGATCAACCAGGCGGGGGCGCCCGTGAAGGCCTACACATACGACGGCGACACCCCCCAGTCCGCGCGCAAGGCTATCAGGCAGGCGGGCAACATCATTGTGACGAACCCCGACATGCTGCACGGAGCCATTCTCCCCAACCACACCAAATGGACGCGCCTCTTCGAGGATTTGAAGTATATCGTCATAGACGAGCTGCACCACTATGGCGGCGTCTTTGGCTGCCACCTGGCGAACGTGCTGCGGCGGCTTCAGCGGATATGCGCGTTTTACGGCGCGAACCCGCAATACATATGCTGCTCGGCGACCATCGCGAACCCATTTGAGCTGGCGTTCCGCATTACGGGCCGCGAGATGCGCGTAATCGACAACAACGGCGCGCCGTCGGGTAAAAAATACATCGTTTTCTATAACCCGCCCGTGGTCAATAAGGAGTTGGGCATCAGGAGGAGCTCGCTGCTGGAGGCGCGCAGGCTGGCCAGCCTGCTGCTGAAAAACGACATCTCGACCATCGTCTTCACGCGCAGCCGCCTGAACGTTGAAGTGCTGACGACATATTTAAAAGAGGCGATGGACGAGGCCATCCTGCCGGGCAGGAAGTCCGGAAAGCGCGCCGGGGACAGGGTCAGGGGCTACAGGGGCGGCTATCTGCCGACATTGCGGCGGGAGATAGAGCAGGGGCTCCGCGACGGCAGCGTGCGCGGCGTCGTGTCGACAAACGCGCTGGAGCTGGGCATAGACATCGGCTCGCTGGAGGCGTGCGTCGTGTGCGGCTACCCGGGCTCCATTGCAAGCCTGTGGCAGCAGGCGGGCCGCGCGGGGCGGCGGCAGAGCGCGTCGGCGGTGTTTTTGATGGGGACCAGCAGCCCGCTGGACCAGTACATCATCAAGAACCCGGAATACTTTTTCGGCAAGAACCCGGAACACGGTCTGATAAACCCGGACAACTTCGTCATCCTCGGCAACCACATCAAATGCGCCGCGTACGAGCTGCCGTTTTCCGACGGCGAAAAGTTCGGCGTCGAGACCACAGAGGAAATCCTCGACTACATGGAGGATGCGCGGCTGGTGCGCCACGTCAACGGGCGCTGGCACTGGATGGCGGACGTCTTCCCTGCTGCGGATGTCAGCCTGCGCAGCGCGTCGAACGAAAATTTTATCATCGTCGACATTACGGAGACCAACCCCGTCGTCATAGGTGAGATAGACCGGTTTGGCGCCCCGATGCTCCTGCACGAGGAGGCCATCTACATCCACGAGGCCAAGCAGTACCAGGTCGAAAAGCTGGACTTCGACGACAAAAAGGCATATGTGCGCAAAGTCGAGGTCGACTATTATACGGACGCGAACCTGAACGTCGAGGTGGCGGTGCTGGACGTCTCGCGCGAAAGCGCCATGATCGACGGGGCGGGCGGTGTTGCGGGCGGCGCCGTTGAGAGCCAAAATGCCGGCGTGGTCAAAAAAGGCAGCGGCGAGGTACGCGTCACGGCTATTGTGACGCTGTTCAAAAAAATAAAATTGAACACGCACGAAAACATAGGCTCCGGCCCCGTCAACTTGCCTGAGCTTGAAATGCATACGACGGCGTACTGGTTCTGCCTGCCGTTCCACACCGGCGACGCCGAAAACCCCGACCCTGCCCTTACGGCGCAATTGACGCTCATGCGCGGCGCCAGGCTGCAGGACTCCCTCATCGGCCTCACCAACATTCTCGCCAACGTCGCGCCCATATATCTGATGTGCGGGAAATCCGACATCCGCGTCATGTACCAGACCCGTTCGCCGTTCACACTGCTGCCCACTGTGTTCATTTACGACAATTACCCCGGCGGCGTGGGGTTTTCCGAAAAACTGTACGAATTGCACGACGAGCTGTTCGATATGGCCGCCCGCATGATAGAGAGCTGCGAATGCGAGTTCGGCTGCCCGTCCTGCGTGGGCCCTGCCGGGGAATTTTCCGGCACGGGCAACCCCCGCGCCGACACCCTCGAAATGATACGTTATTTGCAAGGCCCCGCCCCCCGGTAGACAGAAAGCAGCCGAGGGTGTTGCACCATAAGGGACATAGGTGTGCCGAAGCGCCGCGCCATATGGGGGTTGCCGGTGCGCCGACGCTTACACATGTTTGATTTGGCGGCGTTTTTTTGGTATAATAATAAGGTTGATATAGGCATTTTACTGAGGAGATACTGACCTGAATATGGATGAAAATGTTGTTGAAATCACCAATGCCAACCCGTCATTTTTTGTGAACGGCGATTACGGCGACGAGCAAATCCAGATATTGGAAGGGCTTGAAGCCGTCAGGATGCGCCCCAGCATGTACATCGGCTCCACGTCCGCCCGGGGGCTGCACCACATCGTATACGAAATCGTCGACAACAGCATCGACGAGGCGCTGGCCGGGCGCTGCGACACCATACTCATCACGGTAAACGAGGACGGCTCGGTCACGGTCGAAGACAACGGCAGCGGCATCCCCATCGGAATGAACGAAAAGCTCGGCATCCCCACGGTCGAGGTCGTCCACACGGTCCTGCACGCCGGCGGAAAGTTCGGCGGTGGCGCCTACACGGTGTCGGGCGGCCTGCACGGCGTCGGCGCGTCCGTCGTGAACGCCCTCTCCGAATACATGAGCGTCAGCGTCCACCGCGACGGCAAGGTATACCAACAGCGCTACGAGCGCGGCATCCCCGTCACCAAGCTGGAGGTCATCGGCGATACGGACAAGCACGGCACTGTGACGACCTTTATGCCCGACTCGCAGATATTCGAAACCATCGACTTCGACATTGACGTGCTCACGACGCGGCACCGCGAAATGGCGTTCCTCAACAAGGGGGTCACCATCGTGCTGACCGACATGCGCATGCGCATGGACGACGGCGAGCCACTCGTCAGAAAGTTCTACTACGAAGGCGGCATCATCTCTTTCGTCAAATATCTGAACAAAAACAAAGAGGAGCTCCATCCCGACCCCATATATTTCGAGGGCCTGCGCGAATCGGTGAACGCCGAGGGCGCCCCCGAGGCGACCATGATTGAGATCGCCATGCAGTACAACACGTCGGACGCGGAGAACATCTTCAGCTATGCGAACAATATCGCCACGACCGAGGGCGGCACCCACCTCACGGGCTTCAAGTCCGCGATAACAAAGGTCTTCAACGACTACGCGCGCAAATACAACGTGTTGCGCGAAAACGATAAAAACCTATCGGGCGACGACGTGCGCGAGGGACTCACGGCCGTCATCAGCGTAAAGCTGTACGCCCCGCAGTTCGAGGGCCAGACCAAGACAAAGCTAGGCAACAGCGAGGTACGCGGCTATGTCGAACAAATCATCAATGAAAAGCTCGCCTACTTCCTCGAGGAAAACCCGCAAATATCGCGCATGATCCTCGATAAATGCCTGCTGGCGTCCCGCGCCCGCGAGGCCGCGCGAAAGGCGCGCGAGCTGACGAAGCGGAAGTCCGCGCTGGAGTCGACGCAGCTCCCGGGCAAGCTGGCGGACTGCACCGAGCGCGACGCGTCGCTGTGCGAAATTTTCATCGTCGAGGGCGATTCGGCCGGCGGCTCGGCGAAGCAGGGGCGCGACCGCAAGTTCCAGGCGATACTGCCCCTGTGGGGGAAGATGCTCAACGTGGAGAAGGCCCGCTCCGACAAGGTGTTCGACAACGAAAAGCTCGCGCCGGTCGTGACGGCGCTCGGGGCGGGCATCGGCGTGGACTTCGACGTCTCGCGCCTCCGCTACCACAAGGTCATCGTCATGGCGGACGCGGACGTCGACGGCTCGCACATCAGGACGCTCCTGCTCACGTTCTTCTTCCGCTACATGAGGCCGCTCATCCAGGATGGCTACGTTTATATAGCGCAGCCGCCACTGTACCAGATCAAACGCAACAAAGAGGAGCTCTACGCGTACACGGACGACGATCTGGAGCAGCTCCGGGAGGAGCGCGGGTGGAAAAAAGAGGACATCAGCCTGCAGCGCTACAAGGGCCTGGGCGAGATGAGCTCCGAGCAGTTGTGGGAGACCACGATGAACCCCGACAGCCGAACCATCCTGAGGGTCCAAATGAAGGACGCCTTCGCCGCCGACGAGACATTCAACATGCTGATGGGCGAAAAAGTGGAGCCGCGAAAAATATTCATCCAGACAAACGCCAAATATGTAACAAATCTTGATATTTAACACCTGACTTTTATCTATGTGTTCGGCCGAGTATTCGGCTTAACTATTTTTATGGGGGGTTGTATTATGCGTGAAAAGGTTATAGCGGAAATATTGAGGGGGAAACTGATAGCTATCGTGCGCGGGATGGCGGAGGAACAGATTGTGCCCATCGCGGAGGCCATCCGCGCGGGCGGCATATCTATGCTGGAGGTGACGTTTAACCAGGCCAATCCGGACAGCTTCGCGTCCACGGCGCGCGCCATAGCCGCCATCCGCAAGTCGTTCGGAGACGCTGGCTACGCCGGCGCCGGGACCGTCATCACTGTACAGCAGCTCGAAATGGCGGCGGAAGCGGGCGCGCAGTATATTATCGCACCGGATGCCAATCCCGAGATCATCAGAAAGACGCGCGAGATGGGCCTTGTATCCATACCCGGGGCGATGACCCCGAGCGAATGCGTCATGGCGCACAACGCGGGCGCCGACTTTGTGAAGCTGTTCCCCCTCGGGAACCTTGGCGCGGGCTATTTAAAGGCTATCCGCGCGCCGCTGAGCCACATCAAGTTCCTGGGCGTCGGCGGCATCAGCGAAAAGAACGCTGCCGAGTACCTGGCCGCAGGCGCCGTCGGCTTCGGCGTGGGCGGCAACTTAGTCAACAAAGAATGGATAGACGCAGGCCGCTTCGACCTGATTACCGAGCTGGCAACCAAATATGTAAACGCCGTAACATCGTAGAACAGCCTTGCTCGCGGCGAGGGGAAACCCCCGCCGCGTACTTGTTAAATCGATCCAATTATTACTTGTTAATCGATCCTATTATTTATTATAAGGTTACTTTATGAACGACACCCCTAACATCCCAGAATGCAAGCAAGTCGTGACGACATTCGGCCCCGATCACCTCCACTGCGGCTATACTGTAGAACAGATGCAACAGATCGATCTGTCGCCGTTCGCGCCGTTGGCCGGCGGCGAGCTTGTTTTGCCAGGCGACCTGCTCTTTTTGGACACGGAGACGACCGGGCTCTCCGGGGGCGCCGGTACAGTGGCGTTTTTGCTGGGCGTCGGGCATTTTTGCGACGACGGTTTTATCATCAAACAATATCTGATGCGCGACTACGACGAGGAGCAGTCGCTGCTGAACCACTTGCAAGCGGAGCTGGGCAGCCGGGGGGCGCTGGTCACATATAACGGGAAAACATTTGACATCAACCTATTGGAAAGCCGTTTTATCATGAACGGCATGCGGCTGCCGCGCGTCGAGTGCCACATCGACCTGCTCCACCCTTCCCGCCGCATATGGCGGCGCTGCCTGGAGAACTGCAGGCTGTCCACCATAGAAAAAGAGATACTGGGGGAGCGCCGCGTAGAAGACATACCGGGCCACCTGATCCCGCAGGTGTATTTCGAATATCTGGAAACGCGGGAGATGGAGGCCATGGAAATGGTGCTGCTGCACAACAGGCTGGATATCCTGGCAATGGTCGCGGTGCTCAAATACGTCCTCGACTTGGCGGAGCGGGTGCGCGTGGGGATGCCGTACGAAAAGGATACATACAAGCTTGCCGCGACAATGTCGGCAGGCAAGTTCCACGACAGGACGGCGGAAGAACTGCTCGGGTTCGCCGGTTTTTTCTACTCAATAAAAGACAAGGGCATGGCTGAGAGGTGCCTGAAAAACTGCCTCGAACGCGACAAACCCGCCGTCAGGAGGCGCGCCATGACACTGCTGGCGGAGATCAAAAAAAGGGACGGCGACTATCTGGAGGCGGCGCGCTATTGGGAGGGCCTGCTCGCGTTCGCCCCTGCTTCGGGCATCTACCCATACATCGAGCTGGCGAAGTATTATGAACACAAAGCGCATAACCCCGCCAAAGCCAAAGTATACGCGGATCAAGCGCACAACATAGCCGCCGGGCCGGTTTTTCGGGATTCGGTGGCAAGGCGTGAAATAGAGGCCAGGCGCGAGCGCTTGTCGCGCAAGATCGAAAAACAGGCAAGCCGCAGGAATACTGTCGAATATGTGGAGGTCACATGAGGCTGGATAAATATCTAAAAGTGTCCCGGCTCATAAAGCGCCGCACGCTCGCGAACGAGGCCTGCGACAGCGAGCGGGTCAAGCTGAACGGCAAAATCGCGAAGGCCGGCGCAGAAGTGAAAGCGGGCGACACCATTGAGATACGTTTTGGCTCAAACACAACCAGAGTCGAGGTCCTGTCCGTGGCGGAGCAAGCCAGCAAAGAGGCCTCGCGCGAGATGTACAAGATGGTATAGAACGGTTCAACGCGCACAGGGGGTTTATGTCTTTTTATAGCATCGGAGGATAATCAATGTATGTTGATATCTACTATATAGTTTTGGTCGTGCCGATGATAATACTGTCTATCATATGCCAGGCTAACATATCGTCGACGTTCAACAAATACAACAAGGTCTCTAACGCCAGGGGGCTGACCGGCGCCGAGGTGGCGAGGAACCTGCTAAAGCGCAGCGGGATATTGGACGTGACAGTTGAGCATGTGCGGGGGCGATTGACGGATCACTACGACCCCAGGACCCGGGTGCTCCGCCTCTCCGATTCCGTGTTTACTGGCTCATCGGTCGCAGCGCTGGGCGTCGCCGCGCACGAAACGGGACACGCCGTCCAGCATTCGGAATCCTACGGCCCCATCGCTCTCCGAAGCACCCTCGTCCCCGTCGCCAACATAGGCTCGATGGCGGGCCCATATGTGGCGCTGGTAGGCTTCATATTCAACTCCGGTATTATGGTCACCATCGGCATCCTGTTGTTTTCCGTGGCCGTATTGTTTTACCTGGTCACACTGCCGGTCGAGTTCAACGCGAGCAAGCGAGCGCTGGAAATGCTGGAGCGGGACAATATACTATCCGACAGGGAGATAGCGGGATCAAAGAAAGTGCTGCAGGCTGCAGCCCTCACATACGTCGCGTCCGCGCTGGTTGCCGTCATGAGCCTGGCCAGGCTCGTCCTGCTGTCCAGGGGCCGCCGCCGAGACTGAGCCTACCGCCCAAAAGACCTATCATTGGCTGACCGCAGCGATTGAGCCTACCGCCCAAAAGACCTATCATTGGCCGACCGCAGCGATTGAGCCTACTGCCCAAAAGACCAAACAGGAGTCGCCGCTACAGCGACTAATCCTACCGCCCAAAGTCTGTCTAGCGGATCACATCTTAAATAACATTAAAGGCAAATTAAAGACGAAATATTTGATTGCCATGAGAACGGCAATATGCACGGGGTAGAAGGTATAAAAAAGGTACTTCACCGAATGCCCTTTTTTGCCGTTGTACAGCAACAGCGGGGCGGCGGCCAGGCCGGCCAGGGCCTGCAGCGGCAGGTTGCCGTAAATGAAACTCAGCAGCCCGAACGCAATGTTCGCCGCTATCAAGCACAGCGCCGCAGTGCCGCGCCTGTCGCGCAAAATGTAGAACATAATGATTATCATGACGCCGAACGCCCCGTAATCGGTGCGCAGCAATTCCGCAAGCACAATCCCGGCGAATATCACCATCCACTGTATGGGCCTGCGCGGTATTTCCGACGAACGCGGCGGTGGGCGCGGCGTTGCCGCCGAAGCCTCGCCTGCAGCATTTGCCGAGCCTACTGCCGTATCAGCGCCCGCCGCTCGCTCCGTCGGTTCACCATTGTCATACCGAAACCAATGTATGCCGAATATCGTCAACAGGCCAATCAAGAGCGTTAAAAAAATATTTTGGGCGCCTAAATCAAAAAAGTGGTCGCTGTGCAGTAGGTTGTACGGGATTTCCGAAAAAATCGCAAAGACCCCAAGCCGCATCGCATAACGCTTGACGCTCCGCGTATATATGAACCCCTCGCAAATTAAAAACGCAAAAATGGGAAAAGCCAGCCGCCCGACGGCGCGCAGCCATATCGACGACGGGTACAAACTGGCGCCGATATGATCTAAGAGCATGGCCAGGATCGCTATTATTTTAAGCCCGAACCCGCTCAACCCATACCTGCCCGACCCTATCCTGTTTAATGCGACCCTGCCTGACATGAATATTATGTGCCACCTCATTATTCATAAATATGTATAATTCTCTAAATACCCGATCGATATATATTATAACAATTATAACAGGATTATCCGCGCATACCACACGACATTATCCGTACGAATTTGTCCGCGCAATTCGCTGCAAATGCGCTGCAGATGCCGCGCAGTTCGCGGCTATCTTGACAGCGATATTCCACTGTGCTATGCTCGCGTAATCCGGCTTTTTCGGGAGGTGGCTATAATATGGATAATAATTCAGGCGATCATGCGGGCGAAAGCTTGAGTTATCAAATGAAACGTTATTTGGCGGCTGTCGACAGTTTCGTTGACAAAGTGCGCAGCGACCCTAATGTCATAGCGGTAATCCTTTACGGGAGCGTGGCCAATGGGACTGCATGGGAAAAAAGCGATGTGGACATCACAGTCGTTGTGCGCGATCAAAACCTGATGAACGAATCCTACGGTATTTATGAAGACAACATTACGTTCGGGCTCGACATATGCCGGCGCAGCGACATCAAACGGACTATGGAGAAGTCGCTGGCAGGTTCCGTCGGCCACTCAATCAATGCGACGAGCAAGATCGTATACACGCGCGACGACAGCCTGTATGAATATTTAGAAGAAAACAAGCGCATCGGAAAAGCGGACATGGAAAAAGCCATATTCAACTCCATCAATTGGCTGATAGGTTTAATGGACAAAATAGAAAAATGGCTCGTGGTTAAAAACGATGTGACATACGCCCGGTATTACGCGTTAAAGGCGGCCGAAGTCATCGCGCAGATCGAAGTCACCTCGCACGGCGAAGTGCCGACGAGGGAAGGCATCCTGCAGGCAGAAGCCATGAACCCGGAGCTTATTGCCACATTTTATCACGACCCCATGAACCGGGTCATGGATGAGCCGGAATTGCGCGCCTTGCTCAAAAAAATGGACGACTACATAGCGCTCCACATGGACGCGGTGATGAACGTGACCAGGGATTTTTTCGGCGACGGAGAAATAAAAACGGGTACGATGGTATCTAAACATTTCCTGTCGGATATGCATTTTATGCACCCCATCATCGACTATCTCTGCGACAGGGGTATATTAGATAAGGTATCGCAAACTATCCGCATCACGCCAAAAAGCAAGCCATCCGTCGAAGAAGTGGCGTTCATAATGCCTACGTTCGGCGACATGTAGGAGCGAGTGGCATTCCACCCGTGTTCCATGCAATACTAAAAATGAAAGGTATTCAACCACGTTCCATGCCATACTAAAGGCGAATGTCATTCGCCCGCGTCTATTTCAATCACCTTATTCGTACAAGGAGGTCCAGTATGCCTGCCAGGACAACAATCGAAGTGTCAGGCGCAAGGCAAAACAATCTTAAAAACGTCTCGCTGGAGATACCACGCGACAAACTCGTGGTCATCACGGGCGTGTCGGGGTCCGGCAAGTCCAGCCTCGCTTTCGACGTCATATATGGCGAGGCGCAGCGGCGCTTCCTCGATTCCATATCGAACTTCGCTAAGAGCCGCATCAGCCAAGTGAAAAAACCGAAGGTCGACTTTGTGCGCGGGCTGTCGCCTGTCATTGCCATCGAGCAAAAGAAAGGCAACTCTAACCCGCGCTCGACGGTGGGCACGGTCACCGACATACAGGACTACCTGCGGCTGCTGTTCGCGACAGTCGGCGAAGGGGGCTGCCCTGTTTGCGGGGCGCCGCTAAAACAAGTCACGGCGGCGCAACTGGCGGAGCGCATCGCGTCCCTGCCGGAAGGGATGGAGATCGAGCTGCGGGCGCCGCTGACGCGCGTGTACGGCGAAGGCTGGGACTTCGTGTTCAAGCGTACGCGCGAGACGGGCTACAGGAAGCTGGTGGTGGACGGGCGCCCCTTCGATCTGTCCGACGACAGTGCGCTGGACGACGGCGACCATACGGTGGAGATCGTCGTAGACCGTTTCACGATAAAGCCGGACATCTACATTCAGATTGTAAAGTCCATAGAGGCGGCCTTAATTTCCCTGGACGAGGGGCTTTTCCTGAAAGTCGAGTGGGCGGGCGAAGCAAGCGGGAGGAATGATGAGAACGAAACGAGCGGTGCGCAAAATGCGGGCGAAGCGGGCGGTGTAGGTGAAGCGAGCGAAGCGGGCGGTATAGGCGATGTGGATGAAACAAGCGGTGTAGGCGATGCGGGCGAATTGGGCGGTGTAGGCGATGCGGGCGAAGCGGGCGGTGCGGGCGGCGGCATAGACAGCTCGTTTTACGACGGCGTCGGCTGCCCGGTCCACCACTACACGCTCTGCGAGATGCAGCCCTTCCATTTTTCGTTCAACACCATGTCGAGCGCCTGCGACACATGCCTCGGGGTCGGGCGCTCGCACATCGTCGAGCCGCGCTTTTTGATCATCCACCCTGAGAGGAGCATCATGAAAGGGGCGCTAAAAAATACGCTCTTCAACCCGGCGGGCAAGGACAGCTACCGCACGGCCATCGTCTACAGCCTGTCCGAAAAATTCGGCTTCTCGCTGGACACACCGTTCAACATGCTGCCCGGCGAAGTCCACGACATTTTGTTTTACGGCACAAACGGTGAGAACCTCACAATGCTCCAGCCGCCGTTTGCGAGCAAAAAAAACTGGGTCGTCGGGCGCACGTTCCCCTTCCGAGGGTTCGTCCACGATCTGGAGCACTGGTACAGGCAGTACATCCGCCGTTCCATGGCCAACGAGGTGTTCGAGCCGGACTTCATAAAAGAGACGATGATCGAGACCGTTTGCCCCGACTGCGGCGGCGCGCGGCTCAAAAAACAGCGTCTGGGCATCCGCGTCGGCGGCCGCGACATCGACCAACTGTGCCGGATGCAGTTGCCGGAGCTGATTAGCTTCCTCAAGGGACTGACATTCGACGCGGACGTCGCCGAAGCCGGGCGCAGCATCGTCAACGAGATCAACACGCGCCTGGGCCTGCTGGTGGACATAGGGCTGCATTATTTGAACTTGGGGCGGCGCAGCGACTCCATCTCCGGCGGCGAAATGCAGCGCATAAAGATGTCCACGCAGATATCCAGCGAACTGATGGGCATGCTCTACATCATGGACGAGCCGAGTATCGGGCTGCACCCGCGCGACTCAGGCAGGGTGATTGAAATCATGAAACGCCTGCGTGACATTGGTAACACGGTGATCGTTGTGGAGCACGACCCCGAGACTATGCGCAACGCGGACTGCCTCATCGAGATTGGCGAGGGGCCGGGTATACACGGTGGGAACGTCATAGCGATGGGCGATTATGACACCTTTGTCAGCCAGCGTTCGGTTACGGCGGACTATCTGCTCGGCGAGAAAGAGATAGCGGCGCCCGAGAAGCGGAGGCCCGCCGGGGACATATGTCTGACGGTCCAGGGCGCGCGCGAAAACAACCTCAAAAATATCGATGTCGACATACCGCTGGGCACGTTCATATGCGTGACCGGCGTCTCGGGGTCGGGCAAAAGCACGCTGATATACGAAATTTTGTTCAAGCAACTGGAGATCAACAAAAAGTCCGCGCGCATAGTGGCGGGCGAGCACGACATGCTGTTCGGGACGGAACTGTTGAACCAGGTCATCAACATCGACCAGTCGCCGATTGGCCGCAATAGCAAGTCCAACCCCGCGACATACGTCGGCGTATACGACCGCATCCGCGACCTGTTCGCGGGGACGGAGCAGGCGACAACGCGCGGCTACAAGCCGCTGGATTTCAGCCTCACACATTCGGGCGGGACGCGCTGCTCGCACTGCTCGGGTGACGGCGTGCTTGTGACGAGCCTGCAGTTCATGGCGGACATCGAAAGCGTTTGCCCCGTTTGCAAGGGCCTGCGCTTTTCGCAGGAGGGGCTGGAGATAAAGTATGATGGTAAGAGCATCGCGGACGTGCTCGACATGACGGTGGAGGAGGCCTGGGGCTTCTTCACAAGCAGCGCCTACATCCGTCACAAACTGGGCGTCATGAACGAGCTGGGGCTCGGATACATGAAGCTGGGGCAGAACTCCACGACGCTGTCCGGCGGCGAGGCGCAGAGGGTGAAGCTATCATATGAGCTGGCAAAGATAAAACGCGGCAGCCGCAACCTATATATACTGGATGAGCCGACGACGGGACTGCACATGGCGGACATCCAAAAGCTGCTGTTGTGCCTGAACAGGCTCGTGGACAAGGGTCATACGGTGCTCGTGGTGGAGCACAACCTCGACGTCATAAAATGCGCCGATTATATCATTGACATGGGGCCGGAGGGCGGCAACGAGGGCGGCTACGTCGTCGCGGCCGGCGCGCCGGAGCAAGTCATGCTGTGCGAGGCGTCGCACACAGGGCGGTACCTGCGCACCGTGCTGGGCGCGCGGTAGCGTGCGGCTGGACGGTCGCTGGCGGTTGCGGACGGCTGGGTGGTTGCGGGCGGTTGCGGCGACCGCAGACGGCAGGGTGGTCGCGGGCGGTTGCGGGTGGCTGCGGCGTTGACCTTGGGTTATCCATTATTAATAAAATTTTGCCACATTTATTTGGCGTAAACTATTGATTTATCAAGGTCCAGAACATTATATACATGTGCTAAGTTTCAGTTATAAAGGAATCATCGGCAAATAATAATAGCGCTTATTTATCGCTATAATGTGTACGACACTCAACAATCTCCACAACATCGAAATCATTTTCCGTAACAATGCGAAAAACCATTCTGTTACCATCATCGAGTCTTTTACTCCACCACCCCGAAAGATTTTCTTTCAATGGTTCGGGGTGGCCAAGTCCGGTAGTTCCGTTTCTTTGGGTGTCCTCAATAATCTTTTTTAGAGCCTCGAAAAGCCGCTTATCCTTTTCTTAAACGTCAAAGAATTGTTTAAGAGCGTTCAGTGAGAATTTTACTGACATCATCG
>WRLR01000052.1 GCA_009777515.1 Oscillospiraceae bacterium | reverse complement strand
TGCGGGCCCCGCCGGCAACACATCGTCATCCGATAAATCCATTATTTCGGTGTCACCATCCTGCCCCTGTGGCAGATCAGCGAGCGCCGGCTCCATTTCGTCTGTAGCCAGTGCCGCTACAGGCGCGTATACCGGCGGTGGCGCGGCCAAGCTGAACATAGACGACAGATATATGGCTCCGAGTCCGAGAAACATCGTAAATACGGTCGCCGGTATGTAAATGGCTTTAAATGAAAACGCCCTGTCGGATGTCGGCTTCCTGGTCAGCAATATGCCGGGAATGGCCATGATAAGCGCAAGAACGGAGTAAGACAACACGTTCCAGATAAAACGCAAAACAGGAAAACTGTAGACGGCTGCAGCGTTCATGAGGATTGCGTAAACAACTGCATGCGCGACAATAGCTGCATATATGAACCCGCGCCCAGAGTGCGCCGCGATCGGGCGGGCGGCATAGCGGATGGTTGGGCGGATCAATAAAAAGTTGATAATACCAATTATAATGGCATATATGCCAAAAGCGATCAGCATGAACCATAAATTGCCGGCTACAAACAAAAAGCGCCTTGACGCGTCCACGATTCCATGGAAAGCCGCAGCGTAAAGTGCGCTTTCAAAAAATGACAACAGGCTTCCAATGGGCCCGGGGCGGCAAATATCGAGCAACACAACGGCATACAGCAGCGTCGCCAATATCTGGGTCAAATAACCAAACGTCAGGGCGACGATGTTGACCCAACCGGATATTTTAGTCGCCCGATCCCCCTTTTTATTTGCCATGTCGCGGGCATCGGCGCAATAACGGGACATTTCCAGAGCATCCGAATAGTCGCTGATTTCGTTAAATATTCCAGCTAGCGCGCCATATTCTCTCGCAGCGGAATAATGATCAACTGCGCCGCGTTTGGAACTATAATGAGCAACGGCGCCGCGTTTGGCGCCATAGTACTCATCGACGCCATGCTTGGCGTTATAATGATCTTCGGCGCCAGGCTTAGCATTATAATGATCTTCGGCGTCGCGCGTAGTGCTATAGTAATCGGCGTCGCCGCGCTTGTCCGCCTGTTCCAGCGCGCCGAGTCGCCGCATCGCATCGTCGTACGTCTGCGCCTCGCGCCCGAGCTTGATCTCCAGATAACGTTCCCCACACACGTTGGCATAGCGTTGCGCGTCCATGAAACTTTCCAGTTCGCCGAACGCATCATGCAGTATGCGGTAGTCATATTCGGACTGCGCGCTCTTGAACTCCGATATCAAATAATCGTATTTTTCCAAGCGCTTGCGCGTCTCATAAGCGACAGGATCGTTGAGTTTTTCCCATTCGTCTTTCTCCCTCTCGCTTATCTGTTTCTTTAGTTCGCGTACCCTCTCCGAAAGTTTTTCGATTTTGCCCAAATAATCGACGCCGTCTTTTTTGCTTTTTTCATATTCAAGGTACAGCATAGAAATGTCGAACTGGCATTCTTGCAACTCTTCGTCCAACGCCTCTATGGAATAGGGGTCCGCGCTGAGCGTTTTCGTTTTTTTAGTGTAAATTTTAGATATTTCGTATTCCGACATCCCCGAGTATGCTGAATCCCAAAATTTGTCCATCATTGGTTTCATGCTTGCATAGATATAATCGTCTCCGCCGTTATACATTCAAATCTCCCGAAAACCTGGAAGTCCCGGATGGCCATATGTCTATATAATATTATACAACAATATGCCGCTCTTCATATACGTCTCCCGAAAGTGACAGCAACCTTTTCATGAACTTACCGCCCGCCGCTCCATCTCCAGCCCCGGCCCCATCTTCAGCCCCTGCGCCAGTCCCAGCCCCGGCGTCGGCGCCAGCACCGTCCTAATTCCCAGCCCCGGCGCCAGCCCAATCACCATCCCAATCTCCTGTTCCAATTCCGAAACCGGCCCCATCTCCTACGCCTACGCCTGCACCTGCGCCAACACCTACGCCTGCACCTGCGCCAGCCCCTGCGCCAACCCCAGCCCCCATTAGCGCCGGCCGTCCCCCGCTCAACCCTGGATACTGTGCGCCTTTCAACTGGAACTGCGCTATGGTCTGCGCCAGCATATCGGACTGCCCGCTCATCTGCTCGGAGGCCCCCGCGCTATCCTGGGCCGTGGTGCTGTTTTGCTGAATGACCTTCGCGACCTGATCGATGCCTGTATTGATTTGCGTTATCGCCTGTGACTGTTCCTCCGACGACTGGGCGATTTGCATGACAATATCTGCGCTGCGGTTGATGCCATCGACAATCTCATGGAGCGAGTCGGACGTCCTTGTCGCGATATTCAAGCCCATGTTGGCTTTATCGATGGAATTCTCTATAAATCCGCTTGTATCCTTGGCCGCCTCTGCGCTCTTGGCCGCCAGGCTCCGAACCTCTTCGGCCACGACAGCGAAACCTTTGCCGTGCTGCCCGGCTCTGGCCGCCTCGACCGCCGCGTTGAGAGCCAGGATGTTTGTCTGGAATGCGATGTCGTCGATCACTTTCATAACTTTGCCAATTTGGCTGCTGGCTTCGTTTATGTCTTTCACGGCCTGCATCATTTCGTCCATCTGCATGCTGCCCATTTCGGCGTTTTCCTTGATACTGCCGGACAAAACGGCGGCTTCCCTGGCGATGTCCGAATTATGGTTTGTCTTCACGGCCATATCGCTGATGGACGCCGACAACTGTTCAATCGAAGCCGCCTGCTCCGTGGAACCCTGGGCCAGCGACTGGGCGCCGTTGGCAATCTGCTTGGCGCCGTCGGCGACCAGGTGCGAAGCGTCGTTTATCTGGTACAAGGTGTCGTTTAGGGCGCTGATTATTTTTACCAGCGCATTTTTGATCGGCATGAAGTCGCCCACATAGTCAATGTCCACATCAAGGTCCAAATTACCTTCGGACATATGGCGTAATTTATCGGATATATCTTCGATATATCTTTTTAATTCTGTTTTTATTTCAATGGCCGCAAACGTCAGCCGCCCGATTTCTGAAGTGTCCGGCGCAAGCCTCAGTTCGGTAGACAGATCGCCCTTTGCGATAAATTCCATTTCCTTCTGAAGCTTTTGTATGGGGATGATCGTCTTGATCATCGTCGACGAGACATTGGCAATTTGTAAAATAATGGTCACTATGATAAATACAACGATGAGCGACTGCATTTGTTGCTCCTGCTCCACCAGCTCATCGACATGATCCTTTGCGCGATCATCGAGCATCGACAGAAATTCGTCCTTGATGGCCTGAATCTGGCCGATGGTCCTGTAATAGTCCTGGCCGTACACCGCTTCCATGGCTTCTTCCCGCTTGCCCTCCATGGTCATTTCCATCGCTGCGCTTTCAAGTGGGACCAGGTTGTTAGATAGCGCCGACATGGCTTCGATCCGTTCCTCTTCCTGGGGCGTGATGCCTATCGCTTTCATCCGCTCGACGCCTATATCGCGGTTCTTGTGGATGTTGATCTCGTCCCAATAGTTGTTGTAATGTTCGATATCGCCCGTCACGGCAAACGCGCGCACCTCGTTGGTCAAATAGGACGAGCCATTCATGAATCTGTTTGCGTTGAACGTCAACTCATACCTCTCTTCGCTCGACTCGTTTATATGCGCAGTGATCTCGCGCAGACCAAGTATTGAGAAGAGCAGGGCAATTATAAAGATGATTGACATCGCATTGATAATCATGATCATCGTTGATTGGTTAATTGCTTTTTTCATAATAGCAACGTCTCCCTTTTTTAGGTTTACATACATATATATCCACTATATCCACGTATAAAGCATATATCACAGCCTTGCACAGCAAAAAAATGTAATTGCGCCCCTGCGCGAAAATGCGCTCGGGACGAAAATTCACAATATGCGTTGGAATGCTTGGGACGAAAATTTTCAATACGTGTTGGAATGCGCGGAACGAAAACTTACAATACTCGTTGGAATGCGCGGGATGCAATTATACAGCGCACAGGACGCTATAATGATGTGAATGCCAACTTAATTAATATTTGCTACAATGGATATATAATCAACAACCGTTATATATATAACAACCGAAATACATATAACGACCATAATGTTAAAAACAACCGAAATACATATAACGACCGTATTATAAAAAAACAACCGAAATACATATAACGACCGAAATGTATAGCACCTATAGTATTCGTAACCTATAGAATTCGTAAATATCGATTATGGGCCAGGGGGTGGAGAAGTGTCATTGGATGTTTCTGGCGAAGTGTTCAAAGAGGGGCGTGGCATAGGGTATTGCGGAATGGCTTGCGTGCTGTGCAAGTATGAGGGCTATGACGACTGCCCCGGCTGCGTGGCTACCGTCAATGACCGCGAAGACGACTGTTATATAAGGCAGTGCGCAAGGAATAGGGGCGTCGGCGGGTGCTACGCCTGCCCGGATCACCCATGCGGGAAGGACTACGGGCCGCTAAAAGATAAGCGCAACAAAGCGTTCCTCCGGTTTGCGAAGGAATTTGGCACTCAGGCGCTAATCGACCGCCTGCGCATCAACAATGAAAACGGGATCATATATTGCCAGCCGGGCGCGAAGCCCCACAATAACTGTGGGGACTACGACGCATTGGAAACGGAACAGGAGATATATGATTTGCTGCGCTACGGGCGCGAAAAATAATTCAACGCGTTTTAAGGCGTTCGGTCGCTTGGGCCTGCAATGATTCGGGCGGCAGCTCCATCACTTCTATCCTGTTGCCGTCGGGGTCGTGGGTCCAAAACATGCGGCATTTTGACACGCCCGTCCGTATTTCCACGTCAATCGGCGCGCCTGCCGTTTTTACCTTCGTATATTCCGCTTCAACGTCGCCGACATGTAAGCAGATATGCGCGTAGCCCGGGGCATTGGTTGTATACCCGACTGTGCCGGGCGTGTCCGGCAGGGCGGGGGAGGCCGCTCTAAAAAGCTCTAGGAACTGGTTCTCCGCGACATACACATACACGCCCCCAAGGGTGCCGTCGTCGCGCACCATGCGGAACGCCTCGGGGAATCCGAATACGTCTTTGTAGAACGCCAAACTCGCTTCTATGTCGCTCGTATAAAAAGCGACGTGGCCTATGCTTTTACATGACATATTATACACATCCTTTCTGGCTGCGCTCGCCCTATCCGAAAATCGTGCCCGCTGCGCTCGCCCTATCCGAACATCGCGCCCGCTGCGCCCGCCCCATCCGAACATCGCGCCCGCTGCGCCCGCCCCATCCGAACATCGCGCCCGCTGCGCCCCACATCTTGCCAAAACTACCCGCTTCGGGTAGGGCAGCGCTTTAAGAGGTATAATATGATTATACAGTAAATTAAACAAGCAGTATAAATGTTATATTATATTAATCGTAGGTGGTTCAAAATACGTATTTGCGAATAACCGATAATAGCCAAACTTATCCATATCGGCATTTATTTATGGCAGCATTTATACATGACAGCATTTATGCATGACAGCATTTATACATGACAGTATTTATACATAACAGCATTTATAAAAAGCAACGAAAAAACGGGGAGGTTGCATATGAAGACGCATTCCATTATGCAGAACAGGAAAATGATGGTATTTACGATCGCGCTGACGCTGATTATGGTGATGGGCTTGACCGGATTCGCCGCTAGTGCGGCAGGGGCTTTGGCAATCAGACTGGACGGCACGGCTGTCGCCACCGACGTAGCGCCGTATATTGACGCCAACGACAGGACCATGGTACCCGTCAGATTTATCAGCGAGGCCTTTGGTGCGGAGGTTGAATGGCTCGACAGCATACGTACGGTGACTGTCACTAAAGATGATACATTTATACAGCTTGTCATCGACAGTCGCATAATCACGACCAACGGCGTGGATGCCATGATGGATACTGCTGCCGTCCTGACGGATGGGCGCACGTTCGTGCCGGTGAGATATATCGCTGAGGCGCTGGGGCTAGGCGTCGCTTGGGACGGGGATACAAATACCGTATTGCTGACGACGGGCAGCGGGACGGGCGGCGGCGGGACAGGCGGCGGCGGGACGCAGCCTGGCGGGACGGGCCGGGCACCAGCAAATGGAGCCGAGGCCAGGGGGCTGTTGCTGCTCTGGTTCGACAGCCATCCTTTCCAGTTGGGCGCCGCCATAGAGCCCGAATATGACGAATATACATACAACGGCAACGATTTTTATCGTTTTAATTTGAGCATTATCAGGCTGGGCGGCGCCGAGGTTCTGGTGCACAAGGACACAGGCGAAATTTATCACCTGACGTCGCCGGGCGACAGCGTCGGGTTCGTGCTGGCGGACGAATGGTATACAAAGGACCACAACTTTTTTAACGACGAAGTCAAACTTACAATAGCCGAAGCAAGGGGCATCGCCCAAGCGTGGCTGGACGCCCACCCGGACATGGTAACTCCGTACGAGCCTACCACCATAAGGCAGGACTTCTATTTAATCGAATATGCAATAGAAGGCTATAATGACGAAGCCTATTATTTGTTCGACCTGGAAGGATATTACTGGCTCGACATACTGGTGAATGCAAAAACAGGTGCGCTGCTTGGCTTGCATACGGAAGAGTCCGACGACCCTGACCCGCCCACGTCCGTCGAGCCGCTGGACGACTATTATAACCGCTTCTACGGCTGACGGCAATCGCCGCACGACGGCAAAAGATAGGCAGCGCGCCGCTTGATATTGCACGATTACGTAAATCTATATTTATTGATACCGTTTTCATAGTTTTCGCTTATTTCGGAGTGCAGGCTCTCATAAAAGTCGATGGCTGCCGCCTGCCGACATGCGGCTATCTCCTTGGCCCACCTTGTGTAGAATGCGCCATATACCTTTTTCAATTTATAGTTGTACTCCTGCATAAACGAAGATATATCCGCGCCTCCGCCATCAACCACAATGCCCCCGCCTTCATCCATGATATACATGGGCTCCGATACCTGCCCACCATATATGAGCGTGCGCGCTATCCCGATAGAGCCGCTCGCCTCCAGCTTGTCGGCGTCAAATAGGATTTTTGCCTCGATGCTCTGCGGGGCGCTGCCCGCCCTGAACCTATGGGTCGTTATGCAGTCCTTAACATGCGCCGCCCTGCTGTCCGACCACCCGTAGCGCACCAGGAAACCGAACGCCATCCCTCCGCCGACTTGCGCGTGGCACAGCCCGGGGTTGGCAGACTGCGCCTCGCGCCCTATATCGTGCAGCAAGCACGCGGCTATCAGAACATCGACATCGACTTCGCCATCTCCGTCTCCGTCGTTGTCGGTTCCGGTATCGACATCGACTTCGCCATCGTCTTCGTTACTTGTGTCGACATCGCCTTCTTCTTCGATAGCCGTTTCGATGACGCCGTCGGCTCTGGTATCTGCGTCGACGTTGCTATTATCTTCTGTATCTGTGTCGGCCTTGGACGTCCCCTCGTGACCGGCTATATCGAGCGCGGCGTTCAGCACCCTGTAAACATGGTGCCGATCGTGCGCGCTGTCCCGCATCTGTCCTAGCATGTACGACTCAATCCCCGCAAATTCGTCTTTAGTCATATGCTGCCCCTTTGTCCTTTTGCGGTAATTGTACCACACCAAAGCATCGGCTGCGCCATCATGCGCCATAATTCATCCGACATCTATATAACCGCACAACACCAATAAAGCCATATGTTATAATATGCACTACAAAATGTAGGGGCGAACATTGTTCGCCCGCGATTTTTTATCGCCTGCTTAAATAAATAACCTAAATGAACGATGGAGGGAGTAATCATGGGCAACCCAATTCGCATCGAAAACAGCGACCTACTGTGTATACTCAACGACAGCGGTATCATCTTGGAACTGACTAACAAAAAGACCAACGCCTCGCTGGTCGCCCAAGGCGAAAACCTGACCGGCTGGAAGATGGTCTCGTCGGTCGGCCCGTGGCGCGAGCACCCGATCTTCGACGCTGACAACCACGCGGACGTGACGGCGGAGGCGACGCGCGCGGTACTGCGCTTCGGCGGGCTGCAGGGCAGTAAAGAGCGCCAGGCGTTCAACGTGACCATGACATACGAGCTGCACGGCGAGGAGCTGGTCGCGCAGGTCGAGGTGGACAACGCTTCGGGCGAGACGCTACGCGAGATATGGTTCCCGTTCCTGTCCGGCATCCGCGAGCTGGATCAACGCCAGGCGCACAAACTGATAATTAATGCGTCCGACGGCATGATCATGGACGACCCGCTGCATAACCTCCCCAGGTACGACGGCGTCACGTTCGGCCACCGCCCAGCCGGCCAATTCTTTTCGTACGGTATGGGCAGGTACCCGTTGCTGTACCCGGGCGCGTGCGCAATGCCCTGGATGGACTACTACAACAGCAAGCAGGGTTGGTACCTAGGCTACCACGACATGAAAACGCCGTCGACCGCGCTGTTGATGCGCGCGCGCGACGTGGAGGAGGACATGCAGCTTGGGTTCGCCCGCTACCCGTTTGTGAAACCAGGCAAAAAGTGGTCATCCGGTAAGTTCGTCATCCGCTGCCACGAAGGCGGGTGGCACGCCGGCGCGAAGCGCTATGCCGAGTTCACGTCAACCAAATTTGAGCGCCCGTCCGCGCCGGGGTGGATTCAGGACTCGCCGGGCTTCCAAATCATCTCGTGCATATCGCAGGACCGCCGCATCAACAACCCGTACAGCCACATCTACGATACGTTTAAAGCCAACCGCGCCGAAGGGCTGGAGCTGCCGATAATCGTATTCGGCTGGGTCAAGCGCGGTTTCGACAACGGCTACCCCGAGCTCGACCCGGACGAGCGCCTGGGCGGCGCCGAAAAGCTGCGCGAGGCCATCGCCAAGGTCAGGGCCGAGGGCGGCAAGGTGCTGCTCTACACCCAGGGCCGCCTGATTGACCTTTGCACCGATTTCTACAAGACCATCGGCAAGGACTGCTGCGTCGTGAGCGAGGACGGGACGCCGTATAAAGACGAATATTCGTTCAACTTTGAGGCGACGCTGTACCCGAACCGCCTGTTCGCCCTGTCCTGCCCGTCCACCTACCAATGGGAAGACCAGTTGAAGCAGCAGATCGACATCGTCATGGATCTAGGCGCGAACGGGCTGCTGTACGACCAGATCGGCGCCGACGCCGCATACATCTGCTTCAACGAGAACCATGAGCATGAGTCGCCGGACATGGCGTTCCACGGAAAAATACAGCTCCTGGACAACCTGCAAAAATACGCTGCATCGAAAGACCCCGAGTTCGCCATCGTCGGCGAGCTGACGTGCGACGCCTTCCTGCACAAGCTGGACTTCATCCACGGCTGGGCGACACAGGACAGCGGCGTCACGGACCTGCCCGCTGGCGCGCACCTCTCCTCGAACATTTACCGCTACACCTATCCCCACCACCGGCCATCGTCCCGCCTGTGCGCAAGCCGCGACGACTACAGCAACGCATTCATCAACGGGTTGGTGCTCGAGCACTACCGCCGGCGCGACAACGCCAACGCTATGGATGTATATGAATATGTGGTGAAGCTGCAAAAGCTGCGAGGCTCGCTGATGGATTTCATAAACAACAGCATCTTTGTCGACGACGACGGCCTGTCGTGCCAGCCCGCCGCTGTCGCGGCCAGGCACTATGTCGGGGACGACTGCAGGCACGGGGTCGCGTTCGCCAATTTTGGCGACAGGCCCACGAACGCCCGCATCGTAGTTGAAGGCATGCCCGCCGAAGCCACGTTGTACACCATATACGGCGACAAGCAAGCCATATCGGCGAAAGACGGCGCCTATACGATCAACATAGAAGCCCACACCGCCGCGTTTATTTTAGAAAATGGTTAGAAAATTCATAAAATAAATTTACCACAGATAACTTTATCAGAGGATAAGAGGATATAAGTGATATAGGTTTATATTTTCGGTGCGATGAGGACATCGCACCCTACGAGTACAAACACGTTCTTCGTAGGGCGCGATGTCCTCATCGCGCCGCCGCGCCGCCGCACCGCCGCGCCACCGTACCGCCGCACCGCCGCACCGCCGCACCACCGCACCGCCGTACTATCGCACCGCTGAACCATCGCACCGCAGATTTTTTACGTTAATCAATCCTTTTTCTTGTGAACCCTTGATACCCTATTTTTTCTCCGACGCGGAAATATTCGCCCTCCGCAAACAAAAAGGCATCCAGTTTTTCCACCACCATACGTTCCCTGCCGCCGCGTAACTCCATTTTGTCAGAATCGACATGCATTGCCAACACTTCCCCGAGCATAAGGTCATGATCGCCCACAACCGTGACATTCAACAACTTGCATTCAAGATTCACCGGGCACTCTAAAATTATCGCGGGCTTAACTTCCGCAGATGCAATGGGCGTTAGCCCATACTCACTAAATTTATCAAGCCCGTCCCTCCCGCTTATGGTACCAACCAAATCCACTTTATCAATCATTGCAGCAGTGGCGAAGTTTACAGTGAACTCCCCGGACCTGACAATCAATGAATGGGTATAAACGGCTTTTCTCAACGCTATCCCTATGATTGTAGGGTTCCGAAGCCCAATATTAAAAATCTCGCCCGCAGTCATAACATTGTTTTTGCCATTCTCGTCTATAGAAACGATAAGCCCGGCGGGCGACGGGTACACGGGCCTGAACGGCGCTTTAAACCTGGTTTTATTCATTTTACAATGCCACCTTTCCTATACAATAAAGTAATCACCCATCCTATGATAATATATTTATGTGATTTCAATCCATATTTTACTTATAGTTTTACTTTTTTCTATTAATTAACAAATTTGGTTATTTCATATTGATTGCATGCACTATGCTATTTGGTAATATTGTATGGCTAAGCTCGTTAAATAAAGTTATTATATATGATAAGTATGGACACAACAATCTCAAAGGCGGGTCGATATTATGCTGCGTTTCAAAAAGATTATATTGATAATGACCGACACCCAGCGCTGGGACATGTGCGGCTGCTATAGGGATACGGGACTGCGGACGCCGTGCATCGACGGCCTGGCGCAAAGGGGCGTCCGCTTCGAGCGCGCCTATACCGCGCAGCCCGTCTGCCAGCCCGCTCGCGCTGCGATCTTCACCGGGCAGTACCCGCATTCGTGCGCAAGCTGGGCCAACTCGATGGGCATTTCGGACAATACGCTGACGATTGGCCGGCGGCTCAGCGACAATGGCGTCCACACGGCGTATATCGGCAAGTGGCACCTGGATGGCGGTGACTACTTTGGCACGGGCAAGTGCCCGCCAGGCTGGGACGGCAGTTATTGGTACGACATGCGCAATTATCTGGAAGAACTGCCCCGCGATATGCGCGCCGCCTCGCGCGACACAGCGTATATGCGCGAACATGACTTCCCCGCAGAGATGACATACGGGCGCCGCTGCGCCGACAGGGCGGAGGACTTTTTGAAAAAGCACGGCGGGGAGGAGTTCTTTTTGGCCGTGTCTTTTGACGAGCCGCACCACCCTTATATGTGCCCCAAGCCGTATAGCGGCATGTACGCGGACTACGCTTTCCCAAAAAGCCCGAACGTCTACGACACGCTGGCAAACAAGCCGGAGTACCAACGCGTCTGGGCAGGGAGCAGCCTTTTTGAGGACAAGGATGCGCTTGATATGAACAATAGATATTTTTTCGGTTGCAATTCTTTCATCGACGGTGAAATCGGCAGGGTCGCAGACGCCGCCGACAAGTATGCGCCGGACGCGTTGCTGATATACACCTCCGACCACGGCGATTTCCTGCATTCCCATTCGCTGTCAGGGAAAGGCCCGGCGGCCTACGACGAAATTACCAGGATACCGCTGATAATACGCGGCGACGGTATCCCGCAGGGGGCGGTGGGGCGCAACCCCGTGTCCCACATCAATCTGTCGCCCACAATAATGAAGATGATGGGTTTCGATATACCCAAAACGATGGAGGGCAATGACCTTTCCGCCGAGCTGGAGAACCCCGGGGCGCACCGCACAAATGATTGCATATTCATCGAATTTGGCCGATATGAAGTCGATCATGACACGTTCGGCGGGTTCCAACCAATGCGCGCCGTGTTCGACGGCAGGTACAAACTGTCTGTCAACCTGCTGTCCGGCGACGAGCTGTACGATCTGGAAAACGATCCGAACGAAATGGAGAACCTAATCGCGGACGCCTCGCGTGCGGCGGAGCGAAACAGGTTGCACGACATGCTGCTGGAGCATATGGACGCCACGCGAGACCCCTTCCGGGGCTACTACTGGGAGCGCAGGCCGTGGCGGGCTGGTGCGCGGGCGGCGTCCTGGTCGTCGGGGATGACGCGCCAGCGCGAGGAGGACGAACGCTACGAAAAGCGTCAGTTGGATTACGAGACAGGTTTTGAAATGACTACCGCAACGCGCCGCAAGTAAGGGGCGGCGGGGACGCAGTGACGCGGGGCGGGCGGCCACAAGGGTCGCTCTTATGGGCGCTTATGCGATTTTCAGCGTTATACCACCCCCGTGGTCTCCCGTAGTTTCCCGTGTAGGGCTCCCGTGTAGGCGGCCAGCCCCCTTGCATCATGGTTGCTTTTCGCGGACGCTTGGGCTATACTCGTTAAATGAAAAACGCGGATATGACGGGCGGCGGCATTGTTCCGATGATGATCCGTTTCGCTATCCCGTTATTTATCGGAAACCTGCTGCAACAACTGTATAACGCGTTTGACGCCATTGTCGTCGGCAATTACGTGAGCAGCGACGCGCTGGCGGCGGTCGGCGCGTCCGGCCCGTTCATCAACATGATCATAGCGTTCTTCATGGGCATGTCGATGGGCGCCAGCGTACTGATTTCGCAAGCCTTCGGGGCGCACGACGCCGAGGACATGAGAGGCCTCATCCACACCGCCGTGTCGCTTGCCATCGCGTTGGGCGTCGCGCTCTCGCTCGTCGGCGTCGCCATCACGCCCGCCGTGCTGCGCGTCATGCGGACACCCGAGGAAATTATCCCGGACGCAGTCGTTTACCTGCGCATCTATTTTTGCGGCCTTTCGGCGTTGACAGTATATAATATCGGCGCCGCCATCCTCACCGCCATTGGCGACACGCGTAGGCCGTTGTATTTTTTGATCATATCGTCGATACTGCACATACTCATCAACCTGCTGGCGGTAATCGTGTTCAAAATGGGGATAGCCGGTGTCGGGTTTTCGACGGTGTTTTCGCAGTTGGTAACCGCCGTCCTCGTCATCGTCACGCTGTGCAGGGCGGTAGGGCCTCACAGGCTGGAGCTGCGCTCGTTGCGCATCAACTGGGCCTACACCCGGCGCATATTTCGCATAGGGTTGCCCGGCGGGATTCAGACGTCCATCATCAGCGCATCCAACATCATCGTCCAATCGTATATAAACCTGCTGGGCGCGCAAGCGGTCGCGGGCTACAGTGCGACGACCAGGCTGGACGCGTTCATCATGTTGCCCGTGCAGACGATGTCGATGACGGTCGCGACGTTTGTCGGACAAAACCTGGGCGCGGGCAATGTGAAAAGGGCGCGGCAGGGCGTGAAAATCGCCGTGACGGGTGGCTTGATGCTGACAGCGGCGCTGTCAGTCGTCACATTAGCCAACGGTAGGACGTTCCTGCGCATATTCACGCCGGAAGCGGACATCCTCGAATATGGGCTGCGCTTCTTGCGCGTTTTCGCGCCGCTGTATATAATATTGAACTTTTCGCAGATAATCCCGGGCGCGCTGCGCGGCTCCGGGGACGTGAAGATGGCGATGTTCACCTGCGTGGGCTCGTTCGTCGGGCTCCGGCAGTTGTATCTGTTCGTAATGACAAAGTTCATCTACACGCCCGAGTCGGTGGCGCTGGCTTATCCGCTGACCTGGGCCGTCGCCGGCGCAATCCTGACGGTTTATTATTTAAAAAGCGACTGGCGCCGCTTCGAAAAAGGCGGGTAGGGGCAAAAGCCGCCCCCACCTATGTTCCTAACAGGGGCGAAAGCCGCCCAAACTTATATCTTCAACAGGGGCGGCAGCAGAAGCAGTAGCATAGTAGTTGAGAGAAGAGGCATTGCAGGAGCGCCCTGCCCAGGTTGCGCATTTCGAAACCCTGCGACGCGCCGGCTTGCCGATAGACATATGCGCCGCGTTCAAGCTGATACAGCAGCGAGCGATACGCCGTTACATCCGGCTCGAGGCGCACTGCCTCCTGGGCATGCCGCAGCGCCGTGACTCTGTTGCCGACGCCTAAATTCGCCAGCGAGCTATAATAAAACCATTCGGCGCCGCGCTCCCGGTCGTCGAATGCGAAAAGGAGCTGGAGCGCCTGCTGATAAAAGCCCGCCCGGATACACGTGTCCACTTGGGAAAACACGGGGTCGCGCGATTCTGTCTCGCGCCCCCCGGTATCGCCCGCACCGTCTGACTCGTCATACCATCCGAACCCGCCGAACGGGTCGTACGAACCGCCGCTTTGCCGCCCGTACCGCCCGCCGTAGCGGTTCTGGCCCGCCCCGCCGCCTCCGTAGGCGCCACCGAAACCGCCAAAATCGCCGAACCCGCCGAAGCCGCCAAACGGATCCGCCCCGCTGCCGCCCGCAGACGTGCCGACGCCGGCGCGCTCATTTTTTATCCTGTCGTACGCCGCGTTGATCTCCTGCATTTTTTGTTCGGCCGCCCTGCTGCCCGCGTTCATGTCCGGATGGTATTTTTTCGCCAGTTTCCTGTACGCGCGGGTCAGTTCCTCGTCGGAAACCGAGGGGCTTACACCTAAGACGACATATGGATCAGCCATTGTCAGCCCCCTTTCCGCCCGAGGCGCCGCGCGTCTTGCGGTATCGCATCCAAACACCCGAATACAGCACATTGCGGAGCAGATGCACATCCCGCTCCGGATTCAATTGTTCAAACTCGCCTGTGCATTCGCCAATCAACATGGTCAGCAGCGGTTCAAAATCCGTGTCCATTTGGGAAACCAACGGATTATAGCGTTCCTTTCGGATATCTTCGCGAAGGTCGTTGCTCGCGTCCAGTAAATAAAGGAAGCGCCCAAGCGCCTCCCCCATTCTGCGCAGTCTGCCGCCCGCGCTGTCGACTGTTCCGCCTCCTACGCCACCGCTAGCACCGCTCTCTGCGCCACTGCCTGTGTTATCTCTTTCGCCGCCGTCCGTACTGTCGCCGCCCACGCTGCCGCCGCCCTCGCCCCGCCAATCCAGGACCTCTCCCATCAGATCGCCGAAACAGTTGGCGGGCCCGTCTGGGTTCAACACATTCTCCCGCTCCATAGCCGAAAGCCGATCGACGCACTCGGCGGCGCGCCGCACCTGCGCCGGCCAGCGCGCCTCCAGCGCCGGCAGGAACTCCCCCAGTTTGGCGCTCCTCTCCAGTGCGTGTCTGTCGCCCTCGTCGTTCCAGTCATCCAGCTCGTTGTAATATGCAAACAGGATATTCATATCAGCGGCATACGCCGTCGCTTCCGATATAAAGTATTTATGGACGGGCACGGGCCTCATCACGCAACGCTCCTCGCCGTGTTCCTCGTCCAGCTTGTAGACGGAGTTCAACAGAAGGGCGATGAACGTCATATCGTACGAAAGCGCGGCCCGCCCCGCCGCGCCATACGCGTCGAGCTGGCGGCACATGCCGCAATAAGCGGCGCGGTAGCGGGCTTTTTCTGCCTTCGACAGTGTTTTCGGATTAACTAATATATATCCAAACAATTTACGGTATGTACCTTTACAGTCTCATATACAGTCTCATGTGCAGTCTCATGTGCAGTATCTTGTTAAGTCACTTGTATAGTCTATTATTCAGTTTCATGTACAGTTACAGTCTCTTGTAGCTCATGGCGCATCATCCGCCACTGAGGCGCCTTGTCGATGATGCGCCGCATTTTGGGCACTTTATCTCAAATTTCCCTCCGCCGGCGGACTTCGGTATGCGCAATATGCTGCTGCATTGCCCGCAAGTGTACACCCTATGCGTTTTTTGCGATTTAATTCGGACAGTCCAATATTTGAAAAAACGTTTGACGGGTTTTGCAGCCTTTGCATACGCCTGGTTCTCTCGCCTGCGCGCCGTGTGGTTTTTTGACAGTGACCTAAAAAGCGACAGCGCGAATAAGATGAGCACAATGATGTATATGAAGTTTAATCTGATAAAAAAAGATAGAACGCAAAACACAAGCGCCAAGCTACTGATGAACCTGTTCAGGCTATCCTGCCCGTACCTGCCATACAAAAACCGCTTGTAATTATCCATCGCCTTACGAAGCACCCGCACATACCCCCGTCATTCGTCATTATTAATGGCGCTGTACTACATATCCATACTTTATGTGACGCAGGGCGATAAATCAAGCCAGGTTTTCTGATATTCACATTAATTTTACATGAAAGGATGCATGGTTTGACTCGCGGGTAAATTACGCGATAAAATACATATTATTTTGACATCGGAGGATCGGATATGCCGATTATTCAATGCAATATTTCAGCAGATACGGATAAGCTGATAAATACGGCGCGCGTCGGCGATCCGGACGATCGCAAACGCTTTGCCGAACTAGTGGGCGAAGCGCAGTCCCGCCCCGGATCGGCTGTATATGAGAGCCGCTCCGTAGAAACCATTGATGGCGACGACATAACCATCGGCGGTGTTACGTTTCACGCCAGGCCTTTGTGCAGGATGCTGAAAGCCGGTATGACGGTCTATCCATATGTCGCGACATGCGGGCCGGATATGGCCGGCTTCGGTGACGCCCTGACCGACGTGCTGGATCGCTATTGGTGGGATGTCATCATGCAGGACGCCGTGGGCCGCGCGCGTAAAAGCCTGGTGGAGGAAATAGAAAAGGTCGCGGGCTATGCGCCGGTGTCGGCGAATCCCGGCTCGATAGAAATGTGGCCGATAAGCAACCAGCCTGCGCTATTTTCCATGATAGGCGACGTGCAAGGGATGATTGGCGTAACCATAGCGCCGTCGTTTCTCATGGTACCGCTAAAATCCATATCCGGCATCTTCTTCCAAGGCGGCGCCGACGCGGGAGATATTGCAACGGCGCCCGCCTTTACGCACAACTGCTGCCTGTGCGAACGCGAAAACTGCCCGAACCGCAGCGCACCCTTCGACGCAAAACTGAAAGCCGCGCTGGAAAACGACATGTTTTGATATGCAGATGTAAGCTGCGGCGCGTTGAAGACAACGCGCCCTACAAATGCAGAACAGGGCAGGGCGGTGTAGGTATCGCTCCCCACTTACGAGCCGTTGTACGCCTTTACTGCATCTATCATCGCAACAATGTTTTTTACCGGGGTCCTGGCCTGCACGTTGTGGATGGCGTTGAACACGAACCCGCCGCCCGGCGCGAAAATCTCGCACCGCTCGCGCACCTGGGCCGCCACCTCTTCCGGCGTACCGAACGGCAGCGTCTTCTGCGTGTCGACGCCCCCGCCCCAAAACACCAACTTCGAACCGTATTTATCTTTCAGCTCACGCGGCGACATACCGGCAGCGGAGCACTGCACCGGGTTTAATATATCGAACCCGGCTTCAATGAAACCATCCAGCAGTGGCCCCACTGCGCCACAGCTATGCTTTAGCACTTTCCACCCGGTATTGGCGTGTATCCACGACGTCATCTTTTTATAGTGCGGCACATACAGGCTGTCGAATGTGCCGGGCGAACAGAACGTGCCAATCTGCGTGCCGAAATCCGTACCGCACAGGAACACCGCGTCGACCAAGTCCCCGACTGCCGCATGGAGCAGTTTTATGTTTTCGACGGCGATGTCAGTCTGCCTGTCAAAAATTTCGTGCAGCAGATCTTGCCTTGCGACGGTCGAAATATACCATTCCTCCACGTCGCGTATGCCTTTGGGGTGCTTCATCCCCATGCCAGGCACCAGCGCGATGTCCCCCAGCCCGCTACCGGGCAGCGCCATGATGGCCCCGCGCCCCGCGCGCGCCGCCTTCTCCGCCCCAGCCTTGTAAAACGCCACGTCCTCGGCGCCAAGCGGCCTGAACTCCTCCAGGTTGTCCTCCGGATCAAGCTCGTCGTCCTCGCCGATGGGCCCCTGGCGGATGATCGCGTCAAAATAGAAGCCGCCCTTCGGCATGCGCCCGCTCGGTCCGACGGACATGTCCCCCTCCGGGTAAATCAAAAAATCCCCGGACGCGCCGTCCACCGTCACATTGAACATCCCCGGCACAAGCACATCCAGCCCATTGAAGTCCCAAGGCTTCCACCCCTCGTTGCGGAAACCGAAGTTCGTCCCGCGCCCGAACACCCCTTCAACAGTGACTCCCAGTGCATCTTTAAGATCGTCGTCAATCTCGCCTTGCATCTGGAACGGCTCGATCACTTTGACAGGCCTCTTTTCCAGACTATAATAATCGCGCAGCGCTGCCACGCAAGAGACATGCATGCCGCTCACAGCCGTCGCCCCAAAGTCCACGGGAACCCCGCCCCCGCCGACATGCCCCAGCGCCTTCTTAAAATCCGCCCTCTTTTTATCCATGCCATCACCAATATTCAAATCCATATTTGAACCCTTATATAAATCCCTTTCCATATCCGCCAGCCTTTGCGAGCTATATTATGAAAGTTTCATCGTATACAAAAATACGGAATATATAGTATATTCTGTATAGATATAGATATATAAAGTATATATGGTAAACCGTAAACCGTATATAATAAAACTAACAAATATTTATTTATTCTCAATTTTTTGCAAGAGGTTTTTTACCCTCTCGGTGCAGTCGGCTTTCCTGTCTGCGGGTTTCCTCCATGAGTCCGAAAGGGGGAAATATATGCCGTCGTTGGCTTTTGGGCCCATGTCCCATTGCCCGTCCGTGTCTTTTTGAGCGTTCAGCCAGTCGGCGGCGAACCCCAGTTTTTCGCCCGCCGTGCTGTATTCAGCCAGGATTTCAAGACCGGCTATATAAAAACTCGCTCTCCTTGAAGCGAATACGGGCGGAAGCTCCGTAAGCCGCCCCGAGCCAACGTAATATATCCCGTCGGGCTTTGACAGGTAAAAATCCAGTAAGCGCCGCTCGGTTTCGGGCGATAAGACCCTTTGCAGCAAATATGCGTCGTATAGGAAACCGTACCCGATTTCAAAGCCACTCTGGGCACTTGGGCGCCTGCCGAATATTTCTGCGAAGGCTTCAGCATGGGCGTCCTTATCGAAGCGCCCCGTCTCAAATGACTGTTCCGCAACTTGTGCCCATTGGCGGGCAAACGCCATGGCAAGCTCGTTTGATGGATCGAATAATTTCACCCATGTTGAGAGCATCAGTTTGGTGAACAGCGGCCAATCGTGCTTCTTTTCATTGTAGTCGTCAATCAACCGCTCCCCGCGTAAACAAGCGGCCATGCAGTCCACCGCCCTGCGGATCGGCTCGTCCTCGATGGTAAAGCCCAGCACCCTTAGCCGCCGCAGCGCCTGCTCTGTGGTCATGGGGTTTTCCGCAGTCGGCTGGCTCAATGTATGGAAATATCGCCCCCAAGTGCCGTCTGCTTTTTGCAAGGCGATAATCTGCCGCGCCCATTTGCCATCGTGTTTTGCTCGCAAAGCTACTAACCCCTCAGCCCCTTGCAACCCCTCAGCCCCTTGCCAACCCCTCAACCCCTTGCAACCTCTAAAGTCCTTGCCAACCCCTCGACCCCTTAGCAATCCCTCAGCCCTCAACTGTTATAACTGTTATATCAGTTTACGATTCGAACCATGTTTTGCCGGTGTTCTCCATCGTGCCGCCGCCGGCACGGACTCTGAACAGCGCCATGTTGTTGAAAGAGGGCCCTTCGCCCGTATACCCCTGCATGTAAAGGTAGCCGTCGATGACGTCCACATATCTGGCGATCGCCAACTCGATGTCCGGGTGCAAGTCGCATACTTTGGTTGACTGCCCGCTATTTAAATTCATCCTGTAAACGGCGGATTCGTTATGGTAGTAGACCCACCCATCGTTGACTAAAATCGATTCCTGCATTTTCGTATGATTTATCGCGTCAAACGGGAGATATTTTACCTGCTCCAGGCCTTTTATCGCAACAAGGTTGATCCCGACGATGCCGTCGTCATAATAATGACCGTACATGGATGTGGTATTGCCGTATACAGGCATAAATAAGTATTCGCCATCGCTGTCCGGCATGCGCCAATCAAAGAAATGCGAGGGCATGCCGTCCAATTCGTCGAGTTTCTCAACCCGCGATCCGTCCCAACTGGCCCGCCAATATTCGATGGACGGGACCTCAAAAGCTTCCAAATAATAAATGTACTCGTCGTCAAACGAAATGATCCTGCCATCCCTGTATATGCTCATCTTGGTCAATGCGGGCGAATTCAAATCTATAACATTAGTGCCCCAGGCTTCATAGTCATATATGTCGCCTTCATAATCGCTTAAAAACCCGGTATAGACGAGCCTGTCGCCGATTATATACGTGTTGTTGCCCCAATTTCCCACTTCACCCACATAGGTCTCGCGGCTCCCACCCAGGGTAGATGCATATAATTCGGTGAATTCTTCGCCTGTGCCGTTCCCTGCGGTGCGATACATGATGCTGTTGTGGATGGCGAATGAACCTATATAATTGGAGTTTACCGAGTTCCATCCGGGCATGCACATAAATTCTGCGGCGTAGACCTGGCCGTTATAATGCGCAATGTTCCTAAAGGGGATCATCTTCGCGCGGTTCACCAGCAGCTTCTCCAAGGTAGCACGGGGCAGGGTGTCCCTGCCCGATGTGATGAACACCGTGTTGCTTCGCTCGTCCCATCTGACGTCGCAGCCTAGGGCTTCGGATATGAACCTGGCAGGCACCAGCGTCCTGCCGTCTATCACCACCGGCGCCACGTCCATTGTATTAGGATGACCGTTGATGGTAATGCTGTCATTGCCAATGGCCACTTTTACCACGTCCACGCCTCTAATGGCGGTGACAATGCTGTTAGCGTTGTCCCAATAGACGAGGGCGCCGAGCGCCTCGAAAATAGCCCGCATCGGCACCATCGTCCTGTCGCTGATGGTGGCGGGCGGGACGTCGAACTGCAGCTCGACGCCGTCCAGCACGACCTTTATGGGCGCGGAAACCGCTGCGGCGGACGCGGCGAGTGGAGTCCCCCCGGGTACAGGTAGCGCATTGATCGCATAACATAAAACTACTAAGATAACAACTAGCCGCTTCATAATCATCATACATATACCTCTTTCATAGACATCACATATGCTGCTTTTATTCCGAAGCCACTTGGTTCAGGATTGGGACGTATTTTTGTCGTATTTATCTATCACGAAGACATTATAACATAGAAATTATAAATAATAACTTTAATATTGTTCATTAATGTGAGAATTTGCTTATGTTATAATGATAAACAATTGTATGCACTGTATGCATTGTATGTATTGTATGCATGATTAGTTAGCCGCATGTGCGCGGGCTATGGCGCTGGGGGGCGCGATTATATGTTATATGATGTAAAGGGCAAAATTGTATTAGAGCCGCAGAGGGAGCTGCCTGTGATTGACGAAGCCGACGTGGTCGTGGCGGGCGGCGGGGCGGCGGGGTTCGCGGCGGCGATTGCGAGCGCGCGCGCAGGGGCGAGGACGCTGCTGGTGGAGGACAGGTCGTCTCTCGGCGGGGTCGCGACAGCTGTGATGATGAACGCGCTGGTCGCGTCGCATTCGTCGCAAGGCATCGCGCTGGAGATAATGGACAGGATGGCGGCGATGGGCGGCGCTCCCAAGTGGGCGCCGGCCGCACGCAAAAATGGGACGACGCCGTTCGACGTCGAGTGCTTCAAAGAAGCGGCGCTCGCCATGTGCATCGAGGCCGGCGTAAAGATATATTTTTACACGCGGGCGTGTGCGTTAATAACGGTTGACGCAGGGGCGAATAGGGGTGTAAATACTGGCGGAGTTGCAGGGGAAGATGGCAATCGCTCCGTCGCAGCCGGAGCTACTGGGGCTGGTGGCAATCGCCCAGTCGCAGCCGGCGTTGTGGTGGAGTCCAAAGCGGGGCGTGGGGCGATACTCGCGAAAGTCGTCATCGACTGCACGGGCGACGCGGATTTGGCGGCGGGCGCTGGCGCGCCGGTGAGCAAGGGGCGCGAGGGCGACCACAAAATGCGCCCGTTTGCCCTGCTGTTCCAGATGGGCGGGCTGGACATAGAGAAGATAGCGGCATATACGCGCGACCACCCTGACCAGCTCCAGCCGCAGCACACGCACGACACGCGCCACCGGACGGGCGGCGACACAGTGGAAGATGGCGTAAGAGGCGTCGGCGGCGAGGAGGTCATCACCAGGATCAGTGGTTTTTACGATTTGGTTGAGCAGGCGAAAGCTACGGGCGACCTGTATGAAGGCATCCATTATTTCAGGCTCGAAACTCTGTGGGTAGGGCGCGGGACGGCTACATGCAACACGACTCGCATATATAATGTGGACGGGACGGATCCTGCGGACCTTACGCGTGGCGAGATTGAAGGCAGAGGGCAGATCAAGCGCCTGCTTGCGTTTGCGCGTAAGTACATCCCCGGCTGCGAAAACGCCTACTTAATCAACATCGCCCCGGCGATGGGCGTGCGCGAGACGCGACGCATTCTAGGCGAATACTTCCTGACTACGGAGGACGCATACGCCGACAAGCACTTCGACGATGCGATTATGACTCTGAAAACGGGCCTGCCACCGATCGAACTCATAAAAGAACTGGACGTGCATATGCCGGAGCCTATCGAGGGCTCGGACAGGGATTTATTGGAAAAGCACCCGGACAAAATGCCGCGCGAGCCGCACGAGTACCAAATACCGTACAGGGCGCTGATCCCACGCGGCGTCGGCGGCCTGCTCGTCGCCGGGAAGACGATATCCGTCAGCCATTTAATCGACGGCTACACGCGCAACATGATACCGTGCATGTGCTTCGGCCAGATCGCCGGGACGGCGGCGGCGATGTGCGCGCAGGGCGGGCAGAAGCCTGCGGAGCTCTCGTGTACCGCGCTAAAGGCCGAACTATTGAACCAGGGGTATGATAAATTTTAGCAAAGAGGGGATAAAAAATGCGCATAGTTGAGGTAAACTGTTACCCGCTGTATAACAAGGATCGGGACGGCATTTCACGGGAGCGGGGCGACAACAACAATACTCTGATCGAGCTGAAAACCGACTGCGGGCTTGCGGGCTATGGCAGCACATATACGACGCTCGCGCTCACAACTGCTTCCATGCGGTTGCTCGAGCCCATCCTCAAAGCCGAGGAAGACGTCGCGCCCGCCCGCATCAGCGAGTACCTGCACCAACGGCATTTTTGGTTTGGCCGTGGCGGCAGCATAACGAACGTGATCTCGGGCGTGGATATCGCCATGTGGGACCTTTTCGGCAAAAAGTTGGGCATCAGCGTCTCGCGCCTGATTGGCGGGCGCTACAGAGACAAGATTCGCCCTTACGCCTCGATGACGTTTACGGACAAAAAGCCCATCACGCCGAGAATCGAAGGCGCGAAGGCGCTGGGTTTCGAGGGGTTCAAAATGGGTTGGGGGACACTGGGCCGGCTGGATTTGAAGAACGACGAAAAAGTTGTCGCGGAGTGCAGGCGCGCCGCCGGGGGCGACGGCGCCATCATGATCGATGCCGGGGGTTCGGGCGCATACTACAATGTGACGTACAAGCGCGCCCTGGAAACGGCGAAGATGATGCGCGGCTACGACGTCGAATGGTACGAGGAGGCGCTGCGGCCCGACGACATTGAAGGCTTCGTCAAGCTGCGTGAGCATTCGCCGGTCAGGATATCGTCATGCGAAGTGCTGACGCGCCGCCAGTCGTTCATCCCGTGGATTGAGAGGCGGGCGGTGGACATCGTGCAGCCCGATTCCACAAAGGTGGGCGGGCTGACGGAGGCCCTGCGGATTGCGTGGCACGCGTACGACTACGGCGTCGACTATGTCGGCCACGGGTGGAACACGGCGTTCGGGCTGGCGGCAGACCTGCAGCTTGCGGCGGCGATGCCGAATGCCGAGTGGGTGGAGTACATAACGCCGTCGCCGCTGATCGACGATATCGTGACCACCAAGTTCGAGATCAAAGACGGCTATCTGGACATACCCGACACACCAGGCATTGGCGTCGAACCCGACATGGAGAAAATTAAATATTACACAACACCAGGTAAATAGCGCACAGTAGCCCGTAGGGGCGATTGTCAATCGCCCGCATGCCCGTATGTAATATATAAAACATTTTTTTCAGGTATCTGGTACGCGGCGCGATGAGGACATCGCACCCTACGAACGCATAGACGCCTGTAGGGGCGATTGTCAATCGCCCGCATGCAGTATATAAAACGTATAGGTTTTTGGGGTCTATTTTACAACTCCGCCAGCGTCCACAGGAACCTGGACGAGGAATGCACCCATATTTCCTTATATGTGGCGGAATTCATCATCGGGTAAAACGGCTTGTCGTTGTTCTCGAATGTCTGGAAGCCCACCGGCAGCGCGCCCACGATGTCGTACGCGAACTCCGTGTACTGGGGCGCGAAGTCGTAGCCCTCCCCGAACATCGAGCTCTGGGTAAACGGGTTTTTGCCCATCACCCATTCCAACTGCCTGGTCGCGATGGCTTTGAGCTCATCGTCGCCCAGCAGATTGGCTGCGACGGCGGCGGCTTTGGCCTTGGTCAACAGCACGCCGTGGAATCCTCGGAACGAAAACGCGACTGGAAAGCGCCGCAGGTAATAATCGTCGGCCAGTTTAATCCCGTTTTTGACTTGCGCGTTGTAATCGTCCTTTAGGACTTCGTTTTCCCTGGAGGTAAAACTCGCCCACACGTTTTCGAAGCCGCCGTCCCCGTGCAGGTATATGGCGGAAGGCAGCAAGCCGTATGGAGGTATCAACCCCGCGATCGCTTTGATATAGCCGCCGTAAAGCTCCACGGACCGGCGCCAGGCGCCACTGCTTTTATGCCCGGGCGCGTACTCGCACAGGCGGGCGAGCGCCATGATCGGCGCCTGTTCGTGGGAGCGGTGATCGTACGCCATGGGCTGCTTGTGTTCGCGATTTTGATAGAAAAATCCTTTCAAGCGGATCCCGGTGTGGCCTAGGCTGTCGGGGTTTTGCTCTACGGGGCTTGTACCGGCCCAATCGGGGTACTCCGTTTGCTGGCACGCCATTACAATGTCGGCCATTTCCGCCGCTTTATCAAGATAAGCCGCGTCCCCGGTCATTTTATACAGCATGGCGGCGGCGAACGCGCCCTGCCCGTAGACCTGCACCTCGTGCGTCGCCCTGCGCGTGAAGCCCTTGTCCGGGTTTTTCAGGACGTCCCAGGCGAAGTCGAAATCCTCTACCGCGCATTTTAAACAGTAGCGTGAGAAGTCGGTGTCAGTTACGCCGAACGCCCCGGCGCCGGCGGCTTCGGCGGCGGAGGCGCAAAAATTTTCAAAGGGGTCGTTATACGCCTGCCCCGTCAGATCGTCCGTATCGCCGACTATATTTTTCGTCCATATACCGATAGTCGTCCACGTGACCCGGAACCCGTCGCCGAACCGGGTGCGCATCATCCAATTGAGTCCCCAGCGCGCCTCGTCAAGCAAACGGCTGTGAAGGGTGGCAGCCGCCCCTGCCCCGGCGGGCGCGGCAGCAGGGTTCGTAATAAGCCTGGTAGCCATATCGATAAACGCGTGCACAGACTCGGACGTGTTGCACAGGCCCTGCGAAAGATCGCCGGCATCGTGCCAACCCCCGGCCACCGATATCTTGCGCCCGTCTAAAGGGTGGACGCTAAAGCAATCCAAATGACACGGCAGATGTACCTCGGGGATGTCCGCGCCGCAGCGTTCCTGATAAAAAAAGTTAATGGTCTTCCATATAGCAGGGATATATGGGTTGCCCGCTATATAGAATGGCTTTGTTGCCTTGTCTCCAATGCCTATGACATATTGGCCTTCTCTCCTTAATTTCGAAAAATCCATGACGCCGAATTTTTCGCCCTCATGCTCCACAAATTGAATTTCGCCTTTGTACGCTGCTTCGCCGCTCCGTACATCTATTATATTGAACTTATTTGCGCCCGGCATACCCGCCGCCGCACCCGCGCCCACCGCCGCCGCATCTCCCGCCGCCGCGCCCGCCACCGCCGAACTTGCCGCCGCCGCATCTCCCGTTGCTACGCCTGCACCCGCCACCGACGCCGCATCTCCCGCCGCCGCGCCCGCGCCCGTCAGGGCAATTTTTTCGTCCCCGGGCCTATAGCCGCTGTGGCAGTATGCCACTCTTTCCGCTCCTAAAGCCCAACCCTCATAATAGTCCTCATCGACGACCTGCGCGCGCAGATCACTGAAATATAAAACCGAAGTGTCGCTCATATCCGGCTGACTGCCGTGGATATTGTGCTTTATGATAATTTCCGTCACCTTGTCCCTGTAGACATAGGGTATCTCCCACACAACAAGGTTCCACTCGCCATCTCGGACATTCACGTGATGCGTGCCTTCGCAGTATTTTGCCCTGGGGTAAGA
>WRLR01000051.1 GCA_009777515.1 Oscillospiraceae bacterium | reverse complement strand
GATCGATGAACGCGAGGGGGCAAGGTCCGGTTCGCTGATAGCCTTCATAAACGCCGTCGCCGAAGCCGTCGAGCCGGAATTCCCGGACGTCGTCATCGATACGCTCGCCTACCAGCAGACGCGCCCCGCGCCGAAAACCCTCCGCCCGAGGCATAATGTATGCGTGCGGCTTTGCACAATTGAGAACTGCCTGGTGCACCCATTTGAGTCATGTGAGCACCAGAACAGGGATGTTTTCCTTGCGGACGGCTCGAAAGCCGGTTTTGCGAAAGACATGATGGACTGGGCCAGGGTGTGCGACAGGCTGTATGTCTGGAACTATGTCACCTGCTTCGCGCACTATTGCATGCCGTTCCCCAACTGGGGCGCGCTCAAGCCGCACATGAAGTTCATGGCGGGCAACAACCTTAAGGGCCTGTACCAGCAGGGCAATTTTTCGCGCGGCGACGGCCTGGACATGAATGAAATGCGCGCATATATCGTCACGAAGCTGCTGTGGGACCCCGACGCCGACGTGGAGCGGCATATGCGCGAGTTTGCCGAATATTTTTACGGCCCGGCGGCCAAATACATACTCGAATACGTTGCGATGCAAACCGAAATCGTGGATAGGGAGAACATCCACATATGCTTCAATGACAATTGCGACAAGGCGTACCTGACAGACGACAGGCTTGGCCAATACGACGAACTGCTCTCCCGGGCCGCCGCCGCGGTCGCGGGCGACGCGCTACGCTCGCTGCGCGTGTTCAGGGCGAACATGCCGCTAAGGTATGTTCGGCTGAAGAACAACGCCATGCGCGGCAAAATCGACAAGGCCGCGATCGACGCCTTCTTCGCGGACTGTGTCGCATTGGGCGTGTCGCGCATCGACGAGTGGGTCGACCTGGAGAAGACCCGACGGGCTATGTTTGATGGCAAATGGCGCGGTGTAGAATATTTAACCCATTGGTGGGACGACGGAGCGGAGCCGATTGCCTAATATAAATAAGCGGCATTTTCGAACCCGCCCGACGTAGCGGACATGTCCGCCCGGTGTAGCAGACATGCTCTGCCATCTTTATAACGGGCGTGTCATTTCCGCCCGTCGTAGCGGATATATCAAGCTAACAAGCGTGCATGTCCGCCCGGCGTAGCGGATATATCAGGCCAGCAAGCGGGCATGCCCTGCCGACTTTATGCTGGGCATGCCCGACCGATTTATTATTCTATTACCTCTTGATCTACCACTCGATCTACCACTCGATCGGTGTCCCGTCATATGTGCGGAGCATCGGGTTCTTCCAGTTGTGGGGCGTTTTGTTGGCCTCCTCCACAAGCGCCTCGTCGATCTCTATGCCAAGGCCGGGCGCTTTGGGCAGCTCGACGTACCCGTCGTTAAACTTGAAAACCCCCGGATCCTTCAGCGGCGCCATGCCCGGGTTCTCTTTGCTCCCGTCGTGCACCCCTATGCTCTGCTCCTGGAACACGGCGTTGGGCGTCGCCGCGTCCGTCTGCACGCAGGACGCGAATGCTATGATGCTTAACGGGCAGTGCGGCGCCATCGCCACGTCGTACGCCTCCGCCATCGCGCCGATGCGCCTGCACTCGCTTATCCCGCCCGCGTGTGACAGGTCTGGCTGCACGATGTCCACATAACCGTCGCTAAGCAGCTTCTTGAAGTCCCAGCGGCTGTACATGCGCTCGCCCGTGGCTATCGGGCTGGATGTGTACTTTGCCACTTCGCGCAGCGCCTCGTTGTTCTCGGGCAGCACCGGCTCTTCAATAAACGCGAGCTTGAACTGGTCAATCTCCCTCGTAAGCACTTTGGCCATCGGTTTGTGTATCTCCCCGTGGAAGTCAATCGCCAGGTCAATTTCGAACCCGACGGCATCCCGTATAGCCCCCAGCCGCTCGACGATCATGTTCACCCTGCCGATGTTGTCAACATAGTGCGTGCCAAGCTCGGCGTTGTACAGCGTTACCGAGCCGCTTTTGATCAGTTTGTAACCCTGCTTCTTGGCCAGAGCGGCGTCCTTCGCGAGCTCCTCGGTGGTGCCCCCGCGCACGCCCCGGTACACCTTTACGCGGCTCTTCACCGGTCCCCCCAGCATCTCATGCACCGGCATATTGTGGTACTTCCCCTTAATGTCCCACAGCGCCTGGTCGATGCCGGCTATCGTGCTCATCAGCACCGGCCCCCCTCGGTAAAATGCGCCCCTGTACATCGTCTGCCAATGCTCCTCGATGAGCAGCGGGTTTTTGCCGATGAAGTAACCGCGCCATTCGTTCACGGCGCCTTCCAGCGTCCCGGAGCGCCCCTCAACGAGCGGCTCGCCCCATCCGCATATCCCCTCGTCCGTCTCGATTTTGAGATACAAGAAGCGCCGTGGCACATGGTACAGTTTCATATCGGTGATTTTCATGGCGTACCTACTTTCTTTAATTTATTTTTATTTCCCGTTGCCGCCAGATTCCGGCAACCTGTATTTTTCCAAGTTGCATTGATAGAGATAAATAACCAAAAAAGCCGTGACGCCAGGATAGACCAGCAATATACCAAAGCCGCTCCATACAGAAATTATCGCCGCCAGGGCATTTACGCTAAACAGCATCAGCAAAAGGCCTAGGTTGTTTGCCGCGAGCATCAACCCCGTTACGAGTACGTCCCATAACGAAAGGTTCGTGTTGCAAACCAAAACGGGGTAGCGGTAATAACCGGAGAGCAAAAACAACAAGTCCAGCACCGCGAAAAACGCGTAGCCCCACATTAACGCCCCGTTTGCAACCATATGGAAAACCATGGCCGCAAGCGCCCCCGCGAAGCAAATATCCAAAAGACCCATAACCAGCGACTTGCGAAAGCAAGGCCGCATAATATGCTTTACTTCGCGAAAAGGCCTAACGCGGTACTCCAGGCTGTACTGGCGCGCGAGCCAGACCGCCGACGCGGCGGCTGCGCCAAAGGTCACGACCGGGAGCGCCAGCAGCGTGAACATCAAGCTGACCGCCAGCCACTGGTGCGGTTCGCGGAATACCTTTCTCCCCCAGCCCATCAATACTTCTATATATGTCTTCCTCAAAAGAATTTTACCCTTTTAGCCCGGTCATCGTGATGCCCTGAACGATGTTTTTTTGCATAATCAGGTAGAACAAGACAATGGGGATAACCGCGAATGTAAGCATAACCATAACGTGGTTCCATTGTGCGCTGCCCTCCTGGGCGGCGTAGATACGGATCATAATCGTCCATTTTGTATCGTCGGACAGCAGCATAAGCGGGAACATGAACTGGTTGTATACAGCGCGGAAGGTGTTGAGGATCACGACCGAAAAAACCGGTTTCGTCAGCGGGATGACAATCGTGCCGAACGTCCGGATATTGCTGGCCCCGTCGATCCGCGCGGCCTCCATGAGATCGCGGGGGAACGAGTCAAAAAAACCCTTGAACACAAAGACGGACCAACCCCACGCGCTCAACGACAGGATGACGGACCAAAATGAATTTATCAGCCCGAGCCAGCCCATCATAATATATGTGGGGACAATAATCGCCTGGCTGTTTATCATCATCGTGCCCACAAAAAACAACAGCATGAACTTTGAGCCTTTGGGCTTGAGCCGCGACAGCGAAAACGCCGCGAGCGCGCTTGTCGGCACCTGGATGGCGATGACGCCGGCGCACAGAACCACGGAGTTCCATAGGTTCCCCGCCAGGTTGTATTTCGCGAACGCGTCGCTAATGTTGTTCCATTGGAACACATCCGGAAAAAACCTCGGCGGAAAGCGGAACACCTCAAGGCTGTCCTTGAACATGTTTGTTATCATCCAGGAGAACGGAAAAATACGGAACGGGATCCCAAGGATAAGCACGATGATGATAGCGTTATGAAGCCATTTGTACTTCCCCTTAACCTCTATGTCGTGAAGAGCGGGCATCAGTCGTCATCCTTTCTCGAAAGGGCTTCCTTTGCGACCGTACAGGCGAGCACGATTACGAACGTAATGACCGCAAGCGTTATAGCGAAGCTGTACCTGCTGTCCCTATATGCCGACTTGAACGAGTACATTATAAGCGTTTCCGTCTTCCCTATCGGGCCGCCCCCGGTCATGACCATCGGTTCGTCGAAGTAATTAAACGCCTCAATCAGGAGCAGGACGAGCATCAGGCTGATAACATGCCTCAAATGCGGAAACACTATGTAGCGTATCTTTTGCAAAAAGCCGGCGCCGTCGATCAGCGACGCCTCGAACTCTTCCTCCGGTATGTCCTGGAGGGCGGCAAGGTAAATAACAAACGCGAGCCCTCCGGCCATTATAAACTGCGGGAACCGCAGGCACCACTTGACCAGCATGGGATCGTTCAGCCATTTCTGCATCGGGAGCCCGACCAGTTGCATCAGGTAGTTGGCGAACCCGTAGTCCGGTTGCCACACATATTTCCACAGGACAGTCATCGCAATGGAGGGCGCGATCGCAGGTATGAAATACAGCGTGCGGAACAGCGCGTTCCCGCGCCGCGCCTCATTTACGAGGATCGCGACGACAATGGGGACCCAGAAGTCGAGCACCAGCATTATAAGGAAAAACTCAAATGTGTTTATCAGCGAGGTGTGGAACCGCGATTCAGTCAATACGGCTATATAGTTCCTTAGCCCGACAAAATTGCCCGGGGGGTTTACGATGTTGTAGTCAAAAAAAGTGACGAATGTCCCCATAATAATGGGGACATACTTGAACATCAGGAACAGAAGAGCCGCCGGAATGATGAACAGCCACCCGGAAAACTGGCTGTTCAGGCTTTCGCCTTTATTTTTGCTTTTTTTGATTGGAAGGTCCATATTCATCCCCCACTATCACCTGCGGCTATCGCCCGGGGCAGTTTATATATTAGTTGGCGCCAAGTTGCCACTCCAACGAACAGTTAAGTCGTCACCGCAGCGGGAGGCAAAAATTTCCACTCCAGCGAACGGCTAAGTCGCCACCGCAGCAGGCGGCAACTTGGCGCCTTAGGTAGAAAACAGGTCAGTTGGGCAGGCGGAAGCTGTCCGGGTATTTTTCGTACAATGAGTCGGCGCACTCGTCCAGGAGCTGCTTTACCTCCTCGCGGGTGATGTTTTCCGTGAGCAGGACTTTTTGCATCGGAATGACGATGTCGTTTTTCAAATCGTTCCAGTTCGCGCAGAAAGGCTCAGGTATCGCATATTCCGCGAGCTGCGCGAACTCCTTTGCCCAATGGTCGGGCCACTGCGCGAATGAGAACTTCAGATCGGCCAAATCATTGCGGGCCGGCATCTGCACAAACGAGGCCACATTGTACTCGCCTTCGATCTCCCAAACCTTGGTAAGGAACTCTTCGTTATATGTGGTAAACTTTACAAATTCCCACGCCGCGTCCATTTCCTCCTCGGTGGCCTTCGGCCCCATGACCCACACGCCGCCGCCCGCAAACGATACGGGGCTCATGTCTTTTGTTTTGCCGGGAATCAAGGTTGAGCCGAAGCGCTCCGGCGTAATACCGAACTTCTCTTCCGCCCTGGCCGCAAAGGTAGTGGCAACGCCCCAAGAGAGCGCCGAATACCCCGCTTGGATATCTGTCTGGAGATCGGGCCATTGCTTCAACAGGTCCGTCTGGGTGGATTTGTACTTATAGACCAGGTCGTGCCAGAACATCGCCGTGTCGATGCCGGGCTCCTCGTTGAACGCGATGGAGTATGTGCCGTCGCTGTTGGGGCGGACCATTTCGCCCCCTGCGGCCCACACCCAGGGCGTAAAGTTCCATGCGAGATAGTCAGAACCGATAAAGACATAGCCATATCTCTGCTCGGCCGGGTTCGTCAGCCTTTGCGTGTACTCGCCGAAAGACTCCCAGTCCGTGGGCAGGTTGTCTACGCTCTCACCGCCGGCTTTGATTGTCTCGCTGTTGTAGGCGTGCGCCATAAAATACTGGCGTATCGGTATAGCGTACCATTTGCCGTCCTTGTCGCGTATGGCGTCGTCAAAAACGTCTATCACCTTGCCATCGAGGCGAAGGTCAAAATTTTCCATGTACTTGGAAACGTCCGCGATCGTGCCGTTGTTGATGCGCGTCTGGATGTCGACGTGCGGCAGTTGCTCATTGAGCGTCGGTCCGTCGTTGGCCATCAGCGCTTTGTCGTACTGCTCGCGGTAGTCCGTGCCGGGCTTCGTGGGGCGCGAGTCCACGGTAATGTGCGGGAAGGCGTTTTGGAACTCCTCGATATACAGCTCGAGAACCTTCTTTTCACCTTCCGTGGCATCGGCATTCCTACCGTGCCAATAGGAGAACGTGACTGGCTTGACCTCCGGCTCTGTCGCGGCCGCCTGGGTCGTAGCGGCGGCGGTCGCAGCTTGCGCCGCCGTAGTCGCTGCGGGCGCCGCCGTGGTCGCAGCGGGTGCGCCGCCCGGCGAGCCGCCCGGTGCGCAAGACGCCATTGGCACAATCACCAGCGCCAAGGCAATGGCCCACCCGACAATGTGCAAAATCTTTCTGTTCATGCGTAATTCCTCCTCAATATTCATTAATAAAAATATATTGCATTAATAAATGTTTTAACAGTTGTTGCATTTATTATATCAGCAATATATGGAAAAGGCTCTTTATAAAATTATAAATATTTGTTTTGCTTTTCTCGCTCAATTCGCCAAATGGCATGCGAGCATATGGCCGGGGCCTATTTCCTTCAACACAGGCTCTTCATTTTTGCACCTGTCCATGCACGATGGGCAATTCAAATGGAAGCGGCAGCCGTCCGGGACTTTTATCGGGTTCGGGACTTCGCCGCTCATAATAATGCGGTCCCTGTCTATCAATGATTTTAAGCATTATCTTCATCCTCTTTGTCCAGGATAATCAATGATTTTACAAATTTACTGATTTTTTTGCTATCTTTTATTGCCATTTGCATGTCATCATCCGTTATTTCCAGGTTAAAAGGATAGCGCGGCTGCGATGAGTAATCATTAAGGCGAATACACTCACCTGCCAATTCTAAAAATGATGCATGAAATTCTTCGCATTTGTTCCTAAGTAATTCAAGGTCATGCGTTTTTGGGGGAAATACATCAGAATAAAGCCAAAACGCCTTCAGCATCTTTTCTGCGGATTGCTGACATAAGTAGCATATTATCTCTAGCTTTAGAGGGTGTAGAGACAGAAGATGGTTAGCAGCTTCTAAATCGTTGCTTGCATATTTCAACCATTCTTTTACAATCGCTTTATCCATAAAGCTTCACTCCTGTTTTCGCAACTTCATTTTCAATTGAATATGTATTTATGTTGTTTTTGAATTTGCTTTGAGTACCCACCAACATATCAATACCTCTTTTTTGCTTTCCAACTAAAGCCTCTCTAATTTTCCAAGTCGCTTCTCTCGCACGTAAACTGTTGTCAGGGATAACTACGTAAAAATCATAATCGCTATCTTCACCTGCCGTTCCATTGGCAAAAGAGCCGAAAATATATATCTCAATCACGGGTATTACGTTATGGATAATATTAACTATTTCATTTATTTCTGATATGTTTGCGGTTTTATCCAACTTCGCTTCAAACATAATGTGCTCCATTCGAAAAAATATATCGCTTTATTTACTCAACCATTATGTCTATTGCTATATAATTATTATTCCCATATAACATCGCTAACTTATCCTATCTCATATACACACCATACGCAACATGCAGCAACATACGCTGCATTTAAGATATAAATAATGATCCTTGATATCCGGCGTTCAGTGGTTTATTATGGCTTTATTGATCTGTGGGGCCGCGCGAAAGCCGCACAAGGGCCGCACATGGGCCGCCCGCATTCGCCCGCGTATGATGCTTGATATCATGCAACGGCATAGATAAACCGGTTTCGCAGGGGCTGCAGACGACTTGTCGCCACTGCGCCAAAATAGAATTCTGAAAGGGGAAAACAAAATGTCAGTCCTGAGCAATGAACATGGCGCGCTTGTAAGGAGGCGTTTTGACGAAACAGTATGTATCGAACCATGGGGGGAGAACAGCTTCCGGGTCCGGGCCACGAAAAACAATGCGTTTCTCGATGAACAATGGGCTTTGATGGAGGCTTGCGGCGAGGCGGCGACGGTAATACGGATCGATGGCAACGCCGGCGCCATTACAAACGGTAAGCTAACAGCCTCAATCAATGCGCGCGGCAAGATCACCTTTACAAACCAAAAGGGCGAAGTCCTACTTGAGGAATATTGGCGCAACAGGGACATGCACCACGAGCATGAGGAGGCCCAGTTCAACAGCGCCTTGGACGTGGAGGGGCGCGAGTTTACCCCGCACCCCGGTGGCGACTGGGCCCTTACCGCCCGGTTCGAGTCCAACCCAGACGAGAAGCTCTTCGGCATGGGGCAGTACCAGCAGCCTATGCTAAACCTCAAAGGCTGCACCATTGAACTGGCCCAGCGCAACTCCCAGGCCAGCGTGCCTTTTATGCTCTCGAGCCTTGGATATGGGCTTCTATGGAATAACCCTGCCATCGGGAAAGCGGCCTTTTCCCTAAACTACACCGAATGGCAGGCCCACTACACGAAGCAGCTTGACTATTGGATCACGGCCGGGGACAGCCCTACGCAAATTGAAGAGGCGTATACCGGCGTTACCGGCAGGGCGCCGATGATGCCCGACTATGCCATGGGGTATTGGCAGTGCAAGCTGCGCTACCAGACCCAGGAGGAGCTGATGGCCGTCGCGCGCGGGTATAAGGAGCGCGGGCTGCCCGTCTCGGTCATCGTCGTGGATTATTTCCACTGGCCGAGGCAGGGGGACTGGCGATTCGACACGGATTACTGGCCCGACCCGGCGGGGATGGTCAGGGAGCTTCGGGAAATGGGCATTGAGCTGATGGTCTCAGTCTGGCCAACGGTCGATCATGAAAGCGAGAACTTCAAGGAGATGCTGGATCGGGGCTATTTAGTACGCACCGAGCGGGGCATCCATATCACGATGAATTATTATGGGAACACTGTGTTTTATGATACGACGCACCCTGGCGCGCGCGAATTTGTTTGGCAAATTATAAAGAAAAACTACTATGACTTGGGCATCAAAATCTTTTGGCTGGACGAGGCCGAGCCGGAGTACCGGATATACGATTTTGACCAGTACCGCTATTACCTCGGGCCTAATATGCAGATTGGGAACCTCTATCCCAAAACGTTCGCTCAGGGCTTTTATGAGGGGATGCGGGGCGAAGGCCAGCAAAACCCGTTAAACCTGCTGCGCTGCGCCTGGGCCGGCAGCCAGCGCTATGGCGCCTTAGTGTGGTCGGGCGATATTGACTCGAGCTTTGCCTCCATGCGGAACCAGCTTTCGGCTGGGCTGAACATGAGCATTGCCGGGATTCATTGGTGGACGACCGACATTGGCGGGTTCCACGGCGGGGACATACGCGAGCCCGCGTTCCACGAGGTGTTGATCCGATGGTTCCAGTGGGGGGCGTTTTGCCCAGTCATGAGGATGCACGGCTTTCGCGAGCCGCAAAAAGAGCCGCTCGACCCGGATGGTGTTTTCGGCGGCGGCGTATGCAAATCCGGGAGCGAAAACGAAATTTGGAGCTATGGCGCGGAGAACGAAAAGATAATGGCCTATTATATACGCTTGCGCGAGCGCCTGCGCCCCTATGTCAAAGGCTTGATGAAGCAGGCGCATGAAAAGGGCTCGCCTGCCATGCGGCCCCTCTTTTATGACTTCCCAGGCGACAAAGCTGCTTGGGACATTGACGACAGCTATATGTTTGGTCCCGATCTCCTAGTGTCGCCAGTCATTGGCGCGGGGCTTACCGAGCGCCCTGTCTACCTCCCTGCCGGCGCCAAATGGCGCTGCGCCTGGACAGACGAGGAGTTCGAGGGCGGGCGGACTGTCATAGCCAAGTGCCCCATCCACCGCATTCCCTTGTTTTTACGAGACGGAGCGGATTTGCCCATCCGGGAATGACGCGCGGGGGATGACACGCTTAGTATGACATGCTTGGTATAATGCGCCGCGAATGACGTGCTTGGTATGACGCGCGGGCGGAAAATGATTTTATTGAGGAGGGCGTAATCATGTGGCGGTGCCCAATATGCGGCAGGGAGTTTAAGAATACAAACCAGAGCCACTACTGCGGCAATGCGGACACGATAGACGGGTATATCGAAAGCCAGCCGGCGGATGTCCGGCCCATTTTGCTAAAAATACGCGAAACCATCGCCGAGGCCGCGCCGGGCGCCATAGAAAAAATGTCGTGGCAGATGCCAACATTTTGGCAGAACGAGAACCTCATCCATTTTGCCGCGTTCAAAAAGCATATCGGCATCTACCCCGGTGGGGAGGCGACAGCGGTTTTCGCAGACCGCCTCTCCGAATCCGGGTACAAAACCGCCAAAGGCACGATACGCCTACCGCTCGACAAGCCCATACCCTATGGCCTGATTGCGGAGATAACCAAATGGCGCGCGGCGGAGGCCCAAAATAGTGGAGACGAGCAAAGATCTATACCATAAGCTTAATCAAAAGGCCAAAAACGAAGGCCAAAATATTACGAAGCCAAAATAATTAAACTTCACATGTCCGGCGATTTGCGAATACAATAAAATACTACTATGAAAGTCGTCGGCACGAAAAATGCGATTTCCCGCACCTTACGGGCGCGCTGCGCCCGCGCACCGCGTTTCGCCGCGATAGTGTTCATTCACTCACGAACAATGTGCCTGTATCGCGGCATAGGTACTGCACCGCCGTCCGCCCGCTCATCAGCGCAACAGGCAAGCCGCCCGGCGGCATCATGCGATGTCCCGCGAAGTAAACGCCATCCAGCCCTTTAATGGCGGACGGATATGATTTCATTTTCATGCCGGGGAGCATTTCGGTCATCCATGAACCTTTCCAATTGGCGCAATAGCGCTCATAGGTCAGGGGCGTCGCCACATCGACAACCTCTATCTTACCGGCGGCTTCTTTGAGTTTCGCCGCTAGTGCCGCGACGATATCATCTGCGACACGTTTTTTATACGCGGCGTAATTATCTTCTTCTTTTGCTTTTTTCCAGTAATCATATGTGTCCCCGGACAAGATTGTTGTCATAGCCGTCTTGCCCTCGGGAGAGTAAACCCTGTCGGCGGAATAATTTATAAAATTCAAATATTCGTACGTTTGATTGGCGATTTTAATCGGCGTATCCGGCTTAAAATAATAACCATGCGGATATTTGCTCAAATCTGCATCGATTCCGAGGCTGACAAACACGCACATGGTCGGTTTGGTTATAGTCTTCATTTCGTCAAGCCATGGAGCCTCTAACGGTATATCAAAAAGATGCTCCATCTGCATGGTATCGGCGGTGACTATCACGGCGTCAGCATTCAGCCGTTCATCACCGGCTATCACGCCAACCGCTTTGTTGTTTTCGATAAGCACCTTGTCGGCGCGAGTGTTAAGGAACAGCTCGCCGCCAAGGCCTTTGAATGTATCCACAATACGCATTACGAACGGGAGCGACCCTCCTTCGGGGAAACCGCCATCGCCGCGAGCCAGAGTCCCCATCGTAAATACCAGCGGTAATATGCCGCCTTCCTCCGCAGTTACAGAGCGCAGCATATCTCGTATCCCTTCGTGGGCGAAACGGCTGACATATTGCTCGCGCGAAAGCCTGGAACACATATTCATAACCCGCATCGCGGACAGCGCGGAAAATAACAGTTTAAGTGGCAGATGAATCTTTTTCGTAGTTTTGACCCCTCGTAAATCAGTGACAGGCATTGCGAGATTTTGTACGCTGCGGATTTTATCGCACAGGCTTTTGATTTCCTTTTCATCAGCGGGCGAAAGGGAAATGAGGTGTTTTTCAGTCCGATTTACATCGCGGTAGAGCCGGATGGCTGTGCCGTTGTGGTCGTATTCCAGGAATGGCTCGTTTGTATGAATTTTCACGCTGTCGTCCAGCGCGCCCACATAGCGCCATAATTTATTGAGCTGCTCATCCGGGTTTGAGCCGGTCAACCAATGCATACCGCCCTCGAACAGATAGCCACCCCGCTTCCATGCGGTACAATTGCCGCCCGCAATAGAATGGGATTCAAGCACAGTAACATCAAAGCCACATTTTTGGGCGTAAACCCCGGCGCTAAGCCCGGCGATCCCACCGCCGATGACGATGACTTTCTTTTTCATACAGATCATCCTCCATACTAACGCGCTCTTGCCAACGCGCTCCTTACCTTTTATCGCCTTGCCGTGGCGCGCCAAACGTCAACTACGTTGCCGGGGCGTCGCGCCCTACATTAACATTTTACACATTAATGTTATCTTATTTTATCTGACCGCTGAGCTGCATGAAGCGGCGCCTGATGGCGAGCGCGGGGTCAAGCGGCACAGGGACCGGCGCCGTACCGGGCGGGATGCTGATGTCGGGCGTCTTTTTTAATGTTTTGCCATGGAACTCCGGGAGCCATTCGGCCTCGGCCTCCAGCATTTCTGCCACCATCTCGCGTATCTGGCCCAAGGTAAGGACTGCGGACGTCAGCGGGTCCATGGCCACCGCCCAGAACACGTACTCGGGGTCTTGCCGGATCGCAGCCTCCACCATGAGTTCCTGCACCCACAAGTTTGACTGGTTCATGGCGGCGAGGGGCAGGGGCAGCGCGCCGATGCGCACGGGGTGGAAGCCCTGCCTGTCAGCGTAGATAGGCACCTCGACGCAGGCGGTAGCGGGCAGGTTTTCGATATAGCCCCTGTTCATGACGTTACCGTTGAACTTGAAAGGTTTGCCGGTCTCCAGGGCTTCAATGATATATGTGCAGTATTCTTTGCTGCGGGGCTCCAGCTCGCCGCTGTTAAAAGCGAGGATGTTGCCCCGGTCAAATTTTGCGATACCATCCCCCTTGCCGCTGGCCGGGGCGGCATTACTGCTTGCCGAGGCAGCGCCCACTTCCTTTGATCCGGCTCCAGCCCCGGCTCCAGACTCGGTATCGCGGCAATACAGGTTGAGCGCCATTTCGTTCTTCCTGAACCACGGCAGATACTCCGAAAGGTGCCTGCTCGACTCAGTCATGAAATACCCGCAGTGGCGCATCACCTCGCCCCGGACCTTTTCGCTCATATAATATGCAGGCTTCTCGATATTGCTAAGCAGCGTCGGGTACAAATCCACCCCATGGCGCTCCAGCTTCAAAAACCATGCCATATGATTGATCCCGGCGGCGGTAAAGTCGACCTCGCTCTCCGGGACGCCGGCATAGCCCGCCAGCAGCTCGATGGTTGTCTGTACGCCGTGACACAGCCCCACGGCGTTCATGGACGTCGCCCGCCCAAGATATGTGCAAATCGCACCCATCGGATTGACATAATTTAGCACATACGCATTCGGGCAAAGCTCCCTCATGTCGTCGTCTATACCGCGCATGACCCCCACAGTCCTTAAAAACCGAAACACCCCGCCAGGCCCTATCGAATCGCCGACGCCCTGATCTACGCCGTATTTCAACGGGACTTCCCTATCGATTTTTTGCGCGGGCCTCCCGCCTATGCCAAATATCAATACGACATAGTCGGCGCCCTTCAAAGCGTCGCGGCGATCGCAAGTCGCGTAAATACTGCTTTTCAAGTTATGCTTTTTAATCAGCTCCCGCGAGTAGCTGCACAGCCTCTCGATCTTCGGCATCGTGCGCGACATGAGGGCGTACTCGAACCCGTCGAGCGCCGGCGTGGCGAGCATATCATTTAGCAACGTTTGGCTGAACACGACACTCCCCGCCCCAATCATTGCAATTTTGCCTTTTGACATGTTTATAACTCCTTTCCGCCATGCTCACGCGTACATAGACTCACCGACGATACAACGATTATGATGCTGATGCTCCCTAGAACAACACATTTTCATAAATTGTTTTACGTTACGCTATTCCCCTTTCATTGCGGGCTTATATGCGACGCCGTCAATCATGCACAGGCAGGCGTCGTCGAGGAAGTTTGTTTGGGAAGTCATTCTGGCTGGGAACTGCCCCTCGCCGAAGTATTCGTAAAAAACCTCCCTGGCGCCGTCAAAGTCGCCCAGATCCTTCAAGTACAAATGGATTTGCGCCATATCGCCGGGCGCCGCGCCCACCGACGCCAATGTGCGCTTAACGCTCTCAAAGGCCGCTCGCATCTGGTGCTTGATATCTTGTTTTTCAAAACCGCCCGCGTGATGCGCAAGGAAGATAAAGTCCCCCGCGACCACGCAAGACGCGCATGTTTCGTCCCCGCAATGGGTTGGCATTTTTTTTAGCATTGCATTCGCCTCTCGTAAATTCATTCCAATTATAAAAAGCACTTATCAAATTCGTTGCCGAGTCCGGTCATGTCCGCCAGCTGTTTTGAGTGGTTGACGATGAGGTCGGTCAGGGGGAGGCCTTCCCGCTCCGCCTTTTCGTAGCGGTCCCATTCCATCTCGCCGGGGAGGTAAATCCTGCCGTCCGGCGCCATTTTCGGTGAGCCGGCGATTTCCTCAATCGCGCCCTGCACGCGGCGCACATAGTCAGGCAGCTCCATGATCTGCCCCACGTCGATCAACATGAGCGAATGGCTCACGTTTTGGTTCTGGGCAGGGCCGAATATCATGCCGCCGGCCAGGATGGACGTGAATATTTCGATGAAGAACGACAGGCAGTAGCCTTTGTGCGCCCCCAGCGGAACCAGCGAGTAGCCCGGGGTTGCGGGATCGGTGCTGGGGTTCCCCTCCGCGTCGTAAATCCACCCCTCGGGGATTTGCTTGCCCTCTTCGGCCGCGTTGGTGACCTTCATCCCCGCCACGTTGCTGGTGGCGATGTCCACAAAGACGGGCCGGTGGCTGCCTGCGGGCGTCGAAAACGCGAACGGGGAGTTGCCGATCACGCGCCCCTTGCCGCCGGGCACAGACATGTTCTTCGTTGTGTTGCTCATAACGATGGCGAGCATTCCGGCCTCGGCGGCTTCGACCGCGTAGATGCCGCAGGCGCCGTAGTGGGAGCTGTTGCGTATCCCGACGTACGACATGCCGCTCTTTCGGGCCAGCTCAATCCCCTTTTGCAGGCCGAACCACCCGTTGTACATCCCAATGCCCCAGTGACCGTCGACGACGGCCCATGTCGCCGCTTCCGAGGCGACTTCCGGGAGCGCCGACGCTTTTATTTTGTCGTCGGCGACCAGTTTCAGGTACGAATACAGGTTCAGCGTGCCATGCGTGTAGATGCCCAACATGTCCGTGCGCACCAGCAGGCGGGCGGTCTGCAGCGCGACTTCCGGCATGAGGCCGGCCTTTTCGCACGCGTTTTTGCAGAATACCTCATAAGCATTGATATTGACTTTTTTCATCTAAAAGGCCATGCACAGACTGCGCGTAAATAGCCATGTTATAATGCATGCCCCTCGCGCCACAGTTCTGCCCTTTCCATTATTTTTATCGCTTGTTTACCCCTTTTCCTGGAAGCCGCTCATGTATGCAAACACTTCCTCCGCCGTTTTGCCGGTCCTCATTTTTTCCATGCGCGAAGCCTCCTTATCCAGCAAGGCAAACGAACGTTTTACCACTTCGTCCAAATACGCAGCGGGGAACTTGCACGCGCCGCTCTCGTCCATGTGCACGATTTCGCCGGGCGCCACATCCATGCCGCACACGGACACGGGTATGTTTACCGCTTCGACCGAAAAGTCGCCATGGCCGGCGCATACGCCCGTCAGCAGGTACTGGAAGTCCATCCCCCGGATGTCCCCCATGTCCCTCGACGGGCCGTCGGAGACGACGCCCACGCAGCCGAGCGTCTGCATGGCCGTGGTCATGTTCCCGCCCGACAGGCCGTTTTTGTTTTTGATCTCCGGCGGGAGGTTCTGCCTCATCACGACGACGACCGGCTTTGGCGACGCCTCGATGGCTTTGAGGAGATCAACGAAACCCAGCCTTGTAAAATTTTTGTCCGGCATGCCGTACTGCACGGTGACCGCGTAGCCCGCTCGGGGGCGAAGCTCCGGATATATGCAGCGGCATGTCTGGTCCGTGTACCAGTTCACCGTCCAGGGGTTATACAGGCCCAGGCAGTTTTTGTCGCTGGCATATGTCGCCACGACGTTGGTAATGGTCGGCGTGTCAATCGATTGCAATTTTGCGAACAGTTCGTCGGTATTCAATGCGGCGCCCTCCTAAATCATAATAAATTTTGTGGTAACTTCATATTCAAATGCGGTTATATAAATGATTATTGCATATAAATGATTATTTCTTGGTCATATTCATGCACATGTCACGGGGGCGGGCGGGACGCCCGCGTACCCAGGATAGTCGAGACATTCGCGCACCCAGGGTAGGCGGGACGCCCGCGTACCCAGGTCAGGCGTTGTTTATAATGATCATTTCAACGCATGGTCATATCCATTCTTGGTCATATCCAAATTTATATTCAATGTGTTTTTCATGGCTGGTCGCCCCACGCGTTTTTTAGCACTTTCATGTAGTCCGCCTCCGCCATCGGTCGGGGGTTGGACGCGGTCGAAATGTTCCGCGCCGACATCGCAGCCAACTCTCCGAACCTGCCGGCGTCGACCGGCAGCGACGAGAACGCGGGCAGGCCCAGTTCCCGGACCAGCCGCTTAACGGCGGCGACCGCGAGCGCCGCGCCCTCGGCGTCACCGCCGAACTCCAGCCCCATCGCGCGCGCCGCGCGGGCATAGCGTTTGGTGCAAAAATCCATATTGTATTCCATCACATAGGGCAGGAAAATCGCATTGCACACGCCGTGCGGCAGATCGTAGACGCCCCCCAGCGACTCCGCGATGCAGTGGACGGAACCCACGTCCGCGTGGCTGAATGCGATACCCGCCAGGACGCTGCCCATCAACATGCCGCTCCGCGCGGATAGGTCGCGGCCGTCACGCACCGCCTGCGGCAGGTACTCCCATATAAGTTCAATCGCATACAGGGCTGCGGCGTCCGCCAGCGGTTCGCCGCAGTTGACTGTAAAGCCCTCGATGGCGTGCGTCAGCGCATCGACGCCGGTTGCTGCGGTCAGCGGGGCGGGCTTCGACAGCGTCAGCTCCGGGTCGCACACGGCGACGTTTGCCGCCGTAAACGGGCTCTTGACGGTCATCTTGTAACTGTTTTCAGTGTCGGTGATGACGGACGAAAACGTTATTTCGCTGCCCGTCCCGGCTGTCGTCGGCACGGCGACGAACGGCGGCTGCCTTTTTGTTGCGGCGGTTTTGCCCTCGAACGGTTTTATGCGGTCCGCGCCGTGCGCGAGCAGCACCCCGACGGACTTGGCGCAGTCGATGGCACTGCCGCCCCCGACGGCTATCATGCTGTCGGCGCCGAACCCTCTTGCTGCGGCGGCGCAAGCCTCCACATTGACATCCTTCGGGTTGGGCTCGACCCCATCGTATACTGTATACTCCATTTTTATATCGCTAAGCGCTGCCAATATCCTGCCCGTTATCCCTGCGGTGGCTACGCCTTTGTCCGTGACGACAACCGGTCGCTTGCCGCCCAACGCGGCCAGTTCGCCCGCCGCCTGCCCAACTGTGCCGGGGCCGAAAATAATTTTAGTGGGTAGTACGAAATCAAATGTACGCCGCCAGTCAAACATGGTAACCCCTCCCAGGCAAAAACATGAAATATATTGATTGTAATCATAACATAATAAATGAACATTCGGCGAATGGGATTTAACGGCACAATGTAATTGGTGAGCGATATATAAATTATGAAAACACTCATCGAATGGGATTTATTGCAAATTTAAACAATCGTTGTGCAGCGTTGCGAAGTAATATTTGGATTTGTAAACAATCGGTGAATGGGATTTTTCATCGGGCAAAATTCACACATGGTTAATATCTATGTCATATTACAATCGTATAATCATTTGAATATAACCTCGCTATATTGCTTCGCATATATGCATCGATTATGCACCTATTATGCAATTATTATGCAACTATAATGAATATAATGATGATTTTATGGAGCGTTGATGAAAATGGAATTATTAAAAATGCAAAAACGTAGAAATAACTCCCTTTTACCACACAAGCTATATCGCGGCATACTTGGCAGAGCGCTGTGCGTTGCGCTATGCATTGTGATATGTGTGGCGTCAGCAGCGGCGCTAGCGGGCTGCGGCGGCCCGCTAGCCGGGAGCGGTGCAGACGGTAGCGGCAATGACATAGGCGATGGCGTTGGCGGGGCGGGCAATGGCGGTAGCATTAGCAACGGCGCCGATGGCATCGATGGCGCCGGTAACGGCGGTGGCGCCGGTAACGTCGATAGCGCCGATGGCGCAAGTGGCGCAGGTAACGGCGCCGGTGGCGCCGGCAATGGCGAAACGAGCGGCGGCGCGCCTTCGGATGCAGCGGCATTGGCCGCGTTGGGCAAGGAGGCGCCCTCCGGCGCGCTTTCAATATCCGCATACGATACAATGGCATATAGCAGCAGCCTGGAAGCGGCAGCGCAGGCTTTTAACGAAAAGTACCCGGATGTGGAAATTGTGATAGACACATTTTCCGCAATGCCTGAACTTAAGCGCTCGGAGAGCCCTGACGGCAGGACGGCCTCAATGTCGGCGCAAATCGTCGACGATCCCCAGGGGCGCGCCGACTACGCAAACAAAGTAAACACGTCCCTTATGAGCGGCGCCGGCGCCGATATATTGGCTGTCGACGTCATCCCCATAGCCAAATATGTAGAGTCGGGCCTGCTTGAAAATTTATCGCCATATATGGAACAAGACCCTGGGTTCGACCCCGCCCAATACCGTTCGAACATCCTCGACGCCGTATCGTGGAAGGGCGGCACATGGTTTTTGCCGATGGATTACATGTTCAATTATTACACATACGACACTACTCTTATCGACAGCGGGCTGATCGGCGATGTTCCGGGGGGCTTCGGCGCGGACTCTGCTTTTACGACGGAACAGTTGTTTGAGCTCGCGATACCTTTGTATGACGGCGAGACCATGATCATCAATACGCCTTCATATACAGGCTTCAGCAACAGTTTATTGGCGAGGCTCTTGCGCGAGCGCTGGTCCGAGTTCGTCGATATCGCAAATAAAAGGGCTAATTTTACAAGCGGCAGCTTCGTGGAAATGCTTAACAAGGTAGTGGACTACGACGACAGCGGCTATGTCCCGGGCAGCCTCGCGGGTCAGGTCGACCTTGAGCTGGCGATGGATCGGATGGCGCAGGCGCCGACAGATCGGTATTACTTTAAACCGTCGCAAAATATGTCGCTACTCACATTTTTCCTGCGCCAATCGCAGTCCCGTTACAACGTAGGGTTCTCGATAGGTGGCGCCTCAGCGATCGACGACGACGACGAGCTAGCGGGCATTGCAGCTAACGCGGACGGCGCCGTGCCATTCACATATACGCAAGCATTTGCCATCAACGCTAATTCGACGAACAAACATGCTGCATGGGAGTTCATAAAGTTCATGCTGGGCGGTGAAATGCAGGCGTCGGGCGCGGGCGGCATCCTGCGCGGGCTGCCCGTGCACAATGAAACCCGCGAAAGGCAAATGGAGAACATGATAACCTCCATGGCGACAGGGATGGGTATGCGCACAAGCGGCAGCGGCGCTGTCGGATATGGGCGTATTGGCAGGGGGTCTGGCGATTCGGCCGATCAGGGCGGCGGCGGTGGCGCGCCCAACAACAGCCAGGGCGGCGGCAATCCAGGAGGCAGCGGCAATCCAGACGGAACCGCCGACAGTCCGGGCGGAACCGCTAACAACCCGGGGGGCGGCTCTGCCGACTTATCTGATGAAGATCCCGAAGCGCAGCGCGTCTCTCCCGACGATATGTTGCAAGAAATTGACCCGGAAATATTGAAAAAATACAACGATACCATAGAAAGATTTTCTGACCAGATAAACACTTTCGAAATTAAGGACGCGATCATCGACGATATGATCCAAGCCGAGGTAAGCTACTTCTTCGAAGGCGCGAAGACAGCGGATGAAGTCGCAGCGACATTGCAAAGCAAAGTGGAGCTCTATCTTAATGAATAAAAAAGGCAGGCTGCGAAAACCATTAGCCGGCGTCATCTTCCTGCTGCCTGGATTTGCCGGATTCTGCACATTTTTCATCTGGCCATTCTGCGTCTCGCTATATTACTCCTTCCTGAGCCGCCCGGTAAACGGCGCCTTTGTAGGCATGAAAAATTACGCGGAGATGTTCGAGAACCTGGCGTACATAAAAGGACTGACGAATACAGCCCGGTTCATTGGGACTTCCGTCCCCATCAGCATGGCCATCTCCCTGTGCATAGCGCTGGCTATCCGCAGCCTCGTCAGTGGAAAAGAGTTTTTTACCTTAATTTTCCTGGTCCCTCTCGTTATTCCGTCCGGATCGATGATCACGTTTTGGAAAACGCTGCTGGCCAGGGACGGGGCCTTGAACGGCATGCTTCACCAATTTGGCATAGCAAGGCTCAACTGGCTGGATTCCGGCCTCACGTTTTGGGTCATCGTCGCCATATTCACCTGGAAAAGCCTCGGGTTCAACATGGTGCTGTTCATCTCCGGGCTCGCGGCTATACCCGTTGAATATTACGAGGCCGCGCGGGTGGACGGGGCGCGCCCGTCGCAAGCCTTTATTCGCATAACGCTGCCGCAACTCGCCCCCTCTTTTGTGCTTGTGCTCATTTTGTCAATCGTAAACTCTTTCAAAGTTTTTAAAGAGATATATTTAATAACGGGCAGCTATCCGCATGAAAGCATTTATACATTGCAACATTTCATGAACAATATGTTCGCTTCGCTAAACTATCCGAAGCTCACAACGGCGACGACTATCCTCGTAGCCATGATTGCGGCGCTCACACAGGGCTTGCTGTTCCTGGAGCGCAGGGCGGGGGCGTCGCAGATATGATAAATAAAAGGCGCAATTTCAAAAACTCGGTGCTTGCCCCTGCATTATTGGCGCTTCTGGGGGCCTTGTTCTTAGCGCCGCTGGTCGTCACATTTACGAACTCCTTCATGAAAGAGGGCGACATCGCGCTGAACTATACGTCCCAACTCACGGTTTTCGACATAGCCGCTGGCATTACGGAAAAATTCCGCTCAATCCGGCTGATACCGCGCGAGGCGGGGCTTTGGCAGTATATGGACGTGTTGATCAACCAGCCCGCTTTCTTAATCCTGCTAACAAATTCCATCAAGCTCACGGCGCCGGTGCTGGCGGGGAACCTGGCCGTTTCGATGCTGACGGCGTACGGCTTTACGATATGCTCATGGAAGTTCAAAGAAGCTATCTTCACACTGTACATAATCGTTATGCTTATGCCGCTGCAGGCGGTGCTTGTGCCGAACTATATCATCGCGGACATATTGGGCATAAAAGAGAGCTACCTTGCGATAATACTGCCCGGGATATTTTCGCCGTTCGGGGTCTTTCTGATGCGCCAGAGCATGAAGGCGCTCCCCGCTGCCTATTTTGAGGCCGCGCGCATTGATGGCGCTGGGGACTTTTACATATTCCGGCGCATAGTCGCGCCGCAGATGAAGTCCCCCGCCGCCGCCCTGTTGATGCTGGTGTTCATTGAATACTGGAACCTGGTGGAACAAGCGGTCATATTCATAAACGACTATACAAAGGAACCGCTTTCGGTTTTTCTGTCCAGGATGTCCGAAGGGCGGATCGGGCTGGTCTTCGCCGCTTCGTGCGTATATATGTTCCTGCCGTTCTGGTTTTTGACAGTCGGCCAAAAGGACCTGGAGCGCGGCATCGAGCTATCGGGCGTAAAATAGGAGAAGATATATGGATGGAAGCGGCAACAAGGATAATCCGGGCGGCCGCCGCCGGGGCGCGTGGGCGATCGGCGGCACGTTTGCGGCCCTGCTCGCGGCGCTGATGTTTTTTTCCGGGACAATATATCAATATAACTTGCCAAAGGTCTCCGCGAGCCGGCCCAGCAACGGCTACCTCAGCAAAAGGGAGACCTCCTCCGGCTATGCCGACTGGGAGTCGATTGGGAAGCAGTATTCGCCTATAGCAGGAAAAGTTTCGGAGATTTGCATCAGCGAGGGCGACAGGGTCGATGTGGGCCAAGTCCTTTTCCTCTTGTCGTTTGACAGGGCTGAGGCGGAGCGGAGGCTGCGCGAGATAGATAACAGCCTCGAAAAACTGGAGATCGACATTCAGGGCCTATATTTGCGGATGGAAAGGGCCAACCGTGCGATAGCGGACGGCAACGCGTCAAAGGCCGAGGCCCGGAGGCTGTACGAAGCCGCAGCGGGCAAAGTGGCGACTACGAGCAATGATCTGGCGATACTGGAGATTGACATAAAGAAAGCCGAGCAGACGTTGGCAGACGCGACCATACTATTTGAGGCGGGCGCCGGGACCGAACGCGAAATCGCTTCGGCGCAGGACAACCTCGATACGCTCTATCTGCGGCACGAGGCGACGATCCGCTCTATGGACGAACAGCTCGAAAAAGACGCGGAGTCGCTGGACACATTGTACCGTAATATATCAAGCTATGATAAATCCATAGCCGACAGCTTGGCCGATATCGAGCAGTTGGAGCTTGACTTGAAATCGAGGGAGCGCGACAAAATAAGCTATGATCTGCAGCGCGAGCCGTACCTGGAGGCCCTTGCGGGCTATGACGCGCACGGCGAAATACGCGCTTCAGTGGGCGGCCTCGTGCTGTCGGTAGACGCCGAGGTCGGGCAGAACGTAGGAGAGGGCGCGATGATGGCCACAATTGGCATAGGCAATTCGTATATCGTCGAATGCCAGATCTCCATCGAGAACAATTTCGTGTTCCTGGGGGACTCTTGCGAGCTTTCAAACACGGCGCATGTATTCGAAGGCGTAATCATATCGATTGCGCCGGGCGATCGCGGGAAGGCGCTCAAAGTCCGCTTGGCCTCTGACGAGGTAACAGTCGGCGAAACGTTCAACCTGACATTCGAGCGGATCAGCGACGTCCGCTATACGCTCGTGCCGAACGGCGCGCTGAACCAGGACAACGACGGCTACTACTTGAACCAGGTCAAGCGGCGGGACGGCCTTTTGGGCAGCGAGTTTTATTTGGAACGGCTCGACATCTATATCGGGGACTCCGATTCGCAAAATACCGTAATTACCAGCGGCTTGAGATTTTTTGAGCCGATAGTCCTGACCAGCGACAAGCCCGTGCAGCCGGGCGAAACCATTATGCTAATCAATGAGGCGGATTTCTTTGCGGACTGATAAAATAAGGGCGCTGATACTTCTCTACATAGTGGCGTTCGCGGCGCTGCTGTCGCTCACCGTATATGGGCAGTCGTCCATGCGCAGGTTCGGCCAAAAGTCCCAACTGCTGGCTGCGCCCCAGGCGCGGGGCGGGGCGGGCGTGGATATATGGGACATCGAGGATATTCAAACAGAGGAATCCACGCTAATCACCTACGAAATCCGCGCGCAGGTGGTTGCGGGCGCTATCAGGCAGGACCACCGCATGAATGTCATAGGCGCCAACAGTTCATACAATGGGGTGATGGGCTATCCCGTAGCCAACGGCGGCTTTTTCTCGAAGGAGGCTTTTCTGCTGGGCAGCCGCGAGGCGGTGCTGAACGAGCGCGCGGCGTCGGCGCTGTTCGGCGGCGGCAATCTGGTTGGAAATTCATTTATACTGAACAATGAATCATGGATGGTCGTCGGGGTCATTATGGACGGCGACGATGGCGAGTCGAACATATACGTGCCTGCCTCATCAGAGCTGATCAGCGCATTGTCTGGGGCAGGAGGGGCAGGCAGCGGCGGCGTGACGGCGGCAAACACGAGCGTGGCGGCGGACGCGCTCATGGTACTGCAGGACGGGTACAGCGCCGCCGATGCGTCATTGGCCATTGGTAAATTGGCGGGCCTGGGCTTCAGCGATAGTTCGCACACATTCCTGAGCCTTGGGAAAGCCACCGCTGCGTTCGGCGAGGCGGCGCACATGGCGCAATGCTTCGCCCTCGCGCTGTTGCTGGTTATGTTTGCCTGGCGCCTCGCCCTATCCGCATACCACATGGTGCTGGCAGACAAAGCAGAAAATGAAACACATGCCCCTGTACCTACTGCGCCCGCCGCGCCCGCCGCCGACCCTGTCGACTCTGTCGGCACTGTCGGCACTGCCAGCCTTGCCAGCCCTGCCAACCTTACCGGCCCTGCACCACCAAATAACAGCGGTCGCATTGGGCGGCTTGCGCGGATCGTTTTTTACGCAATATCCTTTTTCGTTTTAGCCATTATAGCGCTTATACTGGCGCGCAGGATTGTGGAGACTTGTATAACATGGCAGGAAATCCCCATGCTCATGTTTTCGGGCGCCACCACGCAGGACGCGTTCTATGGTAGGCTCATCGCGCTGGGGCGCTCCCAGTCCGAAGCAATAGCCCTGTTCGCGGTATCGTGCGCCGCAACCACCGCCGCAGTGGCGCTGACAAACAGCAACCTAAAAAATCAATAGGACTACATTGCAGACAGTGCCAACTCCGGCGGCAATGACGACAAAACTGGCTACCCGCGAACATTAACCATTTCCAGCATGATTGAATTATAAAGCTTGAATGCCGCTATGATATTTAGCTATGATTATTGTTTGACGGAACGTGAAAGCCATGATTAAATACGGTATAATTAGTATACGATGCTCCACTTAATAAAGGGGATCGGCCAGCGGCGCATTAGTATTGGCGTTGCAAATAATAAAAGCGAAAGGACAAATATAATGATAAACTTCGATTTTTATTCCCCCGCGCGCATCCTTTTCGGGAAGGGCATGGAATCACAGATTGGCGAGCTGCTAAAGCCGCTCGCAAAGAAGGTGTTGCTGCACTATGGCGGCGGGAGCATTAAAAAGAGCGGACTGTACGACACCGTGACCGCCTCGCTGAAGGGCAGCGGTGTGGCGTTCGTGGAACTGGGTGGGGTGAAGCCGAACCCCAGGCTGTCGCTGGTCCACGAAGGGATTGACCTATGTAAGAAAGAGGGCGTCGATCTGGTATTGGCGGTCGGCGGCGGCAGCTCCATCGACTCCGCCAAGGCCATCGCTATGGGCGTCTACTTCGACGGCGACGTCTGGGCGGTGTACGACGAAGGCGCCCCCATCGAAAAGGCGTTGCCCGTCGCCACCATCCTCACCATCCCGGCCGCCGGGAGCGAATCCAGCGGCGACACGGTCATCTCCAACGAGGCGACCGGGCGTAAGTATGGCTACGGTAATCCGCTCCTGCGCCCCGTGCTCAGCATCATCAACCCGGAACTGTTCTTCACGCTCCCCAAGGAGCAGCTCGGCTTCGGCGTCGCCGACATGATGAGCCACGTTTTCGAGCGCTACATAACCAACACGGAGCACACAGACCTGACGGACGGGCTGTGCGAGGTGACGCTCAAAACACTGATGAAGAACGCGCTGCTGGCCTGCAAGGACATTCGCGACTACGACGCGTGGGCCGAGCTGGGCTTTGGCGGCACGGTCGCGCACAACGGCCTTGTCGGCATGGGGCGCGAGCAGGACTGGGCCTGTCACGGAATGGAGCACGAGCTCTCCGCCATCTACGACGTGGCGCACGGCGCCGGGCTGGCCGTCCTGACCCCTGGCTGGATGCAGTACGTCTATAAAGACAATGTCAACATGTTCGTGCAGTTCGCGATCAATGTCATGGGCGTAGAGAGCAGTTTCCGCGACCCCGACGCCATCGTTCAGGAAGGCATCGCGCGCCTGCGGGAGTTCTTCGCAAAAATTGGCCTCCCCTCTACCCTCTCGGACCTTGGCATAGGCGAGGACAGGCTCGAAGAAATGGCCAAAAAAGCCACCGGCGCGGCGTTCGGCGAAGAAGAGCCAATAGGCGGACTGAAACCACTGTATTGGCAGGACGTATTGGCGATTTACAAGCTGGTAAAATAATATAAGCAAGATGGCATTTATTAGCGTATAATATAATTAGCATTGGCGCGCCAAACACTAACCCAAACCGCATTACCTGTACCGACGCGCCAACCCCAAAAAACGCATTGACGTCCGAAAGGGCGGATTCAATATCCGCCCTTTCGCGATTATTACGTTGCCTTAAATCGTTGCCCGATTTCCAAACGACGAATTTGGGGAATAATGTCCGTACGGGACATTGAAAAATCAGTTAGAATGTGGTAGCATTTTCCATAAGGAGGGTTAGCGAAGTGGTCATAACGCGGCGGTCTTGAAAACCGTTTGACCTCACGGTCACGGGAGTTCGAATCTCCCACCTTCCGTAAACTTCAAAGCCAGCAAACGCACCGGATTGCTGGCTTTTCCATTCCTAGGGCGAGCCAAAATTTTCATCATTTTTCACACGCGTTGCCTTAAATCGTTGCCCCGATCCCCTGTAACGCTTGCGGTTACAGGCTTTGCAGCCTCCGGTTTTCCAGAGCAGCCCGAGCTGCTAATGAAGTTTTTTAAGAGCTTCATGATTTTCCCAAGCGGCATAATAAAAAAAGCCAGGCTGCCCGGGAGCCGCGCAATACCGGCGATGAACTATTTTTTGTCAGTGCTGGCGCTAAAGCTGCTCGGCACGGGGCGGTATGCCCATGTGGGTGAGCATTCATTTGATCCGGGGCTTGGGCTGTTTGCGGGGCCTAATGTGCTGCCCAAATGCACCGCGCTTTCATCTTATTCAAATTCACTTGATCAGGCCCATATAAACCGCCTTCAGGAAGCGTTTGTTGGCAGCGCGCACCGGCTGGGCATCTACGACAAAAGCGCGATCAACCTTG
>WRLR01000050.1 GCA_009777515.1 Oscillospiraceae bacterium | reverse complement strand
TGTATATCCACGGAACAGGCCGCAGTGGAAGCTGCAAAAAAAGCCAACGCCCACGAATTTATATCGAAGCTGCCGGACGGATATGCCACCCATATCGGCCAGCGCGGCATAAAACTCTCCGGCGGCCAGCAACAGCGCATCAGCATCGCCCGCGTGTTCCTCAAAGACCCCCCGATACTGATATTAGACGAAGCGACCAGCTCGCTGGACTATGAAAGCGAACGCGCCGTGATGGACAGCCTGAAAGCACTGGCCAAAGGCCGCACCACATTCATCATCGCCCACCGCCTCAGCACCATACGCAACGCCGACCGCATCGTAGTCCTCACCGACAAAGGCATCGCCGAACAAGGCCCCCACGAAACACTACTAGCCCAAAACGGCGCCTACGCACAACTATACCGCACCTACGAACAATAAAACAACACAAAAAAACGCCCACATGGCGCACCACCACCGGTGCGCCATGCGAGCAATACTTCACCTGCAACCCGTAGGGGCGCGCATCGCGCGTCCGTTTTAATATTCCTAAAACACCATCGTAACACCCCTCAGTCGCCCTGACCTCGTAGGGGCGGCCTCGGGCCGTCCGCCCGTACTCTATAAACCTATACCTTGTTGGACTGCCGGGTACGCGGACACACACTGTGCGTCTACGGATGCCTATGCCCCGTAGGGGCGGCCATTGGCCGTCTGTTTTTCCTCAAATACCCTATACATTATTGGGTTCTTATCCCCATCATCGGCTATTTGCAATGTCATTATATTAAAATATCTGCTTGGCTATAAAAATAAATTCGGAGATCCATTGTTCAACATCAACTTCGCAGCCGCAAAATCAGACATAGCAAAATCTAAAAACGATCTTTTTGCCATAAAACTACTCCTTCCTTTCGTATATCTACACAAGGATCGCTCCAGTGATTTGCATTTGAAAGTGATGCATCAGTGGCATAAAAGCAATTAATTTCCAATAATGACTCTAAAGTTTCAAAATCGGCTACGGCGCGAGCAACCATTTTTTTTTGTTGGTTGCTAATCGACATTGTTGTGATTATCGCTATGTCAATATCTGACCTAATGGAATAGTCGCCACGCGCAACAGAACCAAATAATATTATTTTTGATAAGGGTAAATCCAATTCCAATATTGCATTTGTTACCTGCCTCAATGTCGTAGAAAACTTATTTAATTTATTATTACTAATATTTTCTATATTATCCATATTTTGCCTTTATCCATGGAGTTAGTTTATCATGCAGTTTCTGATATACCGCTCCTACGTACAATATCATAAAATCGAAAGCACCTGTAACCGTTATCTCAAACCTATACAAAACTGGACAAATATATGCAAATCTATCCATTTATGATGTTGAGTTCCTGCTTCATAGAGGTGACTACTTCCATTAACTCTCCACAGGCTGACACTGTGTAACTCACAGCATTATTTCTCAAATTAATAGCGGCATTTATGTCCCTGTCATGATGCGTATTGCAAACCGGGCAGAACCATGCCCTGACCGACAGGGGGATGTCTTCATCCAATTTGATGCCGCATGTTGAGCATGTTTTGCTTGATGGGTAAAACCGATTGGCAATAACTACAGAGCTTCCCGTAATACTTGATTTATATATTACTTGCCTCTTAAACTCATAAAAGCTCATGTCCAGTAATGAGCGCGCGAGGCGGTGGTTTTTCGCCATACCAGATACATTTAAGTCCTCAATCCCGATGATAGGATAATTTTGGGTCAGCATAGACGTCAGCTTATGGGCGCCATCGTTGCGGATGTTGGCAATCCGCGCATGCAATCCGGACAGCCTGAGCTGCGTTTTTCTAAAGTTTCTTGACTTTTTCTCCCCTTCCTTTGCCCCTTGCTTCCTCGAAAGCGATTTGTTCAAGCGCCGCTCGCGGGCCAGCATGGCCTTGTGCGGCTTTGCGCCGGCGATAGCAGTCCCGTCGGACAAAACAGCCAGATTGTGCAGGCCCAGATCAACTCCCACCGCTTGGCTATCGCTGGTGACCGTATGAATGGGTTGCGCATCCGGCATTTCCACCCGTATCGAGACAAACCACTTGCTTGATTTTCGGCTTACAACCGCGTCGATGATCTTCCCGTCAAAACGCAGCCGCTCCGCCATCCGCACCCAGCCAAGGTTGGGGATGCGGATCTTCTTGCCATCTATAATAAACTGGTCGTTCGACAAGCCGAAACTGTCGTTCCGCCCTTTTTTATGGAACTGCGGGAATTCCGCTTTGTTGTTATTGAAGTTGGCGAATGCTGCGCCGAGGTTCATGATTGCAATTTGCGGGGCGCATTTTGTGACTTCGAGCATCCATGGGTATTTTTCCCGCTTTATTGAATTGAGCAGCCTCCGCAACTCGGCCTCCGTCACATAGCCTCCGATGTCAAGGCGGCTTTTCCACTCCTCCAGGGCCCAGTTGTAGGCGAACCGCGCCGTCCCCGCTGCTTTCGCGAAATATGTCCGCTGCCCGTTGTTGGGGTCAAGCTTTATCTTGTGCGCCAGGATCATCCCTCTACAGCCTCCACCGCAGCTTTTGTGATGCTCTCAATCAGCTTCTTGTTTTTGCGGCTCCTTGAGCCGTACAGCCTCGCGGAGAACACTGTTATAATCTCCAGCACGTCCTTTGCCAGGTCCTCTTCGAAAGTCGTGTCCTCGCCCTGGTTCAGGATCACTACCTCGACGTTTTTGGCTTCGCATACAGCAAAGACCAGTTCTGCCCCAAAACGCAGCAGCCTGTCCTTGTGCGTCACTACCAGCCTACCAATGTCCTCGCTCATAATCCCGTTCAGCAACTTTTTTAAGCCTTTTTTATGGTAGTTCATCCCTGAACCCAAGTCGCTGACAACATCGTATATCCAACCCTGCTTAGCACAATACATTTCCAGCACCTGCTTCTGCCTGTCCAAGTCGTTTTTTTGATCCTGCCCGGACACGCGAGCATATGCCACAGTCTTCCTGTCATTTTGCTTTTCGTTGCGGTAACTGTTCGGTTTAAGCTTAGTTATGTCATACCTTCTATGCCCTGATGCTGTTTTTTCAGATTTTAGCTTACCGGAACTGTCCCACCTTCGCAACGTGGATATGGACACGCCCAATTCCTTTGATGCTTCGCCGATTGTCAGATATTTTTCCATATTGGTATTATATAGCATAAGCCAGCATATGTCAATAATAACTTTATTTTGCAAACTCATCTATATGAATAGTTATGATTAGACTTGTATAGTAATTAACAAAACAGTTGAAGCCCCTATTTGACCACTTATATAAACTTATAATCGCCCGGTTGACAATAAACGATAATCGACTTAGCGCCAATAATGCCTCAGCGGCTGAATGTGTACGATGGTATTGTAAGTAAGCACCTTATACTTATATAAATATGAACCAACAGAAGGAACTGCTCTTACAACTATATCAAAAATCTATTGCATGGCGTTAACTATAGTTGTTGTTCCCAAATCGAAATTTTATGATTGTTTTTATTGACAGGTACACAGATAGAGCATATAATCTGCATACTACGCAACAAAAACTCTGCAAGCTACGTAACGTATACAGTAAATATTTTGCTAATTACATAAAATACGCAATAAATACTCTGCTAATTGCGCAAAAATATCGCTGCATTTTACGCAATGTACTGGAGGGGAAATGTCTCTAAAAAAAGATGGCTATTTACCACGGCTTGTTGATCGTAAGATCGAACGGTATTTACGTATATTCGGGGCTATATTGGTAGAAGGGCCCAAGTGGTGCGGGAAGACATGGACCGCGCTTGCGCACTCAAATACAGTGAGATATATCATGAATCCATCCGCCGGCATTAATTATAAGGAAACCGCCAAGGCAGATCCTTCATTGCTGCTCGAAGGGGAAGAGCCCATATTGATTGATGAGTGGCAAGAAGTACCGGGCATATGGGATGCAGTGCGATTTGAAGTCGATCAAGGGCATAAACGTGGAAGATTCTTTCTGACTGGATCGACAAAACCACTAGTCGATGCAGTTTCGCACAGTGGAGCCGGTAGAATTGCCCATGTAACGATGAGGCCTATGTCATTGTATGAGGCAGGTGTATCAACTGGAAAAGTCTCGCTTTCGGATATTATAACCGGGCGTGATATTAAACCTTCCGTAAACGAGATTAGTTTGATGGAAATGATTGAACTAACCTGTCGCGGAGGATGGCCTGCCAACCTTTACACCGCAAAGGAAGATGCTGCCGAAATTCCGGCGCAATACATTGAAACAATTGCGAGGACAGATATGTCGCAGATTGACGATGTACGCCGCGATCCGGAAAGGACCAAGAAACTGCTTCGATCTTTTGCGCGCAACAATGCAACGACAGTGAGCAACGCAACTTTACGCAGCGACCTTCTTGATAATGGTGAATCATTTGCGCAAAATACAATTTCCTCCTATATTTCGGCCTTGTCACGTTTATTCATTATCGAGGAGATTCCGGGGTGGCAACCAGGGATAAGGTCACGGGCAAGAGTTAGGACATCGCCAAAGCGAATGTTCACAGACCCTTCCCTCGCAGCAGCCGCGCTCCGGGTAGGCCCAGAAAACTTAAAGTATGATCTCAATACCTTTGGTTTTCTGTTTGAGAATCTATGTATGCGTGATTTACTCATCTATGCTGATGTTCTGGACGGAACAGTACACCATTATCGCGATAGCAACAAATATGAAGCAGATGCCATTATCGAAACTAAAGGTGGAAACTGGTCTGCGTTTGAAATAAAACTCGGAGAGCATCGCGTCGATGAAGGGGCGTCCTCCCTTCTTGCATTGAAAAAAAGAGTGGAGGCCGAGGGCGGGAAGCCTCCTGTATCCCTCTGTGTAATTACCGGAGGGGGTCTTGCGTACCGCAGGGATGATGGCGTCTACAGCGTACCGATAAATGCCCTGCTCCCGTAACAAATATGGACGCATAGTGTCCATAATTCTCAACATTTCATAACGGTTCAGGATCATCCCCTTCTCCTTGTGTTAATACGTTCAAACAACCAAGGAGCCTTTTTTTGCCGCTACGGATATCGTGGCTTCGATCCCGGAGTTGAACTGCAGATAGTCCTGTTCGACCCCGTCGCTGAATATTACGCCGCCCTCCGGCATTTGCGAGACTATTCTTATAGGCGTTTCCTTGACAGTCCCAAAAATCAAACTTGTGCCCGTGGTTTTGCTGGGGAAGGGCTCTCGCACCGAATAGAGCAAATAGTCGCCGCCCCAGCCCGGCGAGGGTGCAATCGCTTCGCCGGGCATTTCGCAGCCGGCGATTATTTCGGCTATCCCCTTGGCCCCGGCGACGACGCTTTTCAGCCACCCGGACGAGCCCAGTCCCGTGGAGACGATGATCCCGCTGGACGATTGTCGCTCCTCTTTTCCGTCGGCTTTTATAATGTATCTTGCAGAAACATGGGTCTGCCTGCCGATAAAGAAGTCGTTGACCGCCAGCAGGCTTTGCCCGTCATTCAATTCTGCTGCCGCCATGGTGACGTCCTTTCGGCGTCTGCGGCCGCCAATCACATCCCTGACGATATGGAGAACGTCTTCGATGCCAAAAGGCAGCAGCACGCCATCGTATCTCGTTGGATCCGGGTTCACGGCGACGAGGGGCTGGCCGTCCAGGTATTTCATGGTGTTGGCCACCAGGCCGTCCTGGCCGATGACGATGACTATGTCGTCGCCCCCGAATATGAAGTTTGGCACATGCTCGCGGTCGATTAGCTGCACCCGCGCCAGCCCCTGCAGCCGGCTCCGCGACGCGGCGACCGCGCCTTTGTATGCATTGGACTCGTCCATGTATTCGCCGATGTCGCCGCCCATCGCTTCCACATAATAAGCGGCCTGCGTCAGGTTGTTGAACTTTTTTGCCAGCTCGCCGGCGCGGGTCTGCCTGGTAATTATGACGATTTTCCGCTCGGTCGCATATTTCATTCCGACATCATCTCCCGCAGCAGGTCGGGCGTTATGTTCAACTGGCCGATTTTGCCCGCGCTGCCCGCCAGGCTCTGGAACGCGTTGGCAATGAGCGCCTGCGGCTGCATGACAAGGGCAGCCAATGCTTTGACCACGTCGGCGTCAATGTCGGACATGGCGTCCATCATGGCTTTTAGCTCATAGGCTTTCGCGTCCGCCTCGGCCCGGCTGTTTTCTGTGGCCAGCGCAATCAGGCCCTTTTTCTTTTCCTCTAAACTGATCTGCGCGTCAAGCTGCTCATTTTTTAGCTCGTTCTGCTTCGCCATCTCGGCCTGCTCGGCGTCGAGCTGGGTTTCGCGCACCTGGCGGCGCTTGTTCTCAATGGCGATTTCAGTGTTGTACTCGTTTTCCTTAATGCCGCGCTCCTGTTCGATGGAGGCGTTCCTGCGCTCATAAATGGCGTCGTCGGACATCTTCAGTATTTTTTCGCGCGTCTCGGCTTCCAGCGCCCGCGACGTTTCCTTGCCGGGGCGGACGGCCAGTACTGTCAGCCCAATGATCTCGATCCCGAACAAGCGTAGCTCCTCGTTCTCGCGCATATCATTGAGCATCTTGTGCGCCAGGGCTTCGCTTGAACGGATGGCGTCAGATAGTTTAAGGCTTTCCATGTGCTTTTTTGCCATAACGCGGATCAGGTTGCCAATCCGCACGGTCAGCTTCTGTAGGTCGTCGGATATGTAACTCCTGCCGCCTCTCTTGATGGCGAGCGTCAAATTGAGAAGCCCGGCCACATATTTGTAATCGACTATCCGATATGTAGCCTGCCCTTGAATGGACACCGTTTGCAAGTCCGCCGTGACTTCTTCGAATATGAATGGGCAATCGCTGCTGGCGATGGGTACCATTGCGATGGACGTCGTAGGGGCATGATAAAAAAACGAAATGCCTGCCCCTTCTTTAACGACTTTGCCGTTTTTGTATTTGAGAACGTACTCGTTCGGCTGAAACTTTATAAACTTCACCCCGAACATAAAAATCCCCTCCTTTATACCACTATGCTACAATCCCATTTTGTACGTATGTCATCTTTTGGTATATAATTTTGCTGGGCGGTGGCCCTTGTCAGCGGTATGCCGCCCTGATTCCGAAACCATGTCCATTATCTTCCGGCGAAAGTTGGCAGGCTGATCCTTTTTTCCCAGGATTGCCTCGTATACGTTTTGCATCTGCGTCAATGTGAACTCCCGGGGCAGCAAATTGAATATGATGTCGGTGTATATGATCTTCGATCGCAGCCGCTCCAGAGCCAATTTTATGATGCCATAGTGGTCGAACCCAAAGTCCCGTTCCGCCAACGCCACGCCGTCGATTGACAGTTCCGGTGCGTAAATGTCGACATGTTGCCCGGATGCGTGCGGGCTATCGTTATGATGCTCCGCGCCGTGCTCACCTGCTTCGTGTTGAATGTCGCTGTGCCGCTCTGTGCCATGCCGCACGGTGAACCATATAGGCTCGTTGTCAAACTTGGCCGACTCGGCCTCTTCCATAAGCCCAAGGTACGTTATTGATATCACCCTCGCGCGCGGGTCCCTGTCCAGGTCGCAAAATGTGTAGAGCTGCTCCAGCCAGCATTTGTCGACGCGTGACTTTTCGGATATTTTACGTCGTATATTATCCTCCGGCAGCTCGTCGATGCTCAAAAACCCACCCGGCAGGCACCATTTGCCCATGTGCGGTTCAACCGCCCTTTGATACAAAAGCACCCTCAAAATCGTTTCCGGCAGCTTTCTGTAGCTGTCCGGCTCGATAGTCTTGATAGTGAAGACAGCCGCGTCTGTGCATACAAACGGATGTTCATATTCAAATATACCGTCCAATGCAACCACCCCCATCTGTATTATTCGTCTTCCCTATACCCCTATCTGTATTATTCGCTTGCCCGTATATCCGCATACGTTTGTACATCCCATTAATCATATTTTTTATTTGATGATATTACTAATATGATAATAACAATTTGATATTATCAAATATAACATATCACTATTTATCAGTCAAGCCTTTTAAAAAAATTTTTTCGCATGCATAAAATACAAACGCATTGGCATGATTGACATGTATGAATAACGCATATTAAACAATCTATGGCAACTAAAAATGGCGCAATTTCGGCGTATCTAAAGTTATATTATGTTTGTCAGCAGTCAATGCTATAATGGGATCATGCGAATCAAGGTACAGCATTCGCAGTGCCGGTCCGGTTCCGGTAACGAACATAAGGGGGGCGCCATATGAATGTATATGATGGAATAATCCGCATGTGGCGCGGCTGGAATGTCGCGTCGGCATCCGATATCGACATGCGCTTGCATAACTTTCGTATACTTTTCGCATATAATTCCGGAAAGATTGAAAATGACAGCATTACATACCACGATACGCGGGAGATATTTGAAAATGGGCGCGCAATGAATTTTACCGGCGATCCTCGCGCGTTGTTTGAACTTGGCAACCAAAAACTCTGCTATGAATATCTTAAACACAAGATTGTCGCCCGCGATCCGCTCAATGTCCTGCTTGTACTGGAAACCCATGCGGCGCTGACAGGTGGGACGTACGACGAAAAACGTTTTGTAGAGCGAGGTGAACGCCCTGGCGCTTTCAAAATGCACGACTATGTGACCGGGCGCATGGAAGTGGGCTCGCCGCCCGGCGATGTGAAGGGAGATATTGAAGCCCTGCTTGATGAAATCAATGAAAATCCGCATGGCGATATTTTGACTGCAGCTGCATATTTCCATCTGCGTTTTGAGTATATCCACCCGTTTGCGGACGGAAACGGGCGCGTTGGGCGTGCGTTGCTCAACTACTACCTAATGACCCATGACCACCCGCCCATTATTATTTACGACGAGGACAAAGCGAAATATTACGAGGCGCTCGAAGCATACGACAGGGACGAAGACATAGCGCCCATGGTCAATTTTTTTCGAAATCAGACCGAGCGCACATGGGAAAAAACGCTATCGCGCGAACAGCGCTTTATTTAACCGCTCAAATATGCTCATTTTGCGTCGAATGTAAATTCCATACAGCCAGCTTCCAACATGTCGAATGTAAATTCCATACAGCCAGCCTCCAACATTAGGAGGGCTTTGCTAATCGATTATAAATTCATTCAGCAGGAACGAGCCGTCGTAGCCGCTGTACGACATGCTGAAGTAGCGCGTCACGCCCTTATCGTCTACAAATGAGACGCCCCTGTGGGGTATAACGCCAACATCCACCCATTGGACTGCAAAGGGTCTTTCAGGCGTCAAGTAGTCCATTGTATAAAGTTCACTCACAATGCGAAACGGGGAATAAACGTTTGACTCCATATAGGAGTCGTCAAATTCGATATGGATGTATTTAAAGGAGCTCACATCCATATTCGTCGCGATGAAGACCATTTCCGAATAATCAATATCCTCGACATCGATAAACACTTCGCAATCCTCTATTAGGGGGGGTGTGTCGGGCTGCCGCCTACCGCCTGTGGGATCAAAGCCGAATATGCCTACACGCAGCGCCACCCGGCTCAAGTCCAGCGCCACGCGCTCCTGTGGCAGCACTATCCTGCAGATAATGGCCGCCGCTTCGGCGCGCGTCACATTGCTATACGGGTTGAAAGTGCCCCGGCTGTCATTGCCCGAAAGGACTCCTGCACGGTATAGCTTGTACACCTCCGCGCTGTATGATCGCATGGGGGGCGCGTCGTTCAACCAGATGTCGGGCAGTTGATTTATGACATTTATCTGGCTAAGCTCGTCGTCCGGGACAGCGCGTGCGAAAATGTACGCCATTTCCGCCCTTGTCGCGGGCGTGTCATACTCGCCGGGGTCGACGTCGAACGGGTCCATATCGATAAGGCCGCGCGACACCGCGTAGGTCACGTACTCCCTGTACCATGGGGAGCTTGTTTTAAAGGCGCTTTCGTCGCCGCCGTTGTATATCTCATGGACGACTGCGGCCATTTTAATGGCCTCGGCGCGCGTGATGTCCCCGTCCGGGTCAAAGATGCCCCCGCCTTTGCCGCTCATTATTTGCAACTCGTAGGCCGCCTTGATGACCGCGCTGTTGTTCGCGCCGTACCATTGGTTCTCGTCGACATCGCTAAACATGCCGGGACGGTACTCCGCATTGTCGTAGCCACTAAAGCCGCCGATAGCGCCCGCAAACGCCGAAACGGCCCCCGCCGCCCCCATCGGCGCCGTTGATCCTGCTGCCAATACCCCCGCAGCAGCCGCCCCTGGCACAACAGTCCCTATTAGCACTAGAGCAACCACTATGAAATATAAGATCGTTGAAAACCTTTTCATCATTGTCAGCCCCCTGTTTGGCAATTATAAAAATCGCAGACGAACACTGTTCGCCCCCACATTTAATAGTATATATTATAACATACGGCTATATTTCGTATCGGCTTTATTTCGTATATGGCAGCCGCTGGACGTCTCGAAAACCAACTTTTACCAATTTATTTACAATAAACTAAATCATATTAGCTTTGATATGACGGAATAGATTATATACGGATTGAGGGGGAATAAGGAATAATAAGATAGAATGCCAAAGCAAGCATTCTAGCGCCGCTCTACAAAGTGTTGAAAGGGTTTGCTAACACCTTTTTTACCATTGAGCAAAACCGTACCGGCGCAAAGCATCTGGATCAATAGCTGCAATCGTTAAAATGCGAGCCGCCGCGCCGCTCGGTTTACCGCGCCCGTATTCCCATGACTCAACGGTCTTTTTTGAGACGCCGATAACATCTGCAAAAAACCCTTGCGACATATTAAGGTTAATACGAATATTCCGTATTTCTTCAGGAGAATAAATTTTTGGTGGCGTAGTTGACACATAATCGGAACGCAACTCAATTTTACCTTGCGCATGATCGAGCATTTCCTGCAACCCTTGCATAATCCCTTGTGATACTTTACTCATATTCATTCTCCTAATTCTCTTTTCGAAATTTCAATTATTTTTTTAAAAGCCAATCGTTCTGCATTATTTATGTCTTCTTTTTCATTTTTAGGATATGCATAAACCAGATAGATACGTTCATGTACAACAAAGTTCACATACAAGACACGTGCACCGCCACTTTTGCCGCGTCCTTCTATTGAAAGCCGCATTTTTCGTAATCCGCCGGTTCCGCGTATGACAGTTCCGACATACGGGTTATTTACAATTTCATTTTCGAGTTTACGCCTGTCTTCGTCATTAAGACCCATTTTATTCCATTGGCTGTCGAAAATCATTGTCGAATAAAATGTCCAGCCTATCTGGTTCACCTTCTTTCGTTATTATAATATCCTATTAAATAGGATATGTCAAGATCCGCTTATTCAATTCACATACGAATGCTTTGATTGCTGACACGTGGGGCGATTCGTGCTATTCTGTGTGTGTGGGATTTTAGAGGGAAGACTTATGCGTATTTTGCAAAAAAATTATAGGTTCCACTTTGTTGCGGTGATGATGATGTTGTTGTTGGCGCTGGCGATGTTTTGTTCCGCTTGCGCGCCGGGTGGTGGGGGCGCGTTTGTTGATGGGGGGCGCGCCGACGGCGTCGGTGGCGACGGTGGCGGTAGCGGTAGCGGTGTTGGTGGCGACGGCGGTGGCGGCGGTGGCGACGGCGATGGCGGCGGAAGCGGCGCCGATGGGCCGGCCTGGGCGCGGTACGCGGGCGATGAGATAACGCTGGGTTGGTATATTAATTTTTCCTGGTATACGACGACATGGGGCGGCAACCTTGTGTCGGACACCATTACGGAAGAGACGGGCGTGAGCATCAATTTTATTACGCCCGGGGGGAACGAGCGCGAAAAGCTGGACGCGATGATATCCGGCGGCGACCTGCCCGACTTGATTACGCTGGGTTTTTGGGAGCCGCAAATCGAACAGCTCATCGCCGGGGGGCTGGTTTATCCCCTCAACGAACTGGCGGACGCGCACGACCCATCTTTTTGGCAGGTCGCGGACGCGCAGCGGCTGGGCTGGTACACCCGCCCGGACGGGAACGTCTACGCCTATCCGAACTCGTCCTATTCGCCCGCCGACTATGACAGGCGCGGGAACATCGGTTCCAACCAATCATTCCTCGTGCGGGCGGACATATACGAGGCGCTGGGCAGCCCGGATATGACGACGCCGGATGGCTTTTCGGCGGCGATCCGGGATGCGCTCGGCCGCTTCCCGTCGTCAAACACGGCTGCAAAACCCACTGCCATGCTCGCCGCCGAGCCTGCCGAACCCGCCACCGAGCCTGCAGCGGGCGGCAAACCGCTGCTGTCCATCGGGCTGTATGATTTTGACAAAGACGGGTGCTTCTCGCTTGAGGAGATTTTGATGAACTTCCTGGCCGTGCCCTTCGAAAAGGACGGGAAAAAATACGACAGGTACGCCGACCCAGACTATATCAGGTGGCTGAAAACCTTCCGAGAGCTATACGAACAGGGCTATATATCGGACGAGACTTTCGTGGACCGCAGGGCGCAGGTGATCGAAAAGGTCAGCGAAGGCCGCTATTTTTGCATGCTGTACCAGCATACGGACATCGCCGACCAGCAACTGATCCTCCACAACAAGAACCCCGGCGGCACATATATAGCGACAGACGGCCCGATGAACGCGCGCCGCGACAAGCACACCTTGCCGGGCGTGGGCATCAACGGATGGACGGTCACACTGATCAGCAAAAACTGCGCCGCGCCGGAGCGAGCCATCGCGCTTATGACGTATATGATGAGCGAGCGCGGACAAAAGCTGCTCTACTGCGGGGTAGAGGGCGCCACATACGATACTGGAGAGGATGGTCGCCCCGTGCTGCGGACCGAGGTGCTGGATATGCTGAACACCGACCGGATGGAGTACAACCGGCTGTACGGCGCCGACAACACGTATTGGATGCTGCAGGACAACGCGATGCAGCTTGACTGGCAGCCGCCGCCCCAGCCCCCGCTCGCGCAGCCCAAGGAATGGACGTATCCCTACACCGTGTACATGCCCGAATACGACGTCAGCATAACCGACGGCGACGCCATGAACGCGAACCGGCTGATACGCGAGGAATGGGGGCGCGTCCTCCCGGCGCTGATACTGGCGCCCGACGAAGCTGAGTTTGACCGCCTGTTCGAGGAATTTTTGGCGAAGCGGGAGGATTTGGGGCACGATTTGGTCACAGGGGAGTGGATGCGGCTCGTGGAAGACGCGAAGCGCAAGCTGGACATGAAATGATCGCGAAATTGAAAGCGCGCCTTTTCCCCATACGGTTACGGCTCAACCAAAAATACATGCTAGCGGTTTTCGTGTATGCGTTGATCCCGTTTTCAATATTATTCGCCGTGTTGTTCGGCAATATGCGAAACGACGTCATAAACGAGCGGGTGAACGAGGCTCGTCGCAATGTCGCGCAAGTCCAGAGCCAGGCAGAAAAAATCGCTGACAATTGCAATATGACGGCGCAGTTTTTTTTAAACAACGCGAAGCTGAACGACTTTCTGCTGAGGGCCGCCAGGCGGGACGCCTTTGCGCCGGAGGAGTTGATCGCCTTTTACCGCGAGGACGTGAGCGGGTTTGAGAGGTTTGTCAATGCCAACCCATTTTTATATCAAGTCCGCGTCTACTACGATAACAGCGGCGTGCCGGAGATCATGCCCGTGCTGTACCATTCGTCCCGCATGGAGCGGCTGGATTGGGCGGGCGTTGGTCAGGGGCATTGGACATGGTATTTTGATTACCAGGATTTGATATTTCCGCCGGAGATTATGAAGCCGGCGCAAAATCTTATGGGTCTCGTGATTGGGATTGACGATTACAACGAGGGGCGGATCGGCGTTTTGGAAGTGGCTATCCGTATGAACGAACTGTTCCCCGAGCTTTTTACGCGTAGCGCCGATTATTACTGCGGCTTTGTCACAGGCGACAAATGGTACTATAACCCCGGCGACAGCGATTTTTGGGAAGCATACGAGGAGCCGCTGTCGGCGCTGGCGCATGGGGCGACGCATGCGGGCGGGGAAACCGAAGTGGCGACCTTGGGCGGGCGGCGGGCCTATGTGACGTCCATCCATATCAATCAATTCGACGGGCGATATATAATGGTAATGTTTCGCGACGACATCACAGCCCCCCTAGCCGCCAGCCGGAACGCGGTAGTTTTGATAGCCCTTGGTTCGCTTGTATTGCTCGCCCTTGCTGTGAACATCCTGGTCAAGGCCATGTTGTTTCGGTTTTACAGTATTGTGGTGACAGTGCAGAGGGTGCGGGGCGGCGATCTGCTCGTGAAGGCGCCCTACCTCGGGGACGACGAGATAGGCCTGCTTGCGGAACAGATAAACCAAATGCTCGATCGCATACGCCGCTTGATGGACGAGAACATCATGCGGGAACGGAGAGCGAAAAATTCTGACATCCGCGCATTGCAAAGCCAGATCAACGCGCATTTTATCTATAATGTGTTGGAATCTGTAAAAATGATGGCCGAAGTGGACTCTATGTACGAAATTTCTGACGCATTGACTTCACTCGGGCAAATGATGCGCTACAGCATGCAGTGGAGCGCGGTGAACGTCACGGTCAGCGACGAAATTGAACATATAATGAAGTATATCGAACTGGTCAACATGCGTTTTGATTATGCAGTTACCTTGCGCCTGGACGTACCCGCTCGCGTCCTCGAACAGGGGATTCCCAAGCTCACGATACAGCCGATAGTGGAGAACGCCGTCGTCCATGGCATTGAGGAGCTGGCGCAGGATTCCGTGATTGAAATCGGCGCCGATGAAGCCGGAGACTATTTCACGTTGGTCATTACCGATTATGGCAAAGGCATTGCCCCCGACAGGTTGGAATATATTAACAGGAGGCTGGCCGGCGAGACAGGTGAGATTGGCGACGAAGGCATCGAGGGCAACAGTGGGAACGGTGATGTGGGCGACATCGGGAGCAGCGAGGGCGACGTAGGCGACGGGAGCGGCGAGGGCGATGTAGGTGATGTAGGTGATGTAGGCGGCGAGGGCGACAGTGGCGACAGTGGCGATGGGGGCGACGGGGGCGGCATAGGCCTGATTAATGTGCAGACCCGGATTGTCAGGGAGTTCGGCGACGGATATGGCCTACGCCTGGAGTCCCCGGGGGATGGCGGTACACGCGTCGCCATACGCCTGCCATATACAAAGTAAGCGGCGAAGACAATCGTCGGAGGGGGGATTATGAAGACATTAATGATTGTGGAAGACGAAAAAATGATCCGCCTTGGCATCAAAACAATGGTCAAGCGCGCGCCGGTCGAGGTGGAGGAAGTGATCGAATGCACAAACGGCGCCGAAGCCATGGAGGTTCTGCGTAAACGCACTGTGGACGTCATGCTGACGGACATCCGGATGCCGATGATGGACGGGATTGAGCTTGTGCGCCTTGCATCCGGCTTACCTAAGCCGCCCATTTCCGTAGTTATCAGCGGGTATAGCGATTTTTCGTTTGCCGTGAACGCTATCCGCCATGGCGTGCGGGACTATATCACAAAACCGGTGGAACGCGCAAAGGTGTACGATTTGCTTAGCAAGTTGCAAGCCGAATTGGACGTGGCGGAGCGTGAGTCGGAAAGCGGGCGGATAGTCAGCCGCCATGTCATCCGCTCCCTCATGTTGGGTGGGGAGCCCAATGAGGGCGAATGGGATAGCCTTTCGGCGCAATATAGCGACGGGTTTTTAGCCGGTCCCTATATCGCTGCGTGCATGAGGCCGTTTAACATATTTATGCCGGTGGATGGGGAAGCCGAGGAGGGCATAGTAGGCTCTGAGCTTGAAGATACCTTTTTGAGCTTTTCCGATATGGAGGGGCAAATGGTTGTATTGGCGTCCGAAGCGGCTTTCGCGGCATTGTCGAACGGGGCGCTGGCAAATCGATGTATCGGGCGCAGCGGGGTCAAGCATGGCCTTGAACAGTTGCGCGACGCATATGTCGAAGCCGCCTGGGACCGTAAAAGCATGTTTGTGCGCGACGGCATCCGCGAGTGCCAAAAACAACAGGCCCGATTTGCGCCAAGCGGAAGTTCTGAACAATCTGCCGTCGCTGAGGCGAAAGCCGCAGCGACTACCACAGCGACAGCCGCAACGAAAGCTGCAGCGACTACCACAGAACCGATCACAACCGCACCTGCACCTGCGCCCGCACCTGCGCCCGCACCTGCACCCACACCTGCACCCACACCCGAACGCGTAATCCAGTTGCTGGAAGCCGGAAACGTCGACCAAGCCGCACGTATGTCGGAGCAGGTACTCTGTTCCGCGCATGGCGACGCGGACAAGGAGGAGGCGTATTTTGCTTTTATGGATCGGATGCTAAAAAACATAAAAAGCGAATATCCCCAAATAATCGCCGCAATGGGCGACTATCATAAACTTGAAAATACTTTGTCGTTTGAAAACGCCTATCGCCACCACCTGGCGCTCAGGGGCTGGATGAAGCGTTTTTCTTCGCTGCTTGGCGACCGGATGAAAAACAGATATATGCGCAAAGTCCAAGAAGCAATAGAATTCATTGGCGAACATTTCGCCGAAAATATTGACATGACGCTGGTCAGCAACCATGTGTCAATTAACTACACGCAGTTTTCTCCGATATTTAAAAAATATACCGGCGTCAGTTTTCCAAACTATGTGCTCAATGTGCGCCTCGCGGAGAGCATGCGGCTGCTGGCGAGCGATCCGTCTTTGAGCATAGCCAAAGTGGGCGAGCTGTCCGGGTTCGTGAACGACAAGCATTTTATGAAGTGTTTTAAAGACGAAACGGGGCTATCGCCCGGCGCGTATCGTAGAAACCAGCAAATGAAAAATGGCACATGAAATTGTAACACATGAAATTACGGCACATGACAGAATAGCAAATGACATTACAACACATGAAAAAATGGCATTAGACATTACAACACATGAAAGAATGGCAGTTGACATTACAATAATGAATGGCAATTAATATTACAACACATGACAGAAGGGCAATTTATAGAATGCAATATGGCAGTATGGCACATAACTGAGTAGCATGTGAAAGATGCTCATAAATTATGTAACAGAATGATATTTTTAGTGGCGTATAAACAAATAAATATTAAATAATAAGTAAATTTCAAAATTGGTATTTACACCAGGGTAAATGTGATAAAATAACCATATGCTCATATATTCAAATTTCAAAGAACCAATTTACCATTATTTAAAGATAAATATTCCCATTAATTAACAATTCACAGGCCGTGATCAGTACGGCTTGCGTTTGTTACACAAGACAAAAAGCAAAAAGGATATTATCGCTATGACATATAAAAAGTCTATCTCTTTGGCCTTATCGTTCATTATACTGATTGGGCTGCTGGTCGCGCCGGTATCGGCGTCCGCGAGCGGCGGCGGCGGTTCATTCAGGGTCAGCGGCTCTAAAATCTATAGACCAGACGGTACCGAATTTATCATAAAAGGCATAAACGTCAACGGGCCGGGCTATACATATAAAAGGGACACGCTGCAGGACGTGGGGCTGCTGGTAGACACATGGCAGTTCAACGCGGTCAGGCTGTGCGCCGCCGAAAAGTGGAACTGGTTCGCTTCCGGCTGGAACCGCGACCTCGACGCAATCATAAAAGCGTTCACCAGCAGGGGGATCGTCGTAATCCTCTCGAACCACGATTACACGGGCACATATCCGTCGCTGACGGCAGCGGGCGGTTGGGACAAGGAGAGCAACTACCTGTACCCGCTGTCCAATTTAAAAACGTGGTGGATTGACAAGGCGCACCGCTTCAAAGACAACCCCTATGTGTGGTTCAATATAATGAGCGAGCCAGGCGCGAACGCAAACCAAACGTCGATCGATTTATGGCGCCGCGTCCACAGCGAAGTCATCGAAGATATTCGTGCGGCCGGGGCCAGAAATATCATTGTCCTCGACGAGCATGCCAAGGGGCAGGGAAACGGGTACCGGAGCGGGTCTTCGTCGAATGACAGCGCGGTTATGAGCGCGGGGGCGGAGCTCAACCGAAAATATGGTAACCTGGTTTTCTCCCTTCACGTATATGAAGCGTGGGCGGACGGGTACACCCGGATGGATCGGTATTTCCGCGACGCGCGCGAGCGGGGCCTGAGCGTGATCATCGGCGGGTATAGCGTGGCGAAGGGCGACGCTAGGCAGAAAAACGCCGTATCCAATATGTTCAATGCCGCCATCCCCAACGGCGTCGGGAGGATGTACCGGGAATGGGACGACTACAACCTGCCGATGACGACCAGCGGGCACGGCTGGCAAATCAACAGGGCAGACGGGGTCAAGCCCGACAACCTCACATGGGTGGGCGATTTGATTTGGCAAGACAACCGCGGGCAGTTGGCTGCGCCGATCGAGTCCGGCGCTGCGGGCGGTTCTTTAATTGATAACGGCGGTTTCGAAAGGGTCATGAGCGACTGGGAGGACTGGGGGCGGGTCTCCGTGGTGAGCGGCGCGTCATACAACAGTTCCAAGGCGCTAAAGGTATGGCCCGGCGGCGCGGGCGGGGCGAGCCTCGCGGTTAAAATGAAGCCCAATACCATATACCGCCTAAGCGCTTACGGAAAGAACGACCGGGTGGCGTCGCCGGCTACCACCATAGGCATAAAATACAAGACATCCGCAAGCAGCCCGTACGAGCAGCACCATACCATTAATTTTCATGAAGACGGCTGGATGTGGAAATCCACGATATTTAATACGCCAACGCAACTGTACGACGCCCAATTTTATATATGGAAGGCCGATGAAAAAGCTACATTTTTAATTGACGATATAGAATTGATCGAGGAGATCGGCTCGACGCGCAGGTCTGGGCAAAGCTCAATACCTGTGGTATCGGCGTCGTCGGCTGCGAAGACCCCGGCGCCGTCTCAGGCGGTAACGCCGACGCCGAAGCCGCAGCAGGCGCAGGCGCAGACACAGGCGCCGGCGCGGACGCCGTCCCCTGCACCCAAACCGACGGCGACGCCGTCCCCTGCGCCCAAAGTGACGGCGACGCCGAAGCCTACTCAAGCGCCGGCTACTGCGCCCAAAGCTACAGCGACGCCGTCCCGAACGCCGTCCCCTGCACCTAAACAGACGCGAACGCCGTCCCCTGCTCCTAAACAGACGGCGGCGCCGAAGCCGACGGCGACACGAACGCCGACCCCTGCGCCCGCGCAGAAACCAACAGCGACGCGAACGCCGACCCCCGCGCCGAAGCCGACTGCGACGCGAACACCATCACCTGCACCAAAACCCATAGCGACACCGTCCCGAACGCCGTCCCCTGCACCTAAACAGACGGCGGCACCAAAACCCACAGCGACGCAGAAGCCCGCGCCAACCCCTTCGGAAGAGGACATAACGGCCAGGTTTACGGATCCCAATTTTCTCGCGGCGGTGAGAGCCATCGTCAAAAAACCAACGGGATCCATATTCAAATCCGATGTGGCTAATATCCAGAACCTCAACGTTAATAACAAAAAAATATCCACGCTGGCAGGCATAGAGTTCTTTACCGCGCTGGAGACATTGAACTGCAGCGGCAATAATTTGGGAAAATTGGACATGTCCAAAAATCCCGCACTAACCACGCTGGATTGCCAAAACAACCGGCTGACGGACATTATTGTTTCAAAAAACGATGTTTTGAATGCTCTCAATTGCAGTTTTAACCTATTAGAAAAACTGGATGTATCCAGGAATGGGGCGCTGACGCACCTGGACTGCAGCAACAACCAATTGCAATATCTGAGCGTAGTCAACAACAAGAAGCTTCAAAAGCTTGAATGCAGGAGCAACCGCCTCTCAAAGCTGGACGTATCGAAAAACGGCGCGCTGAACTGGTTGGACGTAAGATACAACTATTTCAATTCCATCAACGAAATCAATGGCTGGCGATCGGTGGCGAACTCGTCGTTCAGCCCACAAAATATTTAATCTAGCCCAAAACGATCTTATATATATTATATATAGGTACAGGTACGGGAACGGGAACGGACGAAGCAACCACGCTATTATTTAATATTACTGGCGTTCATTCGCCTGCATATGTAGCATTTACGACGTTTGTTATGCTTGCCCTCCGGTAGCGGCCCGGCGTGGCGCCGGTTTCTTTCTTAAAGATTTTCGTGAAATAGCTTTGATTATCAAAACCGACGCAAGCGGGGATGTCGATAATATTGATGGCTGGGTCGCGCAAAAGCTTTTTGCTCTCCTCGATACGCACATATGTGATATAGCCGCCCGGCGTCTGGCCGGTCTCCTCTTTGAAAATGCGGCAAAAGTATTGCTGGCTGATATAGAGGTGGTCGGCAATTTCTTTTAAGGTCAGCTTCTCCGCGTACTTGCGCTTTATGTAATCCACCGCCCTATATATTATGTCCATGTGCTTCGCGCCGGAAAAATCAAAAACATGCCCCGCGAAGCGGCGCGCCACCATGTGCAGCCATAGTACGATTTCTTCTATCGTGGAAAAGCTGTCGATCTCCCGCAGATAGCCGTAGTTATGCCCCAATATCGCGTTGATGTCCGCGCCGCCTTTCAGCGCCGCCCTGGACAGCAGCACTGTCAGCTCGACGACCCGCGAACGCAGCGCTTCGATGTTGCTGCCGTACTGGCACAATATTTGCCGCAGCATTTCGTTCAACGCCGCGTTGGCGGTGTGGATGTCGCCTCTGCTGATGGCAGCCATCAGCTCATTCTCCTTGTCGACAGGGTATGCCGACGTGAACATGTCCGTCTGCGTCGACACGGATTCCGCCAGCCCCGTCAGCGAATAGCGTTCGGTCGTGACATAGAAGAGATGCTCGCTGACGGCGCGGGCCCGCCTGGGTGATATACACGGAGCCGCCAGCCGGGCGCCCGCTGACAACTGCTCAATGTCGTCGTCAGTCAGGTCAACCGGCGGGGAGCGCCCCTTTACGTCGTAATCCATAAAATCGTCGTAGTCGGTCAGTATGAACGGCCCGGCCAGCGCCCCGGACGTCATCTTGCCTTTGCCGTCCAGTATAGGGGAGGCGCAGTAAACCAGCCCCGAAGGCGCGTAAAATATGTACCGCCCGCCAAACCTGCGCGCCTGATAGCAGCCATATAAAAAAGCGATGCGGCAGCTCTCCTCGCAATCCGTCTTTGCATACAACATCTGTAGAAAGCCCGTGTAAGCGGCGGCGTGGACGGAGGACTCAAACAGCAACTGCCCGCCAATATCCAATATGGTCACGCCAATCCCCGTCGCAACGGACATATTTTCAAATTGAATATGTTGATCCAAAATCCGCTATCCTATATATGTTCCAAGCCCCTGCTGTAGTATTCGACGCGCTTGTCTATATCCGTATAGTCGATCTCTCCGGTCTCTATGAAGCGCATCGCCGTCTCGAAGTCTGGTATGCCCGCCCGACCCCCGGGGCGCGTGCATTTGATGGCGCTGACAGCATTTGAAAAATCAGCCGTCTTCTTCGCGTCCCAGCCGCGCAGCAGCCCCGCCAGGAACGCGCCGTGGTATACGTCGCCCGCTCCGAGCGTGTCCACCACGGGGACTTTGTAGGCGGGCAGCTCAAAGAAACCGGACCCGTCCATGCCGACGCAGCCCTTCGGGCCGAAAGTGAAGACGACTGTATGCGGGCCCATCTTCAATACTTCGGCGCAGCTCGCCTTATAATCTGTAGACTCTGGGAACATGGCTTTGTAAACGAATTCGCTTGCGATAAAATAATCGACCAAGCCGATGTTTTCGAGCAGCCCCGGGCGCAGGTTATTAGCGTCCATCAGGACCTGGGCGCCGCTTTCGCGGGCTATTCGGGCAGCGCGCAAATTGGCGCCGCCAAGATAGGCGAGGAAAAAGAACTTTGCGTCGCGCACCGCTTCAACGTCGAGACTTTCGTCCTCGCGCACGCGCGGCGCGTTGCCCGGCTTAAACATGATGCTGCGCCCGCCGGTCTCCAAATCGCACATCACAACCGCGAGCGATGTCGTCGTGCCTGGCACTATCTGCATGCGGCTGACGTCTATGCCGTGGCGCACAATATCGGCATAGACCGAACGCCCGAACACGTCGTCGCCCAGTGTGCCGATCTGCATACACTTCGCGCCCAGCCGCGCGGCCGCGATGGTGCCTGTCGATACCTTGCCGCCCCCCTGCCATGTGTAGGCGTTGAGCCGCGCTCCCGTGTTGGACGTCGGTAGTTTGTCGAGGTTCATTGTGAAGTCCATGCACGGGCTTTCTATGCCAATTACATCAAACACTGGCGCACACCTCCGTTTTTGTTGTCGCCATGAGTATGGAAATCTGCTTCGGCAATTATATCACAAGCCCATAAAATTGGCTCGCCTGCCCCCACATACACTTACGTACACTTAAAAAATGATACCTTTTATAAAATCCGAACCATTGCAACATAAACGTCCTGTGATAAAATATAAGCCCCATAAAAAGGGCGCCACTATATGTTCCAGAAAACTCGCAATGAATCTTGTATACCAAAAAAGGAGGCGAACCATATGAAATCTCAAACAAAAAACCTGATAAAAGCCTCTGCGGCGATTGCAATAGCCTTGGTATTTATACTGACGGTTGCGGCAAACGCTTTTGCGGCTGAATGGTCAAGCGCGACGGTATCCAATATTCAGATTAAAGGCGACAATATTTTCATATCGCAGCTTTATGGAGATACTTTTATCACCCAAGACTTCAAGGCTTTAACGACAGCCGAGGCGTTCGGGGAACCGCTCTTCGGAATGATCGCCATGGGCGATACCCTGTTTTTTAACGATGGGCGCTACTGCACAAAAGACGGTATAACTTTCATAAAGACGGTAATCGACGGCAAAGAGGATCACAATGGGCTGTATGATTTGAACTATTGGAAAGGCACATGCTTTGGGGTGCAATGGAACAATGAGACAAATAATATGCATCTTTGCGCATCACAGGACGGAATTAACTGGACGAGCCGTCTTTCGTCTTCTGCAGACAATAGTTGGTGGTTCTCCTTTTATGCCTTGCGCGATACATTGTTTGTTTATGTTGGCGGGTACGACATGGAGCTGGATCATTACCGCTCATGCTTGTACATGACGAAAGACCTGCTTGACTTTACGGATCTCGGCGACCGTTATGGTGAACCCATCGCGACATACGACGGCACATTTTTGATCAGCGAAGTGCACGAGGATGATAAAGAAAGCGATAAAAGCTACACATACTATGTCTGCAACGACGGGGCGGATTGGCGCATCATGGAGATGGATGGGGCAAAGCAAATTAATACATCCTTTTTCCGGTTCAACCAATTTATTATGAATATAAATGAAACGCTTGACAATGTTTTGCCCGGGCAGAAACCTTTTGACTTGTCCGATTACGATGAGGGCAAACATACCGCGCTATACGATGGGACCGCACATCCCGCAGAAGTATCGGTTGACGGGTTATACGCGCGGGTTGGCGTTGAAAAATACGATTTTGCGTCCATTATCTATTCCGGCACAATGTTCTTGTCCAACGACGGCGAAAAGTTCAACTGGTATATGGGGGACGCCATGATGCAAAAGACGGCGGCCAATGGCAAGGGGCAGTTTCTCGTCAGCGGCGAACACGGTTTATTCCTCATATGCAGTCTTACGGATATAGGCGGAACATATAATTTGAACGTTGAACCGCACAGTTTTGATCCCGACGGCAGCGGGATAAAAATGCTCAAATACATCGAAGATCGGTACATTGCCTGCACTTTTTCCGGCGCCTTGTACAGTTCATGGGACGGGCGGAATTGGTTCGGGTTGGCTGCATTGCCGACCAATATGAATGATATTGCCTATTCATCGGGTGCTAAAATGTATTACGCAGCTTGCGACGACGGCATCTATGCCAGCAAAAGCATGTATAAATGGGATCAGGTCTATGCTTCGGACGAGATACTGTGGTCGATCTGCGCCGGGCGGGACAGGCTGGTTGCCAGCGGCGCGCGCACGCTCATATATTCATACTTCTATCTCGACGCGGGTATTTGGATGAAAGCGGACGCCCCGGATTTAAACAATGAAACATTATACGGCGTTGCCTATGGCGACGGCGTCTACATTGCCGCAGGCGGAACGGGATGGGGGGGCTACGGGATAGTCCTCCGTTCGACGGACGGATTTAAGTGGGAAACCGTCCATGACGGAGAGGAAGGCTACGAGGAAAATACGAACGGCGACAACTGTTATGCCAACTGCGCTAATACAGTCATATATGACGATGGCAGGTTTATTCTCACCGGGTTGAACCGGGCGTCAGACGGATTTGATATGACGTCAATTGACGGTTTGAAATGGAATAAACGCTATACTTATCGCTGGGGGCTTGACATTGCGGCTGTGGAGCCTGGCGTGTATGTTCGCGTCAAGGAATATAAGATTGAATTGTTTGACGGCGCGTTTTTAGACATACCGGCCAATGTTGATACTAGTTATGACGATTGGTCTGCCATTGCCCCTAATCGCGTATTAGAAACGCAATTTGAAGGCGCTGCGAGGATAAACGCTTCCAGCAGGGTATAGCGCGCCAGGGACTGCACACCGAAAGCCGTTAGTCGATTGTAAAACCGGTATTATACGGGCGAACGCTGTTCGCCCCTACGACATTTTGTATATGTGCGAAATTGACTGCCCATATGTAGGGACGCACAGTGTGCGTCCGCGACTTTTACAATCGTCTGCGAAAGCCGTATAAAAGGAGGTATGTACGATGATCAAGACATTAATATGCGAAGCTTCTTTTAAAAAGCTATCGAAATCAATTTGTGTTATTTTATCCGCGCTCCTTGTTTTTACGTTTATATGTGCCGACACATCGCCGATCGCCGCCGGCGGCGCGATACCGTACATCGCTGTCGACGACGCGCCGCCTATAGAGGGCGGGACGCATGTTGGCGGCTACATCTGGCTTGACGGCGCGCAGGGCGGCGGTTCAGCCGCCGCTGCCGGGAGCTTCGATGGCTACGCCATCACGATGGCGCTGGAGGTGGATCGCGGCGGGACGGTATGGGGGCCGAAACCCACGGGTGCGACCCCATCTGTATCAGTTGGCAGCGACGGGCGTTTTAGTTGCCTGTTCGTTTCTGGCGGGCTGGATTATTACGCGGAGCGCCTCTATGTATACCTGATCCCGAGCGGCTTTGTGCCGAACAGCGATGTGGAGAGGACGGCCGCTGCGGCGCTCGATACGGTGACCATAGATCGTTACAGCGACGGGCGGGTCACCATAAACCATACAAAAACGCCGCCTGTGAGCAATGCACAGACGCCTGCAGGGGGCGGCGGAACCACGCCTGGTGGGACCACTCCAGGCGGGGCCGCGCCCGGCGGGGCGCCTGCGGTTGGCGGCGGCGGCGCTATGTCCGGCGGCGCCACGCCCAGCTTAACGCCCGCATCCCCCCCGTCCAAACAATTTATGCAGCAGAAGAACCCAACGGGTACGCCCAAGCTGTCAATATGCTACTCCCCCTACACGAACGGCCTCTCCCCCGAGACCAACAGCGCCGTGCCTATGGAGCAGATGCTCTGGCAGCTCAACCTGATATACCCATACGCGGACACCATACGCCTGTTCGGTGTTTCGGGCGAGCTGGAGAAGATATACAAACCGGCTAAGGAAGACTACAAATTCCGGATCATAGCGGGCTGCTGGATCGACAGTCGCTATTCGGAAACGCAAATTTATGCGGAGCTGGACAAACTTATCGAAATGGCCAACGCCGGATATGTCGATGTCGCGGTCGTCGGCTCGGAAACGGTAGCGCGGGGCGACTTCCCAGTCGGCACGCTGATAGACTACATCGAATATGTAAGGAGCGGCATAAATGACAAAAACGTGCCGGTCGGCACGTCTGACGTGCCGGATGTGTTTTTGCTATATCCTAAATTGGTAGAGAGCTGCGATGTGATATTATGCACCATCTACCCATTCTTTGTTAATATCACCTCGGACAAGGCGGCGCAAAACCTGGCGGAAACCTATGGGCGCGTAAAGGCTGCGGCGATGGGGCGGCAGGTCATCATATCCGAAAGCGGCTGGCCCACAGAGGGCAGCCCGGAAGGCGCCTCCGTGCCGGGTATGAAAAACGCACGTGAATTATTCGTCGGCACATACGCTTGGGCGCGCGAAAACGACGTCGAGATCGTGTTCTTCAGCGAAATCGATGAGGCATGGAAAGTCGAGGGCATGGGCGGCGACGTCGGCGGCCACTGGGGGCACTTCACATCGGTGGGCATGTTAAAAGACGCGTACTTGGATACGTATCGTTCGATATCGCCTGTCCCGGTACTGGACGCAGCGGCGGTCGAATGGGCGGAGGAAGCCATCGCAGAGCTGGTGACGCTGGGCGTGTTGAACGCCGGGGGACCCTCTCTGTACGAGCCGCTGCTCCCCATTACGCGGGGGGACTTCATCCACTACCTCGCAAAAGCGCTGTCGCTGGAAACCATCACCGGGCGGGTCGGGACGACGTTCGCGGACGTGGACCCGAACATATACTACTACTTCACGATGGGCGCCGGTCAGAAAGCGGGGCTCGTGATGGGCGTCGGCGGCAACCGCTGCGAGCCGATGTCTGATATAACGCGCCAGGATATGTTCACGTTGATATACCGCGCATTGAGCTACGCCGGCATGGATTTGGCGGCGGGGGCGGGTTCGGGCGCAAACGGTGCAGCAGATTTGGCTGCCCTCGACAGGTTCGCGGACAGGGGCGCTGTCGCCGACTACGCAAAAGAAGCGATATCCGCGCTGGCCCGCAACTCGCTGGTAATGGGCGACCACAACAGCAACGTCAACCCGCAAAGCAACGCCAGCCGCGCCGAAGCCGCAGTCCTACTGTACCGCGTCTACAAATTCGCCAATGGGATATCATAATCATAAAACCATACCTTATTGGATATCTGCAGCGGCGCGATGAAGACATCGCGCCGCCGCCCCACCGCCCCCGCAACGCCCCGCCCCCCTCCCTGGGTACGCGGGCGTCCCGCCCGCAACGTCTCAACCACCCTCACCACCACAGCAACGACCCACCCAACCCATCCACCTCCCCCAGCCTCCGCTGCCATCCGCGTTTTACATAATTGCGATCATTGGTATACAATAATCCCAAATCATAA
>WRLR01000049.1 GCA_009777515.1 Oscillospiraceae bacterium | reverse complement strand
GGGCACGGCGTATGGCCTGCCGGGATTTGCGCTCGCTTTCGCGCGTAACCGCGCAGGTATTCACGACGACAACTGTCGGCCCGGGCCCCTGCTCCTGCCCCTGCTCCTGGTTCTGCCCCTGGTCGGGCGCCTGCTCCTGCCCCTGCCCCTGCCCATCGCCCTTCTCCCGCTCCCGCCCCTGCGCTAGCGCAGTGGCCGTTTCGCCGCCGATGTGCGGCGAGAACCCGGCCAGCCGAAACTCGTCCATGAGCTTGCCGGAGTCGTACTGGTTCACCTTGCAGCCCAGCGTTATGAATTTGACCGTGCGCCGTCTCGCGCCAATGTGCTTGCTAATTGGTAACACGCTCCAGTTTTGCCTTTGTCCCTAGCCGTCTGTCGGCTGCAAACATTTTGCCGGCATTGACTTCATATCCAAAATCCGGGTATAATTCTGTTAACTGCGGTTCGTTCGCGAGCCGCCCGCATGCTTCGTCGCCCGGTTCGCATTAGGGTCCGGGGTCGGCGAATACAACGAACTAAGGGGGAAAGCTCTATGAAAACGTTCAACATCATGCTTAGGTCCATCAACGACGTGAAGGATTTCGTGAACATCGCCAATAGGTTCGACTTCGACATCGACATGACGTCGGGCCGCTATGTCGTCGACGCGAAATCCATCATGGGCATCTTCAGCCTGGATCTGAGCAAGTCCATCAAGGTCGAAGCGCATGCCGACGACGACGGGAAGTTTTACAGCGAAGTAAAACGCTTCGAGGTCTGAGCCATGGCTCGGCCGGCTAAATGATGCATTGATGGCTCGACGCGAAGCCGGATCATCGGTGCATCTTTTACAACCGGCTCCACAAGCCCCACCGCCCCCACCAGCTCCACCAGCCCTACCGTTACATCCAGCCCCACCGGTCCTACCTGCTCCACCGACCCTGCCTACTCCACCAGACCCACCGGCACAACCGGCACGTCCAGCCATACCATACGCACATTGATACCTTCCATTCGCCCGTCTGTCTATCTACATTATTGTAATATTATTCGGGCTTATCTACAATCTCTCTTATTCATGGTTCGGGTGTCAAAAGCACGCCCGCCGCCCCACGGGTCTTTTTCCGTCATCCTTCGTCCAACATATTGGGTAGAGGCATAGCGCATGCACTACATGCGCTCGCATTACCACAGGAACTGCGGGAAGCATCAATATATTGTCCTTGCCTGACAAAAAAATCCCTCGCGGCTCGTCAGACGCGGTTTTGACACCCGAACCATCCATGCTATGAAGATCCGTGATAGAGGAAGTGGAGTGCTTCCTCTATAACAAATAATAAGGAGTTTTACATATGCAAAATCTAAAAATCGAGACCGCACGTTTGGTTCTGCGTCCGTTCGTAGAAACCGACGCGGCGATGGCTAGTTATAATAGTAAACAACCGTCAGTAGCGCACTTCATGCCTGAAATGGTGAAAGACACTGAAGAAGCCGCGTTCGGCTGGATTCGCTATGTCAACAAGGAATTATGGAGCATAGACAAGCCCTGCGTATTATTTGCGATTATTAGAAAAGACGATGAACGATGTGTCGGGTGCATTTTCATCAACCGGAAAGAGGAATGGGGCAATATCGTTGAAATGGGCTACTATATCGGCGACGAATATCAAAACAGCGGTTATGCAACCGAAGCAGGCAAGGCAATGATTTGGTGGGCGTTTGAAAAAGCCGGGCAAGATGTAATATCGGCTTTTACCAAACCGGAAAATAAGGCATCTCGGCGGGTTATCGAAAAGCTCGGCTTTATCTACGCAGGAAAACGGTTGTTACCGCATAACGGCGAGGACTGCGAATTTGACTATTTTCGCTTGTATCACACAGACGATCTACCCGGCCCGGAGTGGGATACTCTCTGGGTGAACAAAGCAGAAAAAATGGGTGACTTTTTCAACAAGCGCGCGGCAGGGTACGATGATACCAGAGTATCGGGTATGTCGTCAGGCTGTGCAAATTCGGATTACGTTAAATACGGAAGCTGTTTACCAAAAACCGACGAGGTTTTGAAGATACTCGACATCGGTTGCGGTACGGGATTTGAATTACCATATATATGGGCGCGGATTCCAAACGCACACATCACCTGTTTGGATTTGTCGCGCAATATGCTTGACCTGCTGCTCGAAAAACACCGGGACAGACGTGAACAAATTACCATTATTGAAGCGTCTTATACTGACTGGCTATACCCGGAAGCGACTTTTGATATCGTTACTTCTCATTCTACGATGCACCATTTATGGCCGGAGGAAAAGGTTGATGTTTACCGGGGAATCCACCGCGCATTGGTTCCCGGCGGCTCATACATAGAAGCTGACTTTATAGTTGACGCCATACTCGCAGAACAGTATAAACGGCGATATGAAGCTATCACATCCGTTTTGTCAAATAAAGCTGCGGCGGGTGAATATCATATTGACATTCCGTGCGCGTTGGAAGTGCAAATAAAACTACTCCGCGATGCGGGATTTAGTTCTGTTGAGGTGTTGGACGACCGTACCGAAGCGCACGGCAGCGGCGCGATATTGCAAGCAAGAAAGTGAGAATAAAAGATGGACTTACCAATAAAAACACACCGCTTATATATCACCGAGTTTGACGAAAGCATGGCGGAGATTGTTCACTTGAACTCTTTAGATGATGATAACCGGCGTTTTGTACCTGATGAAGTATTTGAAACCATTGACAAGGCAAAAGAAATCTTGTCGTGGCTAATTTCGTCCTATTCCCAGAATGACGCGCCGCTGGTTTATCCAATCATTTTGAAAAACGGCCAAAACATTGGCTATGTCCAGGCTGTCCCAATCTCTAATGGATGGGAAGTCGGGTATCATGTAGCAAAACCGTTCACCGGTAACGGCTATGCGACCGAAGCCGTCAGCGCTTTTCTGCCGCATATCATGCGAAAAATTGGTATCTCTGAAATCTATGGCATTTGCCGTGCCGACAATATCGCATCGCGCAAGGTTTTGGAAAAGTGTGGCTTTAAGTTGGAGTTTGACGGTATTAGCAAATATCACGGCGAAGATCATCATATTCACCGCTATAAATACTATTATGAGAACAGTGAGGAATCCTAAATGACCACATCAACCGACATTTCCCGGCGTTTCTGGAATCTGCCGCAAAAAGCTGACGAAGAAACGGCGCGGGAACAAACCTACATAGACGACATCATACAAAAGGCGCACATCGAGCGGCTATTGCTCGAACACCTCAACGGCATTAAAACCGCTTTTGACGGCGGCGCGGGGTACGGGCGCTTCTCCCTGCTTCTTGCGGCACAGGGTATTCATGTCACGCATTTCGATATATCCATGCCGATGATCGAAAAGGCGAAAGAACTTGCTCATGAACGGGGCGTCGCCGCGAACATGACATTTATTCACGGTTCATTGGAGGATTTGAACGCCTTTCAGGATAAACAGTTCGACTTGGTAATATCATTTGACGCGCCCATTTCATATACCTACCCGAACCATGAAGCGGTTATAAAAAACCTTATTCGTATCGCCGACAAGAAAATTTGCATAAGCGTGTACAGCCGCCTTGCATGGACATACCATTTCGACCCGGCGCAAAAGGAAAAATATATTCTTGATCCAAACAACCAAGATTGGTTAGTCCGATGGACGCTTGACTACGGTTTGCCGCAGCGCGCCGAACACCGCCCGGATATGGCGGCTGTGTGGGAGTTTTATAAAACAGGACTGATGGAAAAGACGGAGGAAACGGCGGCGGCATATGATAAAGGCAAGTCCCCGTGGCCTGTGTCATATTCATTTATACCAGAAGAATTACAAAACATGTTAGAGAGCAACGGAGCAAAAAACATTAAACTCTCCGGCCCCGGCGCCCTGTCTCGTTCTGTTCCCGGCGAAGTCTTGCGGAATGTCATACGGGACGAGCAGCTAAGACGAGAATTTCTCGACTTTTGCTTTTGGTATGACAGCCAGCCGTGGTGCTTGGGAATGGGTAAAGACAATCTTGTTGCAATCGCAGATATACTGGAGGAATGAACATTGTATAGTAACATATCCACTCTGATGAGTACAAACAACAACTACTTGATTTTATACGGTGTGAATACGAGATAGATGCTACTGCGTTCATTGCTTAGCGAGACGTTACAGGTCACTCCATATGTTAATCCCTAAAAATATCAACATTTTTCGTAGGGCGGGGGCTCTGCTCCTGCCGATATTTGATAAATTGGTAATGTTACAGCGGCAGGAGCAGAGCCCCTGCCCTACTCGTTACTAAAAATCAAGAGCGAAAATAATATTTGCAATTATTTTTATAGGCTTAAACCGGTTGGGGTATATCCTGTTCAGCTCATATAATCATGCGTCTATGACGTCGATATTGTCGGCAGCAGACGGGTGATCGTATATGGGGTGGTCCGCATACCGGCGAAGCGGAAACACTCGGCATCATTTTGGAAAGGAGCGCGCAATGAATATCTCTATTGAAACGTTAGATGCAAACAACTGGCTAAAAGTCTGCGAATTATCAGTGTCAGAAGGGGATTCCATAAGCATGAGGTTGTTGCCGGTCGGGTCTATGGTTGGGAAGGTTCGGTTTAGAAAGATGAAATAATGAGCGAAGAACTTTCTCCGTGGATTACACCGCTGCCGGTGCATCCAGATGAAAGGGGCAACCGGTACGGCGTTATAATAAATCCAAATCGCATGGTATGCGTGAAGTATCTACCAATTTGTGTTATGGTTATTGCAGGAAAAGACGCAAGGTTCTTCTTATGAAAGTGATGCACAATGTTTCAGATTAAAACAGGCAAAAGCAGGTAAAAGCATTGTCTTGAAATCAAGTAATGAGTTGACAATGAGGCGACTATGTAGAATCATTGTCAACTCAGCATTTTTCGCATTACTGCTTTCCCGTCTTTTTCCGATGCTTTGGTAAATCCGGTTTTCTCGTATAGCCGGATCGGGCCTTGATTGTCCCATTCGTACCGCTCTTTACGCATAACGGGAAACCCCACAACAGCAGCATACCCTTCGGCTTTCGCGTCGGTTATAACCTGATTCAGAAGAGCGGTCGCGACACCTTTCCGACGATGATCCGGAGCAATCTCAAAGCAAACTACGGCTTTTTCTTTCATTTCAGCCGGCGCATGAAAAAGCACATCATCATAGTACGGTTCGGCGGGGTAATTCGCTCTGTCATTGGCGTTGCACCAACCGATTGATATCCCGCCATCATATGCCAGATATCCACGTAGAGCGCCATCAGAAATTTGCTGTTCGGCGACTTTTCTGGAAGCGGGGCCGGGATTTTGCTGCGCTTCCGGATCGTCATACGCCGCTTGGTACTGCTCTTTGGTCATTTGAAATACTTGGCAATAACACCGATACGGGGAATCGTCTGTAAATGCCCGGTTTTCAAAGAAGTCGAAGTAATCATCGGCAAGCTCCGGTGTAAGCGGTTTTATTGTGATGTTTATGTTCTTTCCTCCTTATTAATAATTTTGTGCCGCACTCATTGCTGCGCTCATTACAGCTCTCATAATATCATACGTCCACAGCTAAAGCATGGCAACTTTGTGAATGAGCAGTAATACGGTCAGTTTCGCAGAACAGAAATTATTTCCATTTATAATAATCGGCGCCGCAAATTTGGTAAATTTGGTGATGGTGAATTTGGTGATGCTTACCCAAAGACAGGTAACTATTTGACTTTTCATATTACTGTTGTATAATAAATATCGTGAGTTGCAAACTTACGAGTTTGTTGGTTGGTGGAGAGTATGGGCTTGCTATATGTTTATTGGTCGGCATGCAGAACTTAGTAAATTGAATGAGATGCATGGCAGCGATGTTTTTGAGTTCGCTGTTATATATGGGCGGCGGCGCGTTGGGAAGACCACGCTTATCCGCGAATTTATCAAAGGCAAAAAGAACTTGTTTTTCGTCGCCGGCGAAAGCACTGCCGCCGATAATCTGCTTTCGCTGAGCCGCTGTGTGGGGGGCAGAAGCACCTCCCCCGTTTATGCCGATTATGAAAGCGCGTTGTGGGAAATATTCGAAATGGGCGAAAGCGAGCGTTTTATTTTTGTTATAGATGAGTTCCCCTATCTTGCCGGGGCGTATCGCGGCATATCGTCTCTGCTGCAAATAGTAATTGATCAGGTGAAAAACACATCCAAACTCATGCTCATTCTCTGCGGATCGAGCCTGAGTTTCATGGAAAACCAGGTGCTTGGGTACCAAAGCCCTTTGTTTGGCCGCCGCACAGCGCAGTTTAGGATACTGCCATTCACGTTTTTCGAAGCACTGCCTTTTTTCGGCAGTTTCGAAGCAGAGGATAAAGCCATTTTGTATTGCATAACCGGCGGCACCCCGGAATATTTGCAAAGAATCAACAACACAAAAACTGTACGCGAAAATATCGTTGACTTGTTTTTGACACCGGCGGGCCTATTGTTTGAAGAACCCGCCAATTTGCTCAAACAGGAGCTTCGGGAGCCTGCGACATATAATGCTATCATTGAAGCAATCGCAAGCGGAGCATCCCGGCTTAACGAAATATCCACGAAGATCGGTTTGGAGGGCAACAAATGCGCAAAATACCTGAAATCGCTGATTGCGCTTGGGCTGGTCGGCAAAGAGTATCCATACGGCGTAACGGCGAGCAAGCGAAGCATATATAAGCTTGAAGATTTTATGTTTAGGTTCTGGTATCGCTTTGTTTTCCCGAACATGAGCGCAATTGTTGCGGGGCTTGGGGATGGTGTTTATGACAACGAGGTTGCGCCGCAATTGAGTACATATATGGGACTGGCCTTTGAAAATATATGTAGGCAATGGCTCTTCGAAATGGCTAAAAAGGATGCACTGCCGTTTTTCGCCGGCAACCTGGGACGCTGGTGGGGAACCGATCCCAAGGCTCGTATACAAGTTGAAATCGATATTATGTCTGTGCGGAACTCTGCGGCTCTGTTTGCGGAATGCAAATGGAGCAGTTCGGAAATCGGCATAGATGTGTATCATGATCTGAAACGCAAAAGCGAGATTTTTGGTTTCAAAGAAAATTTCTTCTATATTCTAACCAAAGCGCATCCTTCCGCAATGCTACTCGATCTCGAGCACGCTCCCGCAAGCGGGCACGGCTTTACCAAGTGCTATACATTACGCGAAATGATCGGCGCATTAGGTGAACGTCCGCTTAAATTCATTTGAGCGCGGAATCAAAAAACTGAACGGGATAGACCTAAAGGAGATCAACTATGACACCTTGCGTGAACGGGTAAACGCATCAGACCTTGCGATTTTTCCTTCGATAACAGCAAGCATGTCCTCACGTTTATCGAGAGTATCCCAATTGAGCAAACCCATAAGTTCTATTTTTTCTTCATATGATAAATCCTACATGCAAAGAGCAAACCAAATAATGAATATTATTCCTTCCATTATAATTTCTTAATTATTGCAAATGGAAACTTTTTTTAACCAAATGAAAGGTACCAGCCTATATCGTTCATGCGGGTTATGCAATTTATGATAGAAGGCGATGCTATGCAATCATATTGTATTATCGCCTTTTGTAGCGGTGATTTTGCTTGTCCGCCCGGTTATGAAGTCGATGTAGAGCGCGGGGTTCGTAGGGTCGGGGGCAATGTTAGCAACTTAAGAAGGTAATATTTAACAGTTAAAAGAGGCTTAGCAAAACAAGAAAACGGATTTTATATTATGCCGTCATAATAGCCAAAAAGTAGGAGAAAGATTATAACAAATGCGAATTGACAAATGCGCAATATGTCAAAAAATGGTAAAAATTGAATACCATTTTTTGGTATATCTTATTGAGGATGGTAATGCGCTAATGGATGTCAATTTGCTAGTGAATGAATGCGTTAGAGGTCTCAAAACTAAGATAAATGATTTCTTCTTCAAGAAGAAACACAGGGTAAGAGAACAGGATTTTACACGTAAGCGGAAACTGGCTTTTGTAACGATCATATATATGATGTTAAATTTCAATTCAAAGTCAAACGAGTTGACCGCGTACAATTTTTTTGAAGATATACTAGAAGAGGAGAGCGTGACTGGTACAGCGTTTGAAAATGCAAGAAGCAAAATTAAATCATCAGCATTTGTAGAATTGTTTGTGGATACCCGAAACCTCAGCATTTCCGCCAAGAACCAAGAAACATTTTATGGGTATAGGATATGTGCAATAGACGGGTCGACAGCATTATTGCCATATTCCGTGGAGTTGCTAGAGAAATACGGGTCCAGTACCCCTGTGGCTGGCAAAACATATGCGCGCATCTCGATATGTGCGGATGTATTAAACGGCGTAGTCCTTGATGGGGAGATTGATAGTTTTTCAGTAGGCGAAAGAAAGCTAGCGATGAGGCATATCCAAAAGGAGTTGTCGATAAAAGCGATATACTTGTTCGACAGGGGGTATTGGGATCCAAAATTGATTGTTGCGATGTTTGCCAGGGGACAAAAATTCCTTATGAGGCTCTCTAAAAATGCCATTAAAGAAATAACTGATAGCAAAGAAAACAGCGGTGACTACATATTAGTAAACAAGCGTAGCAAATATAGGTTCAGGTACTACAAGTTTCAATTGGATAGTGGCGAAATAGAATATCTCATAACTAATGTCAGCAGGGATGAGATTTCTGATTCTGATTTGCCAAATCTATACCGTATGCGTTGGGGCGTAGAAACGAAGTATAATGAGCTGAAGAACAGATTGCGGTTTGAAGATTTTAGTGGTAAAAGTGTTAATGCAATTGAGCAGGAGTTCTACGCTAGTATGATTGTAATGAATATGACAGGATTTGTCATCGCTGGTGCAACTGTAAAAGTCAAGGAAAAGAAGAGGAGTAAAAGAGCCGTGCATGCGCATAAACCAAATGGCAATATGGCTGTTGGAATCCTGAAAAATCGGCTCATCAAGGCAATTATCACAGATGATCCGGTACTTCAGGAGAAAAAGATTGATAAATTGGTTAACGATATTTCAAAATATGTAATACCGATAAAACCAAACCGCAAAAACCAAAGAACAAAGACGAACACAAAACATAGACGTACACGAAGACCTAAAAATCCATTGTAATATTATGGATGCTTAAGTTGCTGACATTGGGTCTGCCCCTACAGGATCTAGGATATTTGTTTTAGGTGTGACCTGTAACAATGATACAATGATTTCCGGAGCAGGATATAGGCCGGGGCAACGGAATTCGAGAAAGCACTCCGTACCGTCCCCATTTGCCAACATTTTATAGTTGCGCCAGGAATGATATAAGGGCGGATGCCAGGCGATTTCCGCCTGCGTCGTTGAGATGGCTGCCGTCGCTCGTCCATTCTTCAGAAAGGGCGGGGGTCACGCCGTCACGCGAAAATGATGCCCTGCCGGCTGCATCGGTGGCCTCCATCGCGGCGAGATCAAAAACCAGACCGCCATATTTTTCGCGCAACTTTTCATTGAATGCGTGTTGAACGCTATTGTTCCACGAAGCGTTGTAGTGATATAGCGGCACCGTGATATGGACATAAATGACACCGGGATGCTTTGCCGCCAGGGCATCCATCTTTGCTACATAATCAGAAAACAATTGCCCCACATCGGTATTAGCCTGGAAATCCGCATAACAGAATTTAAACATGGCGATTTGGGCTTTGTGCCCGCCATTGTCCATCGACGCTGCAAACGCATTGAGTTTCCCTGCCGGATCACCGTTGTATCCCAGCGTATTTTCTGTAATGCCCTTTGCGCCGCCTTGGCTGCCACTCGCGACCGGGAGGCCGGTTTCGAGAGCTTTCAGGCTGTCGATAATATTCTGTCCGACTGAATTGTGGGCAAAGAATACCGATCTGGTTTTAAGCATTGCCAGATCGTCAGACGTGTAGGTCGTTTTGACCCATGGGCTGTTTCCAGCTGGCTCTTGCCGCTTCGCTGCATCATTGCCAGCCGCGCCTGCGGCGTCGCCGGGCGCGCCGCTGCTGGGTGTGCCGCTGCCAGGTGTGCTGCTGCCGGGTGTGCCGCTGCCGGGAGCGCCGTTGCTGGGTGCGCCGCCGCCGGACGCGCCTGCGGCGCTATAGGCTTTTGCCGTGTCAATTAGAACTGTATTGTGCCCTTCATCCCAGTCAACACCAAAGTCAAGAGCTGCCCCAATGTCGCGCAGTTTGAAATAATTATTACCGTCTATAAGGTACGCTGCGAACTGCGTTTCCTTGCCGTCTAAAAACACTTTAGCGCTTGATGCGGCAGCGGTTTTAACCTGTGCGCCTATGACTGCCATCTCTCCGCCGACGGGTGTATATGGGTTGCCGCTTGTAATGGTTATCGCATTGCTTGCGCCGTTCCAGCCTACATCAAACTGTTTGGCTGTACCTGTCAGGGCAAACGCGAGGTCGCGCAGTTTGAAATAATTATTGCCGCTGATATTATACGCTTCAAACGCTACGTTCAGCCCGTCGACAAGAATGATAGAGGCCGTCGGGCTTGCCGATGCATATGGTTGTGCCGAATTGGATATAGCAATAGCCGCAGCAGGGGCGGCTATTGTTGCGGGAGGGGTGGCTATTGCTGCGACAGGGGCGGCGGCTACTGCGGTAGGGGCGGCTGCTTTTGCGGAGACAGGCACAACCGCCACCGCGAGCGCAATCGCAAAATTCAAAGCGATGGAAATTGCAGGTGATTTTTTCATTGCTACCAGCCTCCCGGATATTTTGAAAATTAAAATATGTAGTTCAGCTAATAATTATATATCTGGAAAGCCACTTTGAATTCTGTCGCGTTTGCGTAGGTGTAGCCGCCGGATATATGGCAAATCCAGTTATTGCCGTTCCAGGGCATGATTTTGTAAAACGCGCCCGAAGGCACAATGCTTACTTCCCAGCCGCTTGCCAGAAGGCTGTCAAAATATGCCTGGACATCGGCTTCGGGCATGCCGATGGTTACAAAAGTGATGCTATAGCTGACACCGTCCATCGACATAGATTTTCCGACGGAATCGGCGCCGTTGTAGAACAGTTCATATCCGGTAGGCGTGGGAATACCGGGAGGCGTGTCGGCAGGCCATTCAAAATCGGGGTAATATTTCAGTCGGTAGTTCATCGTCGCTATCGTGCCGTTATTGTCGTAGCCTTCTTCGAGCATCACCTTGAACACCAGCCCGTCGATGCGCATGAAGGCGGATATCTCCGGCCTTGAATAGATGGTTTCATAGACCACGAAGCCATTTTGCAACAAACCGTTTATATAGCTCTCCGGGGTGCTTGGATAAAAATCGATTTTAAATGATAAGTAGATATTCCCATCGAAATCGAAGATATTTTCCATGTCAATCGCGCCTATATAGACGACGCCCTCCGGCGGCTTGAACGCGTCCCCCCAAAACTCGGAGGGCCAGAACCCCTCTACCTCGCGCGACGACGTTATTCTCAGTGAGTCGTCCGCGTCGACGCCAAAATTTAACCTGTAGACGCCTTTGTAATAATCAAAAGAATAATAGCTAAATAATAGCGACGTAACGCTGTCTTCGGCTTTCTTCTTCGCGTCGAGAATCTCCTGCTCGCCCGGGCCTGACCAGCCAGCCTGCCTTAGCTTGGCGGCGTAGCCCAGAAGCGCGCTATGGGACGTCCTGTCAACCGTGACTGTCGTAGTGTAATTTTCAATAAACTCGCCCTCGCCGTTTTGCGCGACTTTTCTGAGGCGCCCGCTGTCGCCATATAGGGGCATGTCCGGTGAGAGGCTACCGGCGGGCCAAATCGCTTCCGGTATGCGATGCGTAGGCAATGCCACATTGTGCGCGCCGCCATCCCAATTAAAATTTAAATCGTAGTCTTCGATGACATTGCGGTTTACCCTGATGCGCAAGCGCGCGCTGTCAATGAATTCGAATTCAGCAACAAAATCCTCTTCAACTTTTGGGTTGTCAAGGCGCGCGACCAACAGATCGTTCATGGCGTCATACAAGCCGTCCGTGCGGTTAGGATATTTGTCGAATTCCATCGTCGTGCTTATTTGGCAATTGCTGAAACGTATGATGCCGCCGGTCACTACATAGTTACCTTGCAACAGATGTTTGTACGCGCTCGTTGCGCGAGAGTATGTATAGCCGTACGCGTCTGTGTAGTAGTTATTGGTTTGGGCGATAAGGTAACCGGCAAACCGCCCGTTCTCGTCAAACGCCCAAGCGGTCAGCCTGCCCGAGTCCATATGCGACCAGGAGCCGATTAGGGCGGCTTTTGATTTGCTGTCCTCCGCTGGGTTGGGCGTGGTGTTTGTGGTAGCCGGGTTCAGCTCGTCGGCATTGAGTGTAACAATACCGTTGTTGCCGCTGTTGTTGCTGTTGTTGCTGTTGTTGCCGCCATTTCCGCTATTTCCGCCATTTCCGCCATTATTGCCATTGTTGCTGTTCGCACCGCCCCCATTTTCCGCATTGCTCTCGTCTGACACCGTACTGTTCGCGAGCGCCGCGTAGGCGCTGTCGGCGTTTTCGAGCATCCTGACTGCGATTAGCAGCGCCTGTTCGCGGGTGGCGTTGGCATAGCCCGACGCTTCTTGTTCGCGCGTCATGTTCTTTGGTGCGAATGTATTGCCGCCCATGCCCTTGATTATTTCATTTGCGGCCATAAAATAGACGCTGTCTTTGGCCCAATCGGAAATGTTCGCGTCGTCGGCAAACAGGCCGGGCTTTGTATATTGCAACGTATACCGGCTGTCCGCTTGCATTGACCACCCGTCGAGCGCAATCCTCTTGTATACACGTGTAAGCATCGTCGCCGCTTGTTCGCGGTCCAGCAGGGCGCCGGGATCGAACAGGTTTGCCGATATGCCTACGGTTATGCCAACATTGAGCGCTTTTAGCACTTCGGCGTCGGCTGTGTCCGTGAAAGGGTTGGCAGTAGCCGGAACCGCCGCTGTGCCTGACAAGGCTTCGTACGTTTTGACGGAAACAGCGGCGAACTCCGCCCGGGTTATGGGCCGCGTCAAGTCTTGCCCCTTCAGGCTGTCCGGGACTAGCCCCATGTCGGCCGCCTTCCGGAGTTCCTCCATCGCCCAATCGGAGCCCAATGCCACATCTGTATATGATGCATACGCATACGCCGCCCCGCTTGCGGCAAGCGGGATGGCCAAACACATCGCCAACGTCAGCATTAACGAAACTGCCTTAATCATATTTATAGTCTCCTTTATCCATGGCTATAGTCGCGCATAATAGATAATGACACGCGCCGCCGCGCTTTTGTTCCATTTCATTTAACGCAGTGGCAGCTTCATTTGGCGTAGTGGCAGCTTCATTTAGCGTAGTGGCAGTTAAAATGCACGAAAATGCGATGCAGACGCGTTCCCGCCATTATTACATGACGTGATAGGGTTGGCGCGGCTGCCATAGCCGATTGATGACAATCATAAAGAAAATGGTGGAGACGTTAATAAATTTGGGCGCAGACCGCCCTGTAGCCGTTGCTATGCACGACCATAACGGCACAAGGCGCCCTGTTAAAGTGAGACGTGCTTACTGGCATAATAAATAGAATTTTTTAAAGTAAATGAATCTAATATCTTATATGTTTATGATAAACCCAGACGCCAAACCGCGATTGCATTGGGTGATACTTATCAAAAGAAATTTTATCATTTAAATCAAATAAAGGGTTCATATATATAGTTGCATCCCGTTTATCAGGTGCGGGGCGTTTGTCATTAAATTTAGCTATTACATTGAATTCTTTGATAACATTCATTCCTAGTAAAGCAAATGAATTACCATTTACAGGAAAATCTAATACGTCAACTACCACCGGTCCAATGGATATTCCACCAAGTTTAAAGTCACGCAAAACAACTCGCTTTGCGGATATATAGCCATCACCGACTCCCGATACAACTACATTTTCAGCATCAATTAAACTTTAACCAGTTCTAATTGCTATTGAAGTGTCAATTGTTGTCATTGATGCGCCAGTATCGAATACCATATCACATATAGAAAATTTATTAAGATTATTATTCCATATTTCTACTGTAATGCCCACTGACGATACATAGAAATCCACCGGTAATTCAATCACGCGCCCATCCTCCCCAACCAGCAACCGCGACTAGGCCCGACAAATCGAATTATACATTCGCCGTATGTATCAAAATCTTTATCCATATCCATAATAAGGCTAGTAAGGCTACTATCCCTGATATAACAATAATACCGCACTATGCCACTCTTTGGTTTTTCGGTCACATTGCTTATTAGTAACCAGTTGTCCCAATATTGTTTAGCAATTTCGTCCATATCACAGCGTTTTGGCTCATTCACCTTTTTTACTTCATACACATTCAAACCCTCCATCCATTTACTACTAATTATGTTATTATTTAATAAGTAGAGGAACAGATTTCAAATCGCTCGTCATCTAGTTTAATGGAATGTACAGGTTAATCTGTATCATTGTGCATTTTTGTTCTCCCTGTCAATCAAATCAATCGCGAGGCGCAATGCTTTGATTCTTCTTTCAAGCAAGGTTTGCTGTGATTTGCCCAGCTTTTTACCCTCGTCTATTTTTTCGCATTTTTGGAGCGTAGAGGCTAAGGCGGCCTTAGCCTCGTCCAGTTCGGTTTTTGTGTATTTTATCTTTGACATTATATTTTTATCACTATTTTGCCCTTGACGGCGCCGGGGACGCCGAATTGGGCTATGGCTTTGTAGGCATCCTCTATGGTGGCGACCTCAAAGAGCAGCGGCTTGATATTTATGCGCCCGTCGGCAAGGTACTGCGAGGCCATGCGCCATGGTGCGCCTGGATAGCCTTTTGAGTACGACATCCACACGCCCCGCAGCCACAACTGGCGCCGCGAAAAGGTGCCGTAGAACAGCGAGGGGGGCAGCGTGACCGGTTTGTGCATCGTGCCGATCAGGCCGACCTTGCCGTTGACTTTGGCCAGGTTTATGGCGATGTGGATGGTCTCCTCGTAGCCGACTGCCTCTATGACCTGCGGGGAGCCAAGGCCGGCCGTCATGCCAAGGAATTCGTCCATGAAGCCCGCGTCGCCTGTGTTGAAGCACGCGGTTGCGCCCATCTTTTTAGCTGTTTCCAGGCGCTCGTCGACTATGTCGAACGCGAAAATGCGCCCGGCGCCCATGGCGCGCGCGCACTGCAGCACGAGCTGGCCGATGCCGCCCATCCCGACGATGGCCAGGTCCTCGTGCGGCTGGTAGCCGATGAGCAAGAGGCTGTGCATCGCGACGGAGGCGGGCTCCGTGAAGGCGGCGGCGAGGGGGTCGATGCCTTCCGGGAGCTTTAGCACGTTTTGCTCGGGCAGCACGTTGTATTCGTGGAAGCCGCCGATGTCGGGGAAGGAGGCGCCGATGAAGCGGCTTTTTACGCATTGGCCAAAGTTGCCGTCGAGGCAGTTGGGGCACACGTTGCAGACTATCAGGGGCACACAGCAGACAAGGTCGCCCGGTTTAACGCTGGTGACGCCTTCGCCTACTTCAACGACTTCGGCGGAGAACTCGTGCCCGAGGGCGGCGGGGCTTATCCTCACCGCGCCGTCCAGCACCCTCGGCGGATCGGAGCCGCACACCCCGCAGAACAGCGTTTTTATTAAAACGTGGCCAGGCCCGCAGGTCGGGATGGGCAGGTCCTCCATGCGGAGGTCGTTTTTCGCATACAGTCGCATTGCTTTCATAGACTCAAATCCCCCATATGATATATTATGTCGTAATTAGTGTGTAGGTTCTTACAGTATTACGCGCGGATGATTATCAATTATATTACGTGCGGGCGATTAACAATCGCCCCTACGGGTTTCTATGATATATAGGCGGGACGTCGAGGGCGACGTCCCCTAACCTGATAGTAGATTATGTAAATTGATCGATGCTTTATATAGGGCGTTTCGTTTATAAACGCGTTCATTTGCCAGATGGGTTACGGCGTCTTTTATCGTTCCGCCGTTTTTAATGAGGTAATCCGTGATTGCCGCTTCAGGGGACATAACACCGCCCATCTCCGCATTGCCCGCGCCTGCGCTGCCCTTGCCGCCCGCGCCAGAACCGCCCTCGCTCGCGCTAGTACTGCCCGCGCCACCTTCGCCGTCCTCACCCGCGCCAGTACCGCCCTCGGCGCCGTCGCCACCCTCGCTACCTGCACCGCCCGCGCCGCCCGCACCGCCCGCACCACCCGCACCGCTCTTGCCGCCCGCACCGCCTGTGCCTTCATTCCATTCAACGCCCAGCCCCGCGCACACCAGCGTGTACTCGCCCTTTTGCGCTGACGGGTTGGCCGACAGTTCATCCAAGACCGTCTGCGGTGAGCCCCTGTATATCCGCTCGTACGGCTTGGTGAGGTCATTGCACAGGCACAGCCTGGCGCCGGGCGCTTCCGCCGCGAAAACTGCCAGGGACTTCATAATGCGCTTAGGCGAGTCGAAGAACACCGATACATTCACGCCCGCCCGCGCGGCGTCCGCTATCCGGCGGCGGATATCAGCTTGTGACCTCGGTAAAAATCCGTAAAACGCGAACGAGTCGAACACGAATCCGCACACGCTGAGCGCCGCTGCCACCGACGATGGGCCGCAGACAGCGGTGACGCCGATCCCGCGCCCCACCGCCGCCCTGACGATTATCCCGCCCGGGTCCGACATGCACGGCGTCCCCGCGTCTGACACGACGGCGACGTCCCGCCCGTCAGCCAGCGCCGACAGGATATAGTCCTCCCGGTGCTTTTCGTTGAACTTGTGGTTTGATACGACGCGGTTGCCGATGCCCAGCGCCTTTAGCAGTAGCCCAGTCGTGCGCGTGTCCTCCGCCGCAATGAAATCCACGTCGGAGAGCACCTGCCTGGCTCTGTCAGTTATGTCGGCGATATTGCCGATAGGCGTCGCCACCACGTACAAAGTGCCTGACATCTATTTTATACTATGCCCCAATACCATATTCATTACCGTGCCTCTATACCATGCCATGTTCGGCCCGCCGCAGGTGCAGCGCTTTCGCCTGCTCGCCCAGTAGCACGAAGTACGCCGACCACCCGCCCATGCGCACGCGCAGCCCGCGGTAGCGCTCGGGTTCCGCGATGGCCCGCCGCAGCTCCTCGACGCTCGTTACTGTCAAGGTCATCATGTTGCCGCCCATTTCCAAAAACGTCTTGATGAGCGCCGCCAGCCGGTCAATGCCCGCGTCGCCTTCCAGCCCGTTCGCACTGATGCGCAGATCCAGCGGGGCGCCCGCCGCCATATGGCTCGTATTGATCCTCATATACGAATTGATAGCCGCCGTCGGGCCGGAGAGGTCCCTGCCGGGCGCGGGGGACATGTTCGCGGCAATGTTCTCCTTGCTGAGCCGCCCGTCCGCCGACGCGCCGATGCGCTTGCCGATGGAGATGATCCACGAAAATGTGCCGATGCACGGCGAATATATAATTTTTTCGCGCCCCTTCGCGTGGTGCTCCGTACGTTCAAGGAAATAGTCCACCATCTGGGCAGCGATAGAGTCGACGTAGTCGTCGCCGTTGCCGAATTTCGGCGCGTCCACTGTAAAGCGCTTACGCAGCAGCTCCTCGCCCTCCCAATTGTTCTTCAGGATGTCAACCAGTGCCGGTAGTGAAATGAGTTTTTCGTCATACACGTATTTCTTTATCGCCGCCGCCGCGTCGGCAGCGTTGGATACGGCTTCAGCCATCAAGTGCCACAAATCGTAGCGCGTACCCTGTTTGCACAGGTCGGCCATATTTTCGATACAGTCGCGCTCGAGGGCGGACAGTAGGGGGTTCAGGCCATATTTGCCGTGCGTCCCGTTTCTCATGACCTCCCGTTCGACGACCTCGGTCGAATACCTCATCATAAAATCCATTTGCAACCGCCATGCCCGCATGAGGTCGTCAAATGTCTCAAAGGTTTCCGGCGCCCCTGTATCAATGCCGTTTACCACCGGGTTCGACGGGCCGTGGTATGTCGACGCGCGCGGCTTGTACCCACCGCGCCCCTCGCGCCCCCCACCTGCCCGGCCGGCACGTTCCGCCTGCTCTGCCCGCTCCGCCTGCTCCGCCAACCGCGTGCGCGCTTCGTCCTGCGCCTTCTTGATGTCGTCGGCGTGCACGAACGACTCGCCCCGGTTGAGCGCGAGTTCGAGCAGATACAAAAAATTGAAGCCACGGATCATTTCCTGGTTGCTCATGCCCTGTATCAGCGTTTCCCAGCAGTTTGAGTTGGCGTAACAGCAGGCGTCCTCGTGCGCGACACCCGCTTTTTCGTACGCCGCCACGATGATGTCGTCATTGTTGATGAACGGCATGCCGCCGCCTGTCCTCAGCACCTCCGAGACTCTGTGCAAAAACTCCGGCGGGGATTTTTTGTGCAGCCGAACCGTCAGTACCGGGCCCGTCATCTTAAATTTTTCATGCGCGTTTAAGACCATATATGTCAGGTGGTTCGTTCCGTCCGCCCCACCGGCGCGAAGGCCGCTGATCAACACGTTCTGGCCCCAGTGGTTAATCGCGTCCGCTGTGTCTGTGCCGGCTTGGCTGACGAAGCCGAAATTGTACTGGAGAGGGTAGAGTTTCGACGCTCCGGGCAGATCGTCCCTGTTGACCACGTAGTTGGCAGGGTCGATCTGCGCCCTGTCGTTGACGTGCAGGCAGAACGAGTCGACCAAGTCCTGCGCCTGTTTGAGAGTTATGGTTCCCGCTTCCCATTCAGCGGCGAAATATGGTTCCAATATCCTGTCGATATGCCCGATGGACAGATATGACATCGTCTCCCTGAACACGTGGTTGACAAACCATAAAGACTGCATGGCTTCGCGCAGTGTCCGCGCCGGGTGCTCCGGCACATGCCGGCATATGCGCTCGATTTCGAGAAGCTCATCGCGCCGAGCCGCGCCCGTGGCATTTGCTGCATCAACGTCCGCCGCCATCGCCGCCGCCGTGTCCGCATAGCGGTGCGCCAGCTTCACGACAGCGCGGCACTCTGTGCGGACTGCCTTCGCAAAATCTCTGCGCCTGGCGCTTTCCGCCACCCCCGCATCCGTCGCCGCCGTCCCTGCCTCCTCTGCCGCGCCCGCGCCGCCTTCCAACTCCGCCTCGCGCCGGTCGAGCCGCGCGATGATGCCCGACATGCCCTCGCGTAGCAATGTTTCATAGTCGGGGCATTTGTGTGATATGCTTATCGACCCCTCAGCCAGCTCGTCGACCGTTAGGAACGTCGGCAGCACATTGCGGATAATTTGGTCGCCCTCGACACAGTTCCCGACCAGGATGTCCCACGGCTCAATGGCGACAGGAAGGTCGCCCAGCGCCTTGTCAAAAGCGATAGAACGGCGCACCATTGGGCTTAAGCGCTCGCTTTCCCCATCGACGACCGTAAAATTACCGCCCCGCAGATCCTGCTTTTTGCGCATCCGGCGCTCAATGGCGTTGAAATGCATCAAAATTTTCCCGCCCATCCCCCGCAGCTCCGAACCAGTCAAAACCTGATAATCGCTATCGGTTATCCTCATAACACGTCACCCCGTATCAATTATTATCGAGTATTACATATTATAGTAGCACTTCGCCGGGCCAAAAACCATACCCGCCTACATGTGCTATGAATTTTTACATATCCTCTCATTAAATTTCCTCAGTGATAGGAGCAAATAAGCAAACCCGTATAAACGTTGTTGCGGGGGATAGCCGCAATGTATTCAATGTTTCTTGGTATGCTATCGCGCTTGTTGAGAACATTTTATCAAAAATAGGATCAAGAAATTTATCTAAAAGTAGAAAGAATAGTATGGAACAACCTATTGCTATCAAAGTGTTCACAGGCGTTATATTTTTATGAAAATCAATTTTATATTGTATCCTATGGCTTAAATAAAAAAAGAATATACAACTGATTATAATTAAGGTGAGTATGTTTAACCACGTTGATATGTCTCCAACTGTTTTTTTCCAAATTAATGTGTCAATAGCAGTTGGTATAATCAAGCAAATTACAAAGTATGCTATTGTTAAAAATAGCGCATTTAGAAATGAAATCTCGTATTTTGTACTATCCTGCATAAGTTGACCCCAACATCTGCCTTAAAATTAATTTTATTGTTTGCGTTTTGTTTTCTCGTCGGACGAGATTGCGATTATTAAAGAAGTTACATTGAAAATGCTGTAACAAAGTAGCAGACAGCTGAAAGTAAAGATAAAGGGGTCATAGCATATCTTTCTTTTTTGCTTTTAGAAAATAAATTCATAATGGTGTTCAATGACAGATATACGGCAAAAAATATACATATATATTTAGTTGCATTGAGCGAAAACCATAAAGAAATAAATCCCCCTGCTTGCAAAACAATAATTATTGCGAATATTTGCACACCAAAAGAGACTGCAGCCATTATTCGGAAATTTTTAGGCAAAACCTTATGTTGTCCGCCCATTGTGAACTCACCTAGTGGCAATCCACATGCTACAAGCAATGTTAACATTGCTATAAATGCAAATAAAACCGTTGCTATAATTGCAATCATTCAAAAATCTCCACAAAAAATTAATACTCGACTGCCCGTTATCGGGCAAAAATGTGTCGTTTAATAAATGTTAATAAATCATTGCCAACGTAGTATATCAGATAAAATAATAATCACGAAAAGGCGTAAAATCTCGCTGTTCATGGCTGTCTGCTTGCAACCTTAGCTTAGTATATGCACAACTCTGTGGGCTTTTTTGGGATCATCTGTTTTATGAAGGATTCTATTGGCTTTTTTAGGGTCATCAGCGATATATACGACTCTACTTGCTTCTTTTTGCTCACTTACTATACGCACAACAGTATGTGCTTTGCTTGGATCTTCTGTTAAAAAAATCACCTCATGGCATTTTTCCGAATCCTCCGTAAAGAAAATCGCCTCATGGGCGTTTTTTGGATCTTTAATAATATATACTGTTTCATGAGCTTTATCTGACATGTTTTTACTACCCCCCATTATATAAAAATTCCGTTTTGCAACGGCCGTTCAAGTATATCAAGCTGTCCCGATTTTAACAATAATATGATGGGCGTCGAGTTGGCAACGACGATATACTCACCCATTAGCGAACCTTTCAGCGTTATGCGCGTCGCATAGCAATTGGGCTCCACAGTCATCGCCATCGAAACGGAATACGGAGACTTTATTTTCGCCCAGATAAAAAAATGAATTCAAGCTCGCTTAAATCTGCCAGTTCCGCCGCTTGCCCAAGGCTGAGTTTTTCGTCGATGTAGAATTTCATGGCTATCGCTTTTTTGGCTTCAGCTTCGAACTCTTTGCTTGTCTGTCGGGTTGAAAGTATGAAGGCTTCCGGTATTGCTATATTAAAAATACATCGTTCATTTACCTCTTTCGGAATTGTATACAATCAATCAATGCTTTTTTCTCGCCAGCACAGTGTTTCCTTCTTGAAGATACCACAAACCGTGCGAAGAATCCATTTATTTTTATCGTAAGAGCGTATCCCAATTTAATCCTATTCTATTTTTACCATCTATTCGTTAATTCTACCATAACAAGCACATGGACTGTGCGATGCTAGGTATTGCATATAAATAATCGGCCCTCGTTGTTATAATGGAAAGGAGTGTAAATAATTTATGCTGTTCCAATGATTAATTCGCGTGCTATTTGAGCGAGTTTGTCAGGCGGGATGGACGCTCCGTCTTCTATCCATTTTTGGAACATGCCCAGTGAACCGGAAATATAGTAAATAATATGATAGTCTTCTGTCGTATTTTTAGTATAGCTATTGCTGGCTGACAAGACACTTTTTATACAATAGCCTTTCATTTTGTCCATGAACCGCGTTATATTATTTTGGTTCATTAGTATTCTAAATATATCTAAATTTTCATAGACATATTGCCAAATGTTTGCTAAATGAATTAATAAACTATCATAATCGCTATATTCCATTATAGGCGATGTATGGGCAGTGATTTGTTCAATTATTTCATTTTCCAGTTTATCCAATAGATCGTAGGCATCCATATAATGCAAATAAAATGTGTTGCGCCCAATGTCCGCAAGCTCCGATAATTCGGACACCGTGATTTTTGAAATATTTTTTTTGCTCAGCAATTCAAGCATGGCTCGCTTGAGCGCTCTTTTTGTTCGCGTGGTCCGTCGATCACTATTATTCATAATCTCCCCCTCATTGAACACATGCATATGATATGTCGATAAAAAGACGCTTTAAGGTAAATTGCGCATTGCTTATATGGACACCTGTAATTATACTATGCACATGATCATAAAGCAACACATGTACAAGAGAGGGGGGTAATCCATGGCGTCTTGGGTGTCTTGGATTAAGCATTCCAATGATATAAACGATCCGCTAACCAGTGCAGAATTAACAGGCCTGACATTCGCGGGGACAACATTGGCTGTCTTAAACGTAGTAATAAATGTTTTTATCGCATATTTTTATACGAATACTGTAGGACTAAAAGCCACGACAGTGGGAACGCTGCTATTGATTACTCGCGTCGCAGACGGCTTTTCTGATTTAGGCATGGGCATAATAATCAAGAAGACCCAAAGTAAGTGGGGGCAAGCGAGGCCGTGGTGTTTGCGCATGGCTGCGCCGTTGCTCGTATCGGTCATCCTTACATTTTATATCCCACAATATTGGGATCTCACGGCTAAAACATTGTATGCTTGTATATCATATTTTTTAATGATTAATATAGCCATAACCCCGGCGGGTCTGGTAGGTTCCGTCCTTGGAACTAATATGACGGTAAGCCCGGAATCCCGCCGAAAAAACGCACTAATCTCCACGCCCATTGTATTGATTTGCAGCGTGGTTGGCAATATGGTTGTATTAAAAATCACACAGTCTATGAATGACAGTTACGAAGCGTGGCGGATTGTCGCCGTCATGTTTGGACTGCTTGCTTTTGTGGGTCAACTTGCGCAATTTTTACTGACGCGGGAGCGCATTACCAAATTTAGCATAGCGCAAGAAAATTTTAATAAATCTATTAAAGAATCGCTCCCTGCTCTTATAAAAAACAAATACTTTATTATCATGTGTTTCGTAGGCATGATGACTGCTGTAGATGGCGCAATGGCTGGATGCAGTATCTTTTATTTGAGATATGTGCTCAATAAAATGGAACTATTGGGGGTAATGGGAATAATTACATTGTTCTTTATGTTGTCCGGGATTGCATTAACCCCAATCATAGCAAAAAAAATACCTGTAAAACACTTGATTCTTGCAGGGCTGGCGATTAAAATAGCAACCTATGCAATTAACTTTATTAGCCCTGGCAACCTTGCGCTGTTTCTTTGTTTTACAGCACTGCGATCATTTGTAGGCGCTCCCTTGATGTTAAATAGCAGCGTATATCTATTGAATACTATTGAGTATGGCGAGTTCAAAACCGGTATACGGGCTAATCATTTAATACTGAGCGTATCAAGCGTTTGTTCAAAAATCGGGTCAGGTTTTGGTGGCGCGTTGATCGGATGGATGCTGGCTTTTGGGGGGTACGATGGGTTGGAAGCAGTACAAACCACATCGGCACGAAATATGATTATTGCTATTTACTTCTTGATTCCTTTAATCGTTTCTGCCATTTGTTTTATTTTGTTATCTAGGTATAAACTTGATGAAAAATATCAATATATCATCGACACAATTAATAGACGAAAAGAGTCAGTAAAAACAATAATATTATCATGAGCTACGTTATTATAATAATGCAGATGTATAATGCAAATGTTTTATGTAAACGCATAATACATATGGCATTGAATAAACAAGGATTTACTTGCTTGGCGTCAAGCGGCGTCAAGCAGTGTCAAGCGGCGTCAAGCAGTGTCAAGCGGCGTCAAGCAGTGTCAAGCGGCGTCAAGCAGTGTCAAGCGGCGTCAAGCAGTGTCAAGCGTTTTTGATTTTGTCTTAAAAATGCTTGACAAGTATAGCGTATGGGATTAAGCTGAACTAGCGGCTAGTTAATCCGACAGGTTTTCTCAGGTTTTCTCAGATTTTCTGGTCTGCGTTGTTATTAATTTATTTGTATGCATATCGATTGACCAATTTCTTATGAAGGGGGCGTGAGTATGGACGGGGGAGATAGATGCAACGGATCGGAAGGCGTACCGTTATGCCGCAATGTGCGTTGTTTGCATGTTATGTGTTATATATGGCCGACACGTTGCTATAGCCGGTTTACGCGCGTAAGTGCCGAACTGCCATGCGCGCGCGCCACGCAATCGCTCGTATAGGGCCCGGCAGCAGCAAGGGCTCCATCAAAGCAGCGTTCCATTTTAACATTAAAGCCATATAGCGCTACAAATCCATTAGCGCTACACATCCATTTATACGCATGCGCTATGCCGCGTGCGCCAATTTCGCTATTGTATAACGGTAACGTAATCCAGGTTGCACAACACCCTCGCAGGCTTGTTTTGCGCACTCATCTTGTGCGCCCAATATTGGCAATGTAGGCACTTTTAGCACTGTTAGCACTTTTGCCACTGTGTCACTGTTGGTACTGTTGCCACTGTTGGTACTTTTGCCACTGTAGGTTTGCTTTACAACGTGCGCGCAAAACTGCCTGTCTGTTTGTTTTCACACGAATGGAGGGATGAATATGGAACCGATTACTTATGAGCAATTGATTGAAATGTTGCAAGGCACCAGCGCCCTGCCGCGTGCGCGCGCTGCCTTGTCGGAAATGAACGTCGTCGACATCGCCAACCTCTTTGAAGAGCTGGAATCAAAGGACCAGGTGCTGCTTGTGTTCCGCCTGCTCTCCAAGGATTTGAGCGCGGACGTGTTCGCGTACCTGGATCCCGACCACCAGCAGACGATTATCGAGTCCATCAGCGACAGGGAGATCAGCGCCATCGTGTCGGAGCTGTTCATAGACGACGCGGTGGACCTACTCGAAGAGCTGCCCGCCAACGTCGTCAGGCGCGTGCTGCGCAACACTGACGAGCAGACGCGCAGGATTATCAACGAGTTTCTAAAGTACCCCGAGCAGAGCGCCGGCTCCATCATGACCATCGAGTACGTGGATCTGCGCGAACAGTATACGGTCGCGGACGCGATAAAGCGCATCAGGCGCACGGGGGTGGACAAAGAGACGATATACACCTGCTATGTGACGGACGCCACCCGCAAGCTGCTCGGCGTCGTCGCTCTCCGAAAGCTCCTGACGGTGGATGAGGATACGTTGATTGGCGACGTTATGGACGAAAACGTCCAGTTCGTCCATACGCTCGACGACCAGGAGGCCGTGACGCGCTTAATGCGCGAATACGACCTTTTGTCAATGCCTGTCGTGGACAACGAGGACAGGCTCGTGGGCATCATCACCATCGACGACGCCGTCGACGTCATCGACGAAGAGGCGACGGAGGACTTTGAGAAGATGGCCGCCATGATGCCGTCCGAGGACGAGTACCTGAAGACCAGCGTATGGCAGATGGCGCGCAACCGCATCCCGTGGCTGCTGTTTTTGATGGTGTCCGCGACACTGTCGGGCTTGGTGATCGCACGTTTCGAGCATGCGATCCAGGCGGTCGTCATGCTCGCGATGTACATACCGATGCTGACCGATACTGGCGGCAACTGCGGCGCCCAGTCCTCGACGCTCGTCATTCGAGGTATGGCGCTGGGCGAAATCGAGGCAAAGAACGTGTTCAGCATCCTGTGGAAGGAAGTGCGCGTCAGCCTCATGGTCGGCCTGATCCTGGCGGTATGCAATTTCGCGCGCGTCATGCTGTTCGATCGCTCCGGCGCCATGGTCGCGCTGACCGTCAGCATGAGCCTGATAGTCATCGTCTTCGCGTCCAAAGTCATAGGCTGCATGCTGCCGCTCCTTGCCAAGAAGCTCCGGGTGGATCCCGCCATCATGGCCAGCCCGCTAATAACGACAATCGTCGACGTGCTGGCCTTGGTCGTTTATTTCAACATAGCCGTTTGGCTGCTGGGGATACCGGCGTAGTGCGAACAAATTTTTCGGAGGGGGGCTGTGGGAATTTGCCAATTTATTTGAAAAATTAACAAAATCGCTACCGCCCCCCTTTGTCCGCCTTATCCGGCGTTGGCCATTCGCCATTTGCCGGGGGATATGCCGTATGTGCGCTTGAATGCCTTGTAAAACGTGTTGACGGAGTTGAAGCCCACCATGCCCGGGATTTTGTTGATATCGATATCACCGCTCAGAAGGGCCTCGGTGCGTTGGAAGCGCAAATATTGTATATAGTCGCTCAGGCTTTTACCCGTCAGATTCTTGACAGAAAAAAACACATATTTTTCAGACACTGAAAAGTGATCCGCAATAAATTGTGCGCACATATTGCAATTCGTGAAATGCTGGCGTATAAACTCGACAATGCCGTTTACCGTCCGATCATTTGCCTGTATCCGCTGCGCCGCCATAAGCCCGCACAGATCGAGGCATGTCTTGCAAAAGCACAATATCATCTCCCTCACGCCCTGATCCTGCGAAAACTCCGGCATGGCAATCTCGCCGCAGTTTTCGCAAAGTGAGCGCGCCACGTTTTCCACAGTGCTGTAGATGCCGTAATATATCTGGCATATCTCGGTCTCCGTCGAGGGCGGGTGCCTGGCTATCCTGTCGAGCAGGATATCGAAATAATCGTTGACATAGCGGCTGTCGCCCGTCATTAGCATATCGTTGAGGCGCTGCGACATCCCGCTGTCGTACGCGAGGGTTTTTGAGCGGCCCTTGCTGTTTGTGTACATGTGCACTGGCGCTTCTTTGGACGTGAGCCGTAGCGCGCTCTGGGCGTATATTGTGCTCTGGCCGATGTTTTTGAGCCCGCGCGCGGCTGTCCCCAGCCCGATCTGCGCACAGATGCCCTCCTGCGCCAACTGCGCCACCGCCTCCCACAGGCATAGTTGCAACGCTATGAGGTCACGCTCTGCCTCTTCGCGGAGCTGTAGTATGAAATACGTAATGTGCGTCTCATCGTTATATATCCACGAGTCCATGTCCAGCCGTTCGCGCAAAAATTCCTGCAGCATGCTGTTTGCTCTTGCGGTGTTCCCTATGTCCCTGTTGCCGTCAATCCCTAGCCTCATCACGCACACACAGTAGTTGTCGGGCGGCATGCCCAGCGATTCCGCGCATTGGGCTACCTCCTCGGGCGTGTACAGCTTCCCACGTAGCAGCCGCTCGGTCAAATGCCCGCGGACGGATTGCTGTATGGCGCCGAGTC
>WRLR01000048.1 GCA_009777515.1 Oscillospiraceae bacterium | reverse complement strand
CGCCATGGGGCTTGTCATGCGCAGCGGCGCATATGGCGGACCCGGTTATTCTCCCGCGACGACCTGTAGCAATACCGAACCTGCAGGCGAAACCAATGCTGGCGGTGTAGCCTATGCCTCTGGCAAAACCGAAACCGCCTCCGCTGTAGTGCTGCACAACGACGGCGCCCAGATTTACGAAATGGACGGCGCAAACATTAAGCAATTACTGTGGGGCGAGTGCGACTACGGCACGACAGTCTCCTACGCCATCGAATGGACGGACGGCGATCCATACGCAGCCATGCTGGACTACCAGTATGATGCTATTGAAGCCCCCGGTTCGCCCATTGCCGATGCGCCTACAGTAGACGCGCAAAACGTCTGGATAAGCAGCATTCGCTTGATCGGCGGCGAAATGTTCATACGTCTGGTGGAAACAGGCGGAAAGGCGTGCAAAACCACCCTGCGCCCTAACAGGCCTGTCGCCCGCGCGGAGTACGTCGACCTGCTCGGAGAGACTCAAAGCCCCGCAGTAGCCATCGCGGACGGCTGCATCGATGTCCCCCTCGGTCGCCACGGTGTCCGTACGATCAAGTTGATATTATAGGATATTATAGCTACGGCGAAAATCGTAAGTGGCTTCCTTGCGCCCCTGATATATGATATGATGATAAGCGGCTTATGTTTTCGCGAATATGCATCGCATCTATTATTATATGTATATAAAGGGGATCGGGCATGGCATACAGTATGACCGGTTTCGGCAGGGGGGAGGCGTCGTCCGACAGCCGCAGGCTGATCGTGGAAATACGCTCGGTCAACCACCGCTACTGCGACATCTCTATTCGCACGCCCAGGATGCTGTCCGGGCACGAAGACCGTCTGAGGCGCCTAATATCGCAAAGGGTCAACAGGGGTAAGATCGACGCTTTTGTCAACTACGAGGAGCATGGCGAGCGCGAGCGTAAAATCACAGTGGACGCCGGGCTGGCAGCAGCATATATCGAGGCGTCGGCAACATTGAAAGGGCGCTTTGGTATCAACGGGGACTTGTCGCTGTCGGAGCTGTTGCGCCTGCCCGACGTGTTTCGCGCGGACGATCCCAAGCCCGACGAAGACGAAGTTTGGGCGTTGCTAGGCCAGGCGGCGGCGGACGCCCTGGACGCGCTGGTGTCCATGCGTTCAGCCGAGGGCGACAAGCTGGTGGGCGACATATCCGGCAAGCTGGCGTCATTAAAGGCGCATCTTATGCAGATAGAGGAGCGGGCGCCGTTTATTGTCTCGGAATACAGGGAAAGATTAAACGACAGGCTAAAGGAGCTGCTTGGCCAAAACATGCCCGACGAATCAAGGGTGGCCGCAGAGATAGCGCTGTTTGCCGACAGGTGCGCTATCGACGAGGAGATCACGCGTTTTAAAAGCCACCTGGCGCAGGCCGCGAGCTGCTGCGCGTCAAAGGAGCCGATTGGGCGGAAACTGGATTTCATACTGCAGGAAATAAACAGGGAAGTCAACACAATCGGCTCTAAAGCGAATGACCTATCAATCAGCGAAACGGTCGTCGAAATGAAATCCGACGCGGAAAAAATACGGGAGCAGATACAAAACCTGGAATGACGGGTCGAGCGGCCCCGTCGCCAAGGGGCCGCGTGTACACGCGCATACAAGGGTAAAATCGCATTTTATCTGCCGATTCAAGTTGAATATGAACTCTGTATCGGTTAGGTGTGAATTGTTAATATTAATAAAAAGGCGGGCGCCCGGTGAAATTGATAAATATTGGTTTTGGCAATATAGTTTTCGCCAACAGGCTTATAGCCATAGTGAGCCCGGAATCGGCCCCTGTAAAACGGTTGGTTCAGGACGCCCGCGACAGGGGCATGCTGATAGACGCGACATACGGCAGGCGCACTAGAGCCGTTTTGATCACGGACAGCGACCATGTGATCCTGTCGGCGGTTCAGCCGGAGACGGTCGCTAACCGCTTGAACACGCAGGACAGCGATCAGCAGCAGCAGTCAGGCGAAGATAAATACGATCATTTTGACGATCCGGGAGATGATGCTTGATATGAGCCGGGGTATGATGTTTTTGTTGTTGGCAAAAAGGTGTGCAGCATGAACGGCGGGGGCATTCTTGTCGTTTCCGCGCCTTCCGGATCGGGCAAGGGCACTGTGATTGGCAAACTGTTGACGGTCAACCCTCGTTTGTCCCTGTCGATTTCGTACACTTCCCGCCGCCCGCGCCAAGGCGAGCGCGAGGGCGTCCATTACTATTTTGTTTCCCGCGAGCGGTTCGACGATATGGCTAAGAGCGGCGAGTTCGTCGAATGGGACGAATACCAGGGAGACTGTTACGGCACCTCGAAAGCCAAAATAAACGAGATCCTGGCCAGGGGCGAAGACGTCGTCTTCGACATAACTATAAAAGGCGCGTATGCGATGCGCGAGCACTTCCCGAGAGCCGCGCTGGTGTTTCTGCTCCCCCCGACGATGGAAGAGCTGGAGCGGCGGCTCCGGAACAGGGGCACGGAAACCGAGGAAAAAATCCTGGGCAGGCTCAAAGAGGCGAAGCGCGAGATCAATTCGTTGGAGCGATTCGACTACTATATAGTAAACGACGATGTTTCGTTGTCGGCGGAAAAGCTGAACGCAATCCTCACGGCGCATAAAAGCCGTGTCTGCGCAGACGAGGCCCAAGCCATCTTGAAGCTTATTGCCGGATAGAGCGCATGTCGGCATACCTGGCGCTCACATGCTTGACATACCCTGTATGCTTTTTTCTATTTTATGGTTTTTGTTAGTTTAATCGTTTTTGATAGTTTTAATGTTTTTTTAGTTTTATATTTTTGTTAGTTTAATGTTTTTGATAGTTTTATTGTTTGGATATTTTTATTGTTTTTGCTGCCCACTAATGGATTTTCGGCATAGGAGGTTTTCAGTGATATCACCGGACATAAAGGACCTTATGCGCAATATGGACTCCAGGTACACGCTGGTCATTACTGCGGCCAAGCGGGCTCGCCAGCTCACCGGCGGCGCCGAGCCCCTTACCAGGTTCCGCTCGGACAAGCCGGTCACGCTGGCGATACATGAAATCGCCGAGGGCAAGGTTGACTATTTCCGCGAGGGTGCGGCCCTGTCCGACTATATTGGCGCGGACATGCAAGGCCGGGTGGGCGCCAGCGCCTATGCTTCTGTGTTTTACGACGACGCAGACGGCAGTGATGCGCCGCCATATATGGACGGCGACGAGCAGCATTATATCAGCGGTGGCAGCGCAGGCGCGCGAGGGTTTGGCGAAGACGATCTTTCGGACGGCGACGGTATCGTCGGTGCGGGCGCCGACTTGGACGACGATGGCATCGTCGGTACGGGCGCCGACCTGGACGACGATGACGAAATCGACGGCATCGACGACGTTGAGGGCGGCGACATGGAAGATGGCGAGGGCGATGATATAGACAATGAAGAAGACAGCGTGGACGGCATAGGCGACGCGGACGGCGTGGACGGCGTGGACGACGTGGACGACATATAGCAATATGTCAATATAACAATATATGAGGACGAAATGTGAGGACGAACAGTGTTCGTCTGCGGCTTTTATAATTGCCAAAGTTTGAATTTTGTGAGGGGGTGGACGCATTGGGCGATAACAGCACGGACAAGGAAAATACAGCGGCGCGCGGCGACGATAAACTGATGGACAAGATTGTGGCGCTGGCAAAGAACAGGGGGTTTGTCTTCCAGGGCTCGGAGATATACGGGGGCCTTGCGAATACATGGGACTATGGGCCGCTCGGCGTCGAGCTCAAAAACAATGTCAAGCAGGCCTGGTGGCAAAAGTTCGTCCGGGAGAGCGAACACAACGTTGGCGTCGACTGCGCCATACTGATGAACCCACAGGTCTGGGTCGCCTCGGGGCATGTGGCGGGGTTCGCCGATCCACTGATCGACTGCCGTTCCTGCAAGACCAGGCACAGGGCCGACCACTTAATCGAAGGCTGGACGACGGAGGCGGCTGCTGCGGGCGCCGGGGGCATCGACGCGCCTGTCAATGCCGGCGGCTGGGGCGACGAGCAGCTATTGGCGTTCATTAGGGAGCACGGCGTCCCGTGCCCGGACTGCGGCGCGTCCGACTTCACGGACGTGCGGAAGTTCAACATGATGTTCAAGACGTTCCAGGGCGTGACGGAGGACTCGCAGGCCCAGATATACCTGCGTCCGGAAACCGCGCAAGGCATCTTCGTGAACTTCAGGAACGTGCTGCGTTCCACCAGGCGCAAGATGCCCATGGGCATCGGGCAAATCGGCAAGGCGTTCAGGAACGAGATAACGCCCGGCAACTTTACGTTCCGCACCAGGGAGTTCGAGCAGATGGAGCTCGAGTTCTTCTGCGAGCCGGGGACCGATCTCGAATGGTTTGCATATTGGAAGGAATTCTGCAAAAACTGGCTGCTGTCGCTCGGCATGAGGGAGGAGAACCTGCGCCTGCGCGACCACTCGGAGCAGGAGCTCTCGCACTACAGCAATGCGACGACGGACTTTGAGTACCTGTTCCCGTTTGGCTGGGGCGAGCTGTGGGGCATAGCCGACAGGACCAATTTCGATCTCGCGCAGCATATAGAGCATTCGAAAGACGACCTCTCATATTTCGACCCAACCAGCAATAAAAAATATGTGCCGTACTGCATCGAACCGTCGCTCGGCGCCGACAGGGCGGCGCTCGCGTTCCTGTGCGACGCCTACGGCGAGGAAGCCGTCGGCGAAGGCGACGTGCGCACGGTGCTACGCTTCCACCCGGCGCTGGCGCCGGTGAAAGTGGGCGTCCTGCCGCTCTCTAAAAAGCTCTCCGAAGCGGCGTCCGCCATATACAGGGACCTGTCGCGCTCGTTCGTCTGCGAGTTCGACGACACGGGCAGCATTGGCAAGCGCTACAGGAGGCAGGACGAGATCGGGACGCCTTACTGCGTCACATACGACTTTGAGTCCGAAAACGACAAAAGCGTGACAATCCGCGAGCGCGACTCCATGGACCAGGTGCGCGTGCCAATAGGCGAGCTTGCTTCCTGGTTCTCCGGCAAGTTCGTATTTTAGCAGGCGAATAACCATTGCTAAAACTAAAACCGTTACCAAAATTATAACCGTTACCAAAACTAAAACCGTTGTACTAATTATTAACCGTTATTCAATTTTTCGTAATGTGTTGCTATAATATATAAGGTATCTTAATTTTTGCCAAGAAAGGAGAATAGGCCGGTTAAGGCCTAATGAAGAAATGGCGAAATATGTATACATGTTTGAGGAGGGCAACGCGAAGATGCGCGAGCTCCTTGGCGGCAAGGGCGCGAACCTGTGCGAGATGACGGGGCTCGGGCTGCCTGTCCCCAGGGGCTTTGTCGTCACGACGGAGGCTTGCACGCGTTACTACCAGGATGGAGAAAAGATAGCGGGCGACATTGAAAAAGAGATTTTTGAGCAGCTCGCCAATCTGGAGAAGAAAACAGGGAAGACGCTGGGGGACAAGGGCGCGCCGCTGCTCGTTTCGGTGCGTTCGGGGTCGCGCGCGTCCATGCCCGGCATGATGGACACGGTGCTGAACCTCGGGCTGAACGACGAGGTCGTCGCCGGGCTCGTCGTGCTGACGGAGAACGAGCGCTTTGCCTTTGACAGTTACCGCCGTTTCATCACAATGTTTTCCGATGTCGTCATGGAGATTTCAAAAGCGCATTTCGATAAGGCATTTGACGCTGTCAAGGAAGAAAACGGCGCGCATTTGGACACGGACCTCACTGCGGACAACCTAAAAGAGGTAGTAAAGCGCTTCAAAGCCATCTACCGCGAGCACAAATCCGCCGATTTCCCGCAGGACCCGCGCGAGCAGTTGTTCGAGGCCGTTAAGGCCGTGTTCCGCTCGTGGAACAACAACCGCGCCATCACATACCGCCGCCTAAACGACATCCCCAGCGACTGGGGTACGGCCGTGAACATACAAGAAATGGTCTATGGCAACATGGGCGACGACTCCGGCACCGGCGTCGCGTTCACGAGGGACCCGAGTACGGGCGAGAACAAGCTGTACGGGGAGTTTCTGATGAACGCGCAAGGCGAGGACGTGGTCGCCGGCATACGCACGCCGCAGTCGCTTGAGCAGCTAAATTCGGTCAACCCGCAGGTGTACGACGAATTCGTGGGGTACGCGCGCAAGCTCGAGGACCATTACAAAGACATGCAGGACATGGAGTTCACTATCGAAAAGGGCAAGCTCTTCATGCTGCAGACGCGCAACGGCAAGCGCACGGCGCAGGCCGCGCTGAAAATTGCCGTGGACTTCGTGCGCGAGGGCGTGGTCTCGGAGGAGGACGCCATCCTGATGGTCGACCCGCGCCAGCTCGACGCCCTGCTGCACCCCAACTTCGAGCCCAAGGCGCTCGCGGCGGCCAAGCCCGTGGCGAAGGGCCTGCCGGCGTCGCCCGGCGCCGCTTCCGGTAAAATATACTTCGAGGCGAAGGACGCCGTTGACGCCCACAAGGGCGGCGAGGAGCTGGTGATCCTGGTTCGCGAGGAGACCTCCCCGGAGGACATAGAGGGCATGAGCGTCGCGCAGGGCATACTGACGTCGCGGGGCGGCATGACGTCGCACGCGGCGGTCGTCGCGCGCGGCATGGGCACGTGCTGCGTGGCGGGCTGCAGCGAGGTGACTATCGACGAGGCCAGCAAGACATTGACGGACAAAAACGGGAAAAAATACGCGGAGGGCGACTACATTTCGCTCGACGGCTCCACGGGCAATGTCTACGACGGCAGGATCGCGACCGTCGATGCGGAGCTGACCGGTGATTTCGAAGTGTTCATATCATGGACGGACAAAGTCCGCCAGCTGCGTGTGCGGACAAACGCCGACACGCCGCACGACGCCGAGACGGCGATCAAGTTCGGGGCGGAGGGGATCGGCCTGTGCCGGACCGAGCACATGTTCTTCGAGGAGGACAGAATCGCGGCTATGCGCGAGATGATCGTCTCAAAGACGGAAGAGCAGCGCCGCCGCGCCTTAGAAAAGATCCTCCCGATGCAGCGCAAGGACTTCGAGGGCATCTTCGTGGCGATGGACGGGAAGCCGGTTACGATACGGCTGCTCGACCCGCCCCTGCACGAGTTCCTGCCCCAGGCGGACGGCGACATCGCGTCGATAGCCAAGGAGCTGAACATGGAAAACGACGAGCTCCGCTCCGTCATCCGCAGCCTGCACGAGATCAACCCAATGCTCGGCAACCGGGGCTGCCGCCTGGCCATCATCTTCCCGGAAATCCCCGAAGTGCAGACGCGCGCGATAATAGAGGCAGCCGTCAACGTCGGCAAAAAGGGCGTGAAGGTGCTACCGGAGATCATGATACCGCTCATCGGCGACATTAAAGAGTTTGTCTATGTAAAGAATACGGTCAAAGAAACGGCCGCAAAGGTGTTAAAAGAGCTGGGCGCGGAGCTTGACTATCTGGTCGGCACGATGATCGAGATACCGAGGGCGTGCCTGACCGCCGACGAGATCGCAAGCGAGGCCGAATTCTTCTCGTTCGGGACGAACGATCTCACGCAGATGGCATACGGCCTCAGCAGGGACGACGCGGGCAAGATTTTGGATACATATTTTGATAAAAATATCTATGAATTCGACCCGACCGCGCGCATCGACACGCGCGGCGTCGGCAAGCTGATGGAAATGGCTGTCAAGCTCGGGCGCGAGGCAAGGGCGGACATTCACCTCGGCATCTGCGGCGAGCACGGCGGCGACCCGTCGTCGGTCGAGTTCTGCCACTACGCGGGCCTCGACTACGTGTCCTGCTCGCCGTTCCGCGTGCCTATCGCGCGGCTGGCGGCGGCGCAGGCGGCCATAAAGGACAAAAGCGGAGTAAAAGTCATACACGGATAACGGATAATGAGCACTGAGGGCGGCATAACGCCGCCCTCGGCGCTTTTTTGTGCGCCGATTAGGTATTGAAAGATTTAACTATGATGTTTCGTTCGGCTATGTGCCCCAACTGCGACAGCTTCATAAAGCTCGACAGCGAGAGCGAGTCCATTTATTGCGCCAAATGCGGCATACAGATGCAGGCGCAGGACGCGTTCGTCTACTACGAGCTGAAAACGGGCGGAAAGCCGGACATCGGCGCCATTGGCAGCTACAGTATCCTGCTAAAATGTGGGACGGGTTTCCTCGAGCAGCAAAAGCACGACTTGGCGGATGCCTGCTTTGCCAACATATTAAAAAACGCGCCCGACGACTACCAGATTTGGAAGCTGCGCGCGCTCACATGGGAGTCGCAGGTCGTCAACGAATATAAAAAGTCCTTTTACGAATTCAGCCGCAAGAATGGGCTTGTGGAAAACAAGGAATACATCGAAAAATACAGGGAGTACTGCGACAACGCCGTGCGCCACAGCCCGGGCGAAATTTCGGACGAACTCGCCGAAGAGTTCAACGACCACATTCGCGGGCACTTCAACATCGCCTACCGCGCGTATAAACTGGAAAAGCGCCGCTCCACGACCTTCACCGCCCTCACCGCAGCATCAATGCTGGCCCTGGTAGCCCTGGCGCTCAACGCCTGCCGCATGTGAGTCATACTGAAACTACACGCCTAACTACACACGTTGGGTGTATTATATTGGGCTATATTGGGATTGATAGGTCTAAGATATAGGCATCAAAAAACCCTATAGCCTTTGCGGTTACAGGGTTTGCGGGTAAAGCTGGTGGACGGACTTGAACCCCCGACCTGGTGATTACAAATCACCTGCTCTACCAGCTGAGCTACACCAGCACATTTTACATAAAAGAGAAAGACGACCCGGAAGGGGCTCGAACCCTCGACCTCCAGCGTGACAGGCTGGCATTCTAACCAACTGAACTACCGGGCCAATTTGGGGATGGTTATCCCCGTATGGTCAAATGATGACCCATAGGGGACTCGAACCCCTGTTACCGCCGTGAAAGGGCGGTGTCTTAACCGCTTGACCAATGGGCCATAATCAAAAACCATTGCGGCTGTGCGAAATCCGCAAAGCTGATGTATCGCGTATTAGCCAGCAAAGTTTATTCTAACCTCAACGCCACTTTTTGTCAAGCAAAATTTCATTAGCCTTCCCACAGTGAAAACCCATTGGAAATTTCATTGGCCTTACAAAATGCGAAATTTTTATGACCTTGCCACATGTTTGTAAATCGGCTATGCTTTTGCGTATGGCTATTTTTTTGACACCAAGGCTGCGGGCAGTAGCTGATGAAATAGCGAAACTGGGCTGCCAGGACATCGTGTACGACATCGGCGCCGATCACGCCTATTTGGCTATACATCTGGTGCAGTCTGGGCTGTGCGCCGCCGTCGCAGCGACCGACATAAGCCGGCCATCACTGGGGCGCGCGCGCCGCAACGCCGAAAGGCACGGCGTGTCCGGAAATATTATTTTCTACGCCGGCGACGGTTTTTCGGCAATCCCCGCATATGCGCCCGGCAAGGCCGTCGTCATTGCCGGCATCGGTGGGAAGAACCTGATAAACATCATCGACGGGGGAATTGAGAAGGCCAGGGCCGCGTCGCTGCTGCTCTTGCAACCCATGAGCGGGCAGGAGGACTTGCGCGGATGGCTGTTCGGCAACGCGTTTGAGATCATGTACGAGCGTCTGGCGCTGGAAGGCGGCAGGGTCTACAATGTGCTCGCTTGCAGGCGCGCGGATGCGCCGGTGCCGTATGCCCCCGAGGAGCTGTATCTGGGCAAGCGCGTGCTTTATGTATCGGACGACGAATATCGCCAGTTTTTGCGCTTCACGCGCCTGAAGGTCGCAAACAGATATGGCGGGCTTAAAGCTGCTGGGCTAATTGGCGATAATATACATAGTTGCGGCAATATTTATATGGAAGCGGCCCTTCTAAAAAATGTGCTCGAATGCATTGACGAACGCTTGCAACTGCTATGTGACGGGAAGGGCAATGGAGAAAAAGCGTGAAAAATAACAGAAAGGGCAGTACTGTGACGCGAGGGCAAGCAATTGGGATTAAGGCTTGCCATTGCCATTGCATTATTCATGCAAATTTGTGCGCAGTCTGTGCATAGCTTTTTTATGATTAAAATCAGCGATATCATTGAATGCATGCAGGAAATGGCGCCGGAGGAGCTGGCTGAGCCCTGGGACAACTGCGGCCTGCTTGTAGCGTCCGAAAATGAGAGCGCGGAGCGCGTGATTGTGTGCCTGGACGTGACCCGCGCCGTAGTCGACGAGGCCATAAAGTCTGGCGCCCAACTGATTGTCGCCCACCACCCGCTGATATTTACGCCAATAAAGCGCATAGACATGGGCAGCGTGCAGGGCGCCTTGCTGCTTTCACTGATCCGCAACAATATTGCCCTTTATGCTGCGCACACAAACGTCGACAAGACATACGGGGGGCTCAACGATTTGCTCGCGGGCCTAGTTGGGCTGGACGTACCGCCGCCGCCGCCGGACGAACACGCGCCGCTGGACTATTATCGCATCGGCGAATTTCAAAGCGCGATGTCGGCGGAGGCCTTTAACGAGCGCGTCCGGTCGCGGCTCAAATTGGGCAGCCTCATCGTATCCGCGCCGAACGGCGATCCAGGCGGCGCGCAAAATGGGCAGATGGATACGGGCGGGCGCGCAAAGACAATAAAAAAGGTCGTCGTAATGTGCGGATCATACAGCCTTGAGGCGGAAAAGTTTGCAACCACGGGCGCTGACGCCCTGCTGTGCGGCGAAATTCGACACCACGAGGCGCTTGAACTGGCTGGTATGGGGGTACATATAATCCAAGCGGGCCATCACGGAACCGAGCGGTTCTTTATCAGTTTGGTTGAAAAATGGATTGCCGACAGGTATCCCGAGGCGGCCATACAGGGCGTGGGGTTTTCGTCCCCGCCGACGACGTTCTACCATGGCGGCGGCGGGCTTAATGATGTATAATTAGTGCATGCGGTGAGCAGGACGGGCGGCCGCGTGCGCGAAACGAAAGGCCGCGCACGAGGAAAGTCCGGGCTCCGCGCGGCAAGGGTGCCGGGTAACCCCCGGTGGAGGCGACTCTAAGGAAAGTGCAACAGAAATATACCGCCAGGCAGCCGCCAGGCGGCTGGCATGCGGTCGCAATGTGGCCGGCATGTGGTCGTCGTCAGGCGGTTCGCCGAGGCAAGGGTGGAAAAGTGAGGTAAGGGCTCACTGCCGGCCTGGCAACTAGCCGGCTCTGTAAACCCCGCCCGGAGCAACACCGCGGAGGGACGCAAGGGCGCCGCGCCCGTCCCGAGGAGGTGGCTGGAGCCGCGCCGAGACGCGTGGCCACAGACAGATGACCGCCAGATACAGAACCCGGCTTACAGTCCTGCTCATTGTCATTAATTTGTCATTTTGCGCGGTATGATGTAGAATAAATAAATCAAAATACCATGAAGGAAACGGAGGAAATTTGAATGGGGCTTCTTAACTCAGTTGAAATGTTCAAGAAGGCTTATGACGGCGGTTACGCAATCGGCGCGTTTAACGTGAACAACATGGAGATCATCCAGGGCATCACGGAAGCCGCCAAGGCGGAAAACGCCCCGTTGATTTTGCAAGTTTCGGCTGGCGCCAGGAAATACGCGAACCATACGTATTTAATGAAGCTTATCGAAGCGGCGATCATCGAGACCGATCTACCGATTTGCGTCCACCTCGACCACGGCGACACGTTCGAGCTGTGCAAGTCATGCATAGACGGCGGTTTCACGTCCGTCATGATAGACGGCTCGCATTTGGCGTTTAAGGACAATATCGCGCTCACAAAACAGGTAGTCGACTATGCACATGCCCAGAAGGAGTACATAACCGTGGAGGGCGAGCTCGGCAGGCTAGCCGGCGTCGAGGACGACATCAACGTTTCCGCCGAAGACTCCTCATATACGGACCCCAACGACGTCGAGGAGTTCGTGAAGTCGACGGGCGTCGACTCGCTCGCGATAGCCATTGGGACGAGCCACGGGGCGTATAAGTTCAAAGGCGAGGCCAAGCTCAGGTTCGACATCCTTGAAGAGGTTTCGAAGCGCCTGCCCGGGTTCCCGATAGTGCTGCACGGCGCCTCGTCGGTCATCCCGGAATATGTCGACGACATCAACAAATACGGCGGGGAGATGCCAGGCGCGAAGGGCGTGCCCGAAGAAATGCTGCGCAAAGCCGCGTCGATGGCCGTATGCAAAATCAATATCGACTCCGATATCAGGCTCGCCGTCACGGCGACCATCCGCAAGTATTTTAGCGAGAACCCTTCGCATTTCGACCCAAGGCAGTATCTAAAACCGGCGCGCGACGAAATTGTCAAGCTCGTGAGTAACAAGCTGGTCAACGTGCTGGGCTGCAACAACAAGGCGTAGATGCAAACTGGGGGCGGCCATTTGTGGCCGCCCCTGTTGAACGCTAACGGGGCGCAGAGGACTGCGTGACGCGCAATTCATCCGCGTCACGTATAATTCCTTTGCGTCCCGTTCTGTCCTCTGCGCCCTGCGGCTATTTATTCGAAAATTTTTGTTGCGCGCGCCATCCTCTCTGTGACTTTAACGTCGAACGGGCAGCGCTCAATGCACGCGCTGCACTTGATGCAGGCCGAGGCTTTTACCGGCATGGCGCCATAAATATCGGATGAACCCGCCATACTCGCTGCGCCCGTCTTGCCTGCAGCGCCCGCCATATTCGCTGCGCCCGACTTGCCCGCAGCTTCTGCCGCGCCCAGCTTTTCGGCGTCCTCATATGCGTCCAGCAGTCTGTTGACCTGTGCGATGTTGATTCCGACTGCGCAAGGAAGGCAGTGGTTGCAATACACGCAGTTCCCGGAAACGGACCAGCGCGAACCGGCCACGGCGGCGCTGTAGTCGCGCTCTGCGTCCGCGCTGGTATTGTACGCGAGGATCTGTTCGATCTCCTGCGGCTTGGTGCAGCCGGGTATGACCGACGAGACGCCGTTCTGCGCCAACACGTACGATATGAGGTTCACCGGCGTGAACCCGGCGCTTTGCTCTGCCCGGAAAATATATCCGCCGCCAAAAGGCTTCATTGCCACCAGCCCGACGCCCTTGCGGGCGCATTCGCCATACAGCCCCTTGCGCGGCTGCGGCCCCGCCTTTCCCGCCGCGTCGAAACCGTCGGCCGCGTCCCACAGCGTCTCGAGCGTCCCGGTGTCATACATGATCCCGTCCGTGACCACGTCGAACGCCGGGTTTATCGGATATAATATGACATCGAACGCGCCGTTTTCGATGGCTCTGTACGCAATGTCGGTGCTGTGCGTGCTGATGCCGATGGATTTGGCCTGGCCCCCGCGCTTCAGCGCCTGAGCATATTCAAGTATGCCGCCGTCGCCGGTGACCTGTTCATAGTCCGTCGCCTTGTCGCAGAACTGGATGATGAAGACGTCAACATGGTCCGTGCCCAGCGCCCGCAGGAAATACTCGAACCGGGGGCGCGCGTCTTCCGGTGCACGCGCCTGCCAGTAGGCCATGTAGGTCAGGCAGAGGCTGTCCCGCTTCCCGCTTATGGCTTTGCCGAGTTTATCATAGCCTTGATAGTTTATGGAGTCCTCCCGGTAGTCGTGCCCCGGGTGGCAGTCGAAGAACGTCACGCCGCCCCGTATGGCAGCGCCGATCGTATCTATGACCACGCTTTCTTCCTTGTCCAGCAGGTGCTCGAGCCCCATGCCGATTTCGCTGACCACAAGGCCCGTCTTGCCTAAATTTCGATAGTTCATACTCATGATACTCATGCCCCTTTTCCGCGAAAAATTATCATCTTTCATTTTATTATATGAGGGTGTAATATAATATATTATAAATTGATACCAATTGCCAAGGAGAGGGGCCTGTGATACTTTCGGAACGTTATAACTACCCGACGGATTTTTATGAGCGCTCGAAGTCTACATTCGAGACTGCGCTTTCGACCGCGCCGGCCTACGGCGCATGGCAGGCGCTCGACCCCGGCGCGGGCGCGCCCATCTGCGAGCGCTACGGCGCCGTGCCGGAGCTGACGAAACAGATGATCAGGGATCATTTCCCGTTCGGGCTGGTTCCGAACCATCGCGACGTGGAAGCGGCGCTGCGCAGCGGGGAGGTCGAGCACACCTACACGAGCGGCACGACGGGCGAGCGGGTCATCAATATATGGGACCAGGACTGGTGGGACAGGGCGGAGGCGGCTTCATGGAAGCTCAACGCCCATACGGCGGGGCTTTCGTACCCACAAAAAAACGCGAAGCTCTCCAGCTCGTTGAACTTCGGCATCAGTTGCGAAGAGGATCTGCCCATCGAGTACCGCCTTTGGGGCGACAGGCTGTATTTGAGCGAAAAAATAAATCTCATACAGTGGCAGCCCCGGCATTTCGAGCGAATGGCCAAGGAGCTTAAAAGCTTTCAGCCGGTCGTGCTGGAGGCCAACCCCTCTCTGCTCGCCAGGCTTGCTTACTGGGCGATGGACGAGGGGGTCGAAATGTATTCGCCCGCCATTATAATGTTTACTTTCGAGTTTACCTCGAAGATTCACCTCGCCGCCATACGAAAGGTGTTCTCGTCCCCGCTGATCAGCTCGTTCGGCACGACGGAGACCGGTTTCGTGCTGGAGGAGTGCGAGGCCGGGCGCATGCACCAGAACATCGGGTTCTGCAGGATAGACTATCACCCGTTGAAGGACGCGTACGGCGGCCCGGAGCTGGGCAGGATGCTCGTAACGACGTTCGGCAACCCATGGAACACCGTCATTAAGTTCGATACAGGCGACCTTATTCGTCTACACCCGTCCGGCACGTGCGAATGCGGCCGCAACGAGGGGCTGATAGCGGAAGCGGTGGAGGGGCGCGTGACAAACGTAACATTCACGACGAGCGGCGGCCTTGTCACGACCATGGCGCTGGACGACGCACTGGCGATCGTCCCCGGGATACGCGACTACAATTTTATACAGCATGGGACAGCGAGCTACGAGTTGCAACTGATGCTCGCGCCCGATCTTGCGCTTGATGCCGTAGGCGGCGCGGGCAGTGCAAGCGGCGGAAGCGGCGTGGGTAGTGGAAGCGGCGCTGGTCGTACAAGCGGCTCGGGCAGCCAGACGGCTGACTGCGCGCTGGAAGCGCTCCGAGCGCTGTACGGCGCGGACGGGGCGTTTGATATTAAGATTATGAAAAACATATACCCCGGCCCCGCCGGGAAGTTCCGCCGCACGCAGGCGAATTTCGACTATGATGTAGGGGGGCTGTTTGCATGAGCGCAGGACCCATCGGAACGCCTGCCGTACTGATATCGGGCGGACAGCCGCTGGACGCGGCCGTGTTTAGCGCAGCGATAGCGCCAGCGCTGGCCAGGTTCCACAAGCCGAAAGTGGCGTATATCGGCGCAGCCAACGGCGATCGGGAAGGTTTCTTCGAAACCGTAAACACCATGTTCCGCAGCGCCGGAGCAAGCTCAATGGACTTTTTGCGCCTTGCCCGCGACGATGCGGATGTGGTCGCCGCCAGGGCGGTGCTCTCGGCTGCCGACGTGATATTTTTCTCCGGCGGCGAGGTGGAGGACGGCATCAATTGGATACGCAGACACGGGCTGGACGGCATGTTATCGGAGCTGTTTGCCCAGGGCAGGCAGTTCATGGGCATATCGGCCGGCGCCATCATGATAGGCGCGCACTGGGTGCGTTGGGACGTCCCGGGGGACGATTCCACAGCGGCGCTCTTTGATTGCCTTGGGCTCGTCCCCGCAACATTCGACACCCACGCGGAGGACGAAGACTGGGTCGAGCTGAAAGCTACGCTGCGGCTGATGGGGGACGGCGCCTCGGGCTACGGCATTCCACGCGGCGGCGCCATCAGCGCTGACAGCGGCGGCCGTCTTGTAAACCTGACAAAAGAATATTTGACATACACATATAAAAATGGGCATTATATAATAAAGTAGGGGACGGGCCCCCGCCATCCCGGCGCCCCGTAACCGATATGCAGGGAACGGCGCCTTCGCCGCCCCGCACATGGACTGTTTTGCATCGCCACCGACGAGCAAGAAGGAGTTGAACCAACCGATTGGACGAACTGGGGCAAAAGAATGACGACGCCGTACCGCTGGGGCGGTTGCGCGTCGGTTTGATATATAACCTGAAGAAAAACATCATATCGTACCCGCCAGACGCCGAAGCGGAGTTCGACGACATCGACACCATATCTGCGCTTAAAGGCGCCATCGAGAGCTCTGGCTACGCGGTCGAGCTGCTGGAAGCCGACGAGCGGCTCCCCGTGCGCCTGTCGCGCAACAGGCCCGACATTGCGTTCAACATCGCGGAGGGCGTTGGGGGCCGGGGCAGGGAAGCCCAAGTCCCCGCAATTTGTAATTTTTTTGGCATCCCCTACACCGGCTCGGACGAGGCCACGATGTGCATTGCCATGGACAAGGCGCTCGCCAAGAAGCTGCTTTCCGCCCACCGCGTCCCGACCCCAAATTTCCGTATAATAAAACCGGGGGATCGCCTGTCCGTGCGCGGCCTGGGCTACCCCGTCATCGTCAAGCCTGTCGCGGAAGGCTCCGGCAAAGGCATAACGGGCCTTTCCATAGCCGGGGACGCCGACGCGCTCCGCGCCGCGTTGCAAAAAGCCCTGGACGACTACAGCCAGGATATGCTGGTAGAGGAATTTATCGCGGGCAGGGAGTTCACGGTGGGGATACTGGGCAACGGGCGGAGCGCGCGCGTTTTTGCCCCCATGGAGATCATTTTCCGGGACAGGGCGCGCGAAATATACAGCTACGAAGTTAAGCGGAATTTCAAGGACCATGTCGACTATAAATGCCCGCCCGATTTAAGCGCGGGCGAGCAAGCGGAAATTATGCGGCTCGCGCAGCGCATATATGATATACTCGCATGCAGGGACTGCGCGCGGATCGACTTTCGCATGGACGGGAGCGGTCGCTTTTATTTTATTGAAATCAACCCGCTGCCCGGCCTGGCCCCCGGCTACAGCGATTTCCCGATATTGGCGGAGTTTTGCGGCGTCGGCTACAACGAATTGATTGCCGGCATATTGGAAAGCGCCCTGGAGCGGCATGGCTTGCTTCCGGCGCGACGATGAAATGTTAACCGAGGCGCGTATGAAAATGAGTATAAATACCCGAGTATTTTCATATTTTAATGTAACGCCGGACAGCCCGGAGTGGCTGGACTGGAAATGGCAGTTCAAGCACCGTATCACCGACGCGGATACGCTGTCGCGCCTCGTTGCGCTGGACAGCGGTGAAATTTCGGGGATACGGCAAAGCCTTGACAATTTTAAAATGGCGCTGACCCCGTACTTCGCTTCCATTATGGATCCCGGCGACGCGTGCTGCCCCATACGCATGCAGTCCGTGCCCTCCGCCTACGAGATGGGCGTGCTGCCCTGGGAGGCGAAGGACCCGTTGGACGAGGAACATGACAGCCCCGTGGAAAATATTATCCACCGCTACCCCGACAGGGCGGTCTTCCTGGTCGCGAGGCAGTGCGCGATGTATTGCCGCCATTGCGTCAGAAAGGCGCACATGGGCGAGGAGGGCTTCGCGTTAAGCAGCGATGATATGGCAAAGGCCATAGGGTATATAGCAAATACGCCACAAATAAGGGATGTGCTGGTGTCGGGCGGCGATCCGCTCATGCTGGACGACGCACACCTGGAAAGCGTCATCGCCGGCCTGCGCGCAATTGAGCACGTGGAGATCATACGCATAGGCACGCGCGCGCCGTCCGCCCTCCCGATGCGGATAACGCCGGCGCTGCTCGCCATGCTTAAAAAATACCACCCTATATGGATCAACACCCAGTTCAACCACCCGGCGGAGCTGACGCGCGAGGCCCTGCAGGCATGCGCGGACATAGTCGACGCGGGCATCCCGCTGGGGAACCAGAGCGTCCTGCTCAAAGGCGTCAACGACGACACGGAAACGATGAAGGCCCTCCTGCTCGGCCTCGTGAAAGCGAGGGTCAGGCCGTATTACCTGTACCAGTGCGATCTGTGCGAGGGCGCCGGGCACTTCCGGACGAAGGTGGAGGCCGGCATTGAGATTATCCGGCAGTTGACCGGCGCCATATCAGGGTTCGCCATCCCCAAGCTCGTGATAGACGTCCCGGGCGGCGGCGGGAAGGTGCCGATTGGCCCGGATTACATCGAATCCATTGACGACGAAAAGATAGTGCTGCGCAATTATCAGGGAAAGCAGTATTCGTACCACCAGCCCTGACCGCGCCGACGCGCTGCGCTACATCATCGTCACATTAACCGCCATGCGCCAACGGCGTGCTAATCGCACGTGTAATAATTTATTATCGTCGTGCCTTGTTGCGGCGCGCTGAGGACAGCGCGCCCTACGATGACAGCGTGCAATGCGGAGGCGGCGCGCCCTACATTGCTATTTTTTTTACCTATTTTTAATTGACCTTGCGGACGATAAATATTATTATAGTCATAACTTCTGCTGCCTAAAGCAAACATTAAATGTGGCTCGGCATCTTATGACGACATTTCATATTAACCATTGATCAATGCGCCATTATTAAATCTATTTATTATACAGCGATGTAATGCCCCGCGGATTCAAGAACCAGGATTGGTCCACAAAAATGATCGGGAGGTCATATCCATGAAAAGAACCAGCCAAAAGCATTTTAAGCGCATCATAAAAAGGCTTATATCAGTTTCACTGACGCTCGCGCTAACGATTGGCCAATTTCCTCTGTCAGCGGTGCGCGCGGCGCCGGGCGACGTCTTCGAAATATGGCGGGACGGCTCGCGCATAGGCGGCTACGTTGAGCTGGACGACGCGCTGCAGATGTTGCAAAACGAGGACACCCTGAAAATGCTTGCGGACCTGGATTATGAGGACTGCCTGACTATGCCGGGCTCCGAGGCTGGACCGCTCGCCTTTACCCTCGACCTCGACGGTCATACGCTGAACATATTGGGCGACGCCGATACGCTCAATATGGAAAGGGCCGCACTGGTTTTATCTTATACATACATGACAGTTACTGGCGTCGGTTCCGGCGGCGGCGGCGGCGGTGGAGGCTCTGCCGGCGGCGCGTTGAATATAGTACTGACCCCAGAGCCTGACGAATATGGGATATACCACGCGGTCAGCGCCCTCGCCATGAGCCATTCTTCTGTTACAATCAGCGACATTATCGTCAATTACGTCAGCGAGGAGGCCAACCGGCACGGCGGCTGCTTGATAGGCGCGTCAAACTCCACATTGGAAGTGACAGGCGGTGTCTCTGCTCCTCAGACGTTTACCGGCGGCGCCGGCGGCGACTACTATATAATTGCGGACTACTGGGCGACCATATCGGTCGCCGGCAGCCTTGACTGCCGCATCGACGCTTATACGAACTCCAGCATAGACATCGGCGGCAGCGTAAGCGGCAGCGCCTCCGTAAACTACAGCAGCCGGCTCGAAGTCGGCGGCGACATCGTCTGCGACAGCGCCGAAGCGGCGCTGACCGTCAGCGGGGAAGCCGAAGCGGAAGTGCTCGGCGACGTTAAAAACCTGAACGCAAGCGGCGCGGGCATTGAAGTAACAAGCTGGCCTTCATCGAACATAAGGGGGCCGGAAATTACGGTTCATGGCGACGTGGACGCGGGCGGCCCGGGCATAGTCGCGCATAGCGCGACGTTTGCGACCATAAACGGGAGCATTAACGGCGACCCCTACATCATCTTTGCGGATCAACCCGAGGACGCACGGGACTATGGCGACTACGACCGGAACTCCGGCACCGGCTATTTCATCTACGAGCATGAGTTCGGCCCCGGCGAAATGGGCGAGGTATGGGTAAAAGACTCCGCGTCGGGCAGCATGGCGGGTATATACAACACGCTGCTTACCAATGCTACCGACGCAACCAAGGCATATTACGACCCCGGCGACACGATGAGAATCTCGATATACGGCGAAGCCGGCGGGGCGGCGAGCGCGCTCGTCTCATTCGACGATCCCTCGCGTGGGCTGATCGGGGCGACGGAAGTGGTCGTCCTGGCGGAGGGCGCGGAGGCCGGCTTGTACAAAGGTGATTTCCTCGTGGCTGGGGGCATTTCAGCCATCAGCGGCGTCGTGTTTTCGTTGGACGGCATTCCTGGTAAAACCCGCGCCGAAACACAGATTCGTGCGAATAGGCTCCCGCAGATAAGCGGCGTGCTGGTGGTCACTATTATAAACGATTTCTACGCAACGCGCCCTGATCTCCGGATATCCGGGACGCTTTTTGCGGAGTCACCGGAGCGCGGCAATGGCGTCGAGGTGGATTTTGTCGGCGCGGACAGTGTGTATGCCATCGCAGGGCTGCCTTCGGGTGACGGATATGAGATCAGTTTATATAACGAGGATCACGAATTGCTAGCCAGCCAGGGCGACATCACAATCTTGGCAGGGCAGAAAGCCTCGGCCAGCATATCGCCGTCATTCAATGCATCTCTGTCCGTCGAGTTCATCTTCGACAGCGATTTGGAAAAAATGTTGTGGCCGCAGACGTCAGTGTTAGTCAAAGATGCGCAGACAGGAAAAGCGGTCGGCACAATCCAAGTCATAAACGGCGGCCCGTCGTCTACTCTGGGCAGCCTTGTCACCGGGCGCGAATACGAACTGAGTTTCAGGGGCGGAATCAAGCTTTTATATGACGAGCAAAATGCTCCTCCCAAGTATCTTTACTATCCGATAAATATCGTAACTTCGATCTTTCTTGAGCCGGGCGCCAACATTGAAACGATACGTTTGCAGGATCATGCTGTCTTTTATAACGCGGAACTGCGAGGGACAGTGACGATGGAAGGGGAAAGCGCCCCGGTTCAAAGAGCGAAAGTCCATGTAACGCAGGTCCTCGACGATTACGGTTATAAAAATACACTGCATTTTTATGTGACGACCGACAGCTCCGGAAGCTACAGCCTACCGGTTTTTGCGGGCTGCGAGACGAAGGTCAGCGTCAGCGGCATACCGGGGGGCCGGGCCAACCATTTTATAGAGGAATCATTTATTCCCACAGTCGGGCAAAATACGCGGAATCTTACCGCAGGCATTGGCCAAATCTTGCAAACTAACATCCGCCTATTCACCAAATATGTCGGCGACGACGGGTTCTCCGAATGGATTTGGGATACGAGGGCATTGCTGCAGCCCCAAATACAGCTGACCAATATGGAAACAAACAACTCGGCATATTATCGGGGCGATGAATCTGTATATCTTGTGGTGAAACCCGGCGACCGCATTCATTTATCCATAGATACAAAATTCAATGACTTATATTCCCAGCTTCCATATACTGAATACACCCTGATAGTTGACAGCGGCTATTCCGTCTACCATGAAGCTTACCTGGAGCAGGCAGGCGCGATACTAAATGTCCGGCCGGTCGGCCCGGACGGAAGGGCATTAATGACCGAGCAAAATACGCGCGCGCGTGTCAATGTCTCTATAAAAGACAGCCTGTCCAATCAGCCGGTAGCATACCATGATATTTATACAAGCGAAAATAGCTACCAATTACTCATTGAACGGCCTGGGACATTTGAAGTGACATTCAGGTGCTCCACGTTGGCGCATAATTTTTTCAGCGATACGCATGGAAATTACGAGGCGACGCGGCAGTTCGCCGTATCCGGGGGGTCAGTCAATGATTTTGGCGATGTCGTGCTGACGCCAATTGGCGCCAGCATAGCCTTGGGCTCCGTCGCCGCATCGCCGGTCGCCTCCGCGCCGGGCGGTGCGGTCACTATCACAACACGCTATGAAAATCTGCATGCGCCTGCGGGCGCCGACAGCATCATACTGCAGGTCCCGCCGGGGACTTCGTATATGCCCGGAAGCCTTACATTGAACAGCTCCGGTCTGCCCGATCCGGCGATCGATCCCGTGACGGGCCGCTTCGAGGTTCCGGTCGCGGCGGCCGATCCGCAATCGGGGTTCGCCGCATTCCGGGCCACAGTGCTCGCTGACGCGGGCGTTGTACGGACATTCACGACCTCGCTATACAAATCGGGGGCGATGTCCAGTACGCTTGGGACCGCCCAGATCAATATTGAAACATTGACCATTGAGGCGCCGGACTATACGGGCCGGCGCGAGATCGTAGTCAGCGGGCTGGCGCCGGCCGGCGCGCTTGTGAGGGTATTCGACCGGGGGGCGCCGCTGGGCGAGTCGACCGCGAATGGCGCCGGCGCCTGGGGGATGAACGTCGCGCTTCCGGGCGAGGACGGCGTCAGGTACAGGCACGAGCTGACCGCGTCGGCCGAGCATGCGGGAGAGGCGCTGTATACCGATAGGCGGGTGGTAATGTATGACCCGTACTTCCCGCATCTGACAAAGTTGACAGTCGGCGATAAAAATGGATATTCCTGGGAGCTAAATTTAATGGGGGGCGCGCTGTATTTCCCCTATACGCTTAACACAAACTCGATGAACCTGAAGGTATCGGCGGTTTTCGACAACAACCCGGGGGTGGAGGACGCGTGGATCGTCATTGAAGGCAGCAACGGGGGGATCGCAGAGGCGCAAGCGGCATATAACCCTGCAACGGGGGCCTGGGACGCTGTCGTGATCGACGCGCTCAGGATAGTAGGCGCCGCAAATGGCGATCAAGCGATCATATACGTCAAATATACCCCAAACTACGCTTTCTATAATCTGGCCAGCCCGCCGACCGAAGAGCAGCTCCGGAACCAGTTGCCCAGCGAGGCGAGCGGTTTTGTGCTGACGTGGATCGACGAGGGGACGCCCGCAGAGGACCCGGATCTAGGCATGGAGGATCCCGAGCTTGATATCGCAGATCTCGGCCATGGCGTCGTCGAATATGAAATCATGCAAGGCAGCTCGTTCAATGTATCCTATCTAATAGAGGGCATTCACGACAGCAACGCCTCGGTTCGCATTAGTATGACGGAGATGCGTAGATTCACGCCCCCGCAGGACGTTGGCGAGTTCAACCGCAGGCACAGGGGGTTCCAGGTATATAATTATAGATACAAGTTCAACTTTTTAGGCAGATTTGCTTCCAGTAAATTCTATGCGGTGGTATACCTGCCCCCGCAGTATGGATCCGGCTCTACTGCTGGCAAAGCTTTTTACGTGGTAGGCGAATATACGGACAAATATTCGGAGCAGACGATATTCTACACAGACGCCTGGAGAATTTTTCACAATATGGATCAATTGATAAGAAGCCTTTGTGACGAAGCGTTTGCGAATCGCCTTGACACATATGATGTTTTATACAACAGGAGCGTACAGCGCCATATTGTGAAGCAGGGCATGTCCGTTGCATTGACTGCGGGCACATTGTTTAAGGATCGGGAAGATGCTAGCCTGGCATTGTACGGCTTGGGCCTCTTTATGGACTGGGAGGCCAATGAAGCCAGCAAAAAGGATTTGGCGACTATTGAGAGAATGGTCAGAGGGGACAGGCATGTATTTTGCCCTGATGATGGCGGCGGGTCCGGCGGGGGCTACGACCCGCGTAGAAGAAGCCCTGCCATCAAGCCTGCTTGGATCATTGACCCCAGCGGAGTCGTGTACGAGGTGGCGATGGACGAGCCGCTGGAGGGCGTCACCGCCACGCTGCTCTTCGAGGAGGGCTCGGAGCAGGGCGCTGGCGCGGGTACGGGCACTGGCACTGGCGCAGGCACTGGCTCGGGCGAGTGGTCGGTTTTCGACATGGAGTGGTACGGACAGGTGAACCCGTATGTCACGATGCGCGACGGCTGGTACGCGTGGGATGTGCCAAAAGGGAACTGGATGGTCATGTATGAGAAAGAAGGTTATCGAACGGCGTACAGCGAGGAGATGTACGTCCCGCCGATACGCCTGGACGTGCACCAGGCGCTGGAGTACATGGGCCCGGCGCTGCCGGTCGGCGCATATTGGACAGAGGCGCCCGACACTATTGAGATCGTTTTTGACAGGTATGTTACGGAAGCCAGCGTAAATTCCGGCAACGTCAGCGTTTACACAGAAGCGCTTGCCGACGGCGGGGCGCCGCTGGGGGGCTACGAATTCCTGATGGGTTCGTTCCGACCGGTAGACCCCGTGGAATACAAGCAAAATACCGTCGCAAAGTCGTTCAGGTTCGTCCTGGACGGGGAACCCGGCAACCCGGGCGGTGGCTCGTTCGAACCGGGCAAAACCTATCATGTCGGCTTTATGCCCGTCGTCAGAAGTTACGCCGGGGTCCCGCTCGGGTTCGACAACAGCGGTAGCGGCGGCAGCGGTGGCGGCGGTGGCGGAAGCGGCGGCGGTAGCGGTGGCGGCGGGGCAAAGTATGTCCTGACGGTTACCGCCCCTCCGCCCGTGCCGGTCAAAGGCGTCCAAATGAATGCGGAGCGGTTTTTCCTTGATGTGGGCGAGACCGCGCAGGCTGAGGCGCGGATATTGCCGCAAAACGCGGCGAACCAAAGCGTAATATGGGCGTCGTCAGACGGCGATGTTGCGCAGGTCAACTCCGGCGGGCTTATCACGGCCATCGGGAACGGCGTCTGTTATGTGACTGCAGCGACTGTCGATGGCAGTTTCGAGGCCGACGTCAACGTGTATGTGGCAGGGCCTGCGCCGGACGTTGGCGAAGTGCCGGTAACGGGCGTTACGCTCAGCCAAACGGAATTGCAATTGTATATTGGGGGCTCGGCGCAGCTTACGGCCACCGTGCAGCCCCCGGAAGCGACAAACAAAAACGTGGAATGGTCCGCCGGCTGCGGCTCGACCGTCGCCACCGTTAGCCCGACAGGGCTTGTCACAGCAATCGCCGAGGGGACGTGCGTCGTGACAGCCAGGACGCAGGAAGGCGGTTTTTATGCCGACTGCATAGTCCGCGTTACGGCGGCGGACGACGGTACGACGGACGGCGATACGACAGACAGTGGGGCGACAGGCGGTGGCACATCGAGCGGCGGCGGTAATGCGGGCGGTATCGTGCCTGTCGGCGCGGCGCCGGGCGGCGAAACACAGGCTGGCCCTGGCGTCGGCGGTACCATAACTGTTCACGGCGCGGATATTCCGTACTTAATCAACGAGAGCGGCGTCCTGGCCATCAAGCTGGACGAGGCTGTCGCAATAAAAATAGTCGAAGGCTGCGACTGCGGCAATATACGGTTCGACTTTAGCAATATCAACGGCGTTAATGGGTTGCTGCTGGATTTAAAGCCCGAGTGGTTCATAAGCAGCGATCATATAGTGTCGCTGACCATCACACTTCGGGGCGTCGGCAGCGTGACCCTCGGCGTCAAAGTGCTGGTGAACCTCGCCAAGCTCAACAGGGAGCTGCGGTTCAGCCTCAAAAAGGCCTCCATGGACTTTGACATCCTCACGGCGTCGGACGAGAAGAGCATTGGCTATGACGACCCGGCCAACCCGATTATCTATAGGATGACGGTGTCGTCGGCGGCGCAGGCCCTGCCTGCGGACGACTTTGCAGGGCATGGGCTGGTTGCCGCCAGGAAAGGCGCACAAGGTGGCGCCGAAGGCGCTGGCGGAAGCAGCATAGCAGGTTCCGGTGCAGGCGCTGGCGAAAGCGGTGTAGCGGGTTCAGGCGCAGGCGCCGCTTCCGGCGCCTTGGTTCCCATCGGCAGATACAAGAACGGCGAGCTTGTTTTTGTCTCGCCTGCCACAGGCGTCTATGAGGTTTTATACAATGGAATGCGGTTTACCGACACAAGCGGCCATTGGGCTGCGGGCAACATAATCTTTGTGTCGGCGCGCGGCTTGTTCAGCGGCGTCGGCGGTGGCCTTTTCAGCCCCGACGCCCCAATGACCCGCGCCATGTTCGCCACGGTGCTGGCGCGGCTGGACGGCGCCGACCTCGATGCATATGCCGTATCCGCCGAATCCCGGTTCAGCGACGTCGCGGTCGGGGAATGGTACGCAGAAGCGGTTGAATGGGCGGCCGATTTGGGCATCGTCAATGGCTATGGCGACGGCAGCTTCGGCCCGGACGACAATATCAGCCGCGAGCAAATGGCGGTAATGCTTCAAAATTATTTGGATTATATAGGGGTCGCGTTGCCCGTTATTGGGGGCAATGATACAGAAAATCCCGGAAACGCCGACGGCTCGCTGGGAGCAGCCGGAACCGGCAGGGCGGGCGGCAGCCTCATGGCATTTGGCGACGAAGCGAGCATCTCGCCGTGGGCGCTCGAGGCCGTAAAAAAGGCGCGCGCTGCAGGCATTATTAACGGCAAGCTGGGGAATGTTTTCGACCCGCAAGGCCTGGCGAGCCGCGCGGAGGTTGCGACTATATACGCAAACTATATAGAAGCCTGCATTGACAGCTATTTAATACAATAAATTAAAATGTGGTGCGGGGGCGCCACGCGCCCGCACCGCGCGTTTCGTATAGCGCTATAACTTTTACAACTCGTTTTATTGGCGTTATGAGTCATTAAGTTAGTAATTATCGGCTGCTGCCTCGCCGCCCAGCATCGAAGCAGCGAGCGCCCGGCTTTGTTCAGCGTCGTGGATATAGTAAGAGACGCCCCCGATATACTTGGCTTCGCCCGGCAGCGTGGCGGTCTGGAAACTGTCCGACGATATGCCGGGCAGCCCGCGCGCTAGCTTTAGCATTTCAGACAGCGGCAGATCGGTTTGTATATTCGAATACACGGTGTCTATAATCTCGCTTACCTTGGTGACATATTTTACGTTGAGCTTTTGCCTTATCATTTCGCTGAAGAAATCGTGCTGGCGCTCGATGCGCTTGATGTCCGAGCCGTCGTAGAATTGGCGGACCTCCCGCGTCCACGAGTTCGGCATGCGGAAGCGCAGCAGGCCTTCCACCTGCTTGCCCGTGAGCGTCCGGCGGCCCTTTTTCAGGTTTATGTGCAGGTTCTGATCCGGGTCGTCATATACCATGTCGCAAGGCACGTCGTAATCCACGCCACCGAGCAGATCCACGATTTCGCGGACTGTCTTGAGGTTCACATTTACATAGTAGTCTATTTTTTGCCCAAGCATGCCCTCCAGCAGCGCCTTTAAGCGCTCGGGCCCGTCTTTAACCTTATATACGCTGTTTACTTTGTGGAATGTATAGCCCTGCAGCGTTATGTATGTGTCCCTAGGTATGGAGATTATGTTAAAATCCGAAGTTTTTGGATCATAACGCATAACCATCACCGCGTCTGTGTTGTCGCCCGAATCGCCGACGAGAACCAAAATGTTAATGGAATCGCCCGTTTCCTGCTTGAAACCGCGCAGCACGTCCATAAAGTCGTATGACGCGTTGGCATTGAAAGGCGCGAAGAACGAAAAGCCCGGCAGGCCCACGCGGAAATCGGGGTCGCCCGGCGCCGGGTCCGCCCCGCCGCCATCGCCATCGCCGGCGCCGACGTCGATTTGAGCGGGGTCCAGCGTGTCCGACAGCGCGACCAGGTCCAACAGATAACTGCCCGAAAAAAACAGTAGCCCCGTCATCAATATGGTGCAGAAAAGCAAAAACAGTGTTTTTTTCATTAAATAGTCCCTTTACCAGCCCCGCCGCCCGGCGCCGCGATGAAGCCCGCCAGCGGGTTGCTATCTGCGGCTTCTTTTAGCTGGCGCGCGTCTAAATGCGTGTATATCTCCGTCGTGGATATGCTCTCGTGCCCGAGGATGGCCTGCAGGGCGCGTATATCCACGTTGCCGTGCTGGTACATGAGCGTGGCTGCCGTGTGCCGCAGTTTGTGCGTTGAATATTTAGTGGTGTCTATCCCGGCTAGCCCGAGCGACTGCTTGACGATGCGCTGGACCATGTTCTTGCCGATCCGCGCGCCCCGGCAACTGAGGAACAGGGCGTTTATGTCCGAAGCCCTCGCTTTTGGCCTGACTTTTAAATACTGGTCGATAGCATGTTTGCACGCGGCGTTCAAATAGATCGCGCGCTCCTTGTCGCCTTTCCCTATGATGGTCAACGTGTCGCCCCTGATGCCGGACAGATTTATACCGACGAGCTCGGACAGGCGCATCCCGCAGTTGAGGAAAAGGGTGAGCATCGCATAGTTGCGCTCCCGCTGCGACGACTCCGACTCGCCCGCCGTTTGCAAAAGCTGCTTGCTCTCGTCGATGTTCAAATAGCGCGGGAGCCGCTTGACGATTTTCGGCGACTCCAGCTCAGAGGCGGGGGTCGTTTCGACGAGGCCTGCCTTGGTTTCTGCGTAT
>WRLR01000047.1 GCA_009777515.1 Oscillospiraceae bacterium | reverse complement strand
AGCCCACGAACCATCTGGACATCATGTCGAGGGAATGGATTGAGAGCGCATTGGACGATTTCGAGGGCACGATGCTGTTCGTCTCGCATGACAGGTATTTCTTAAATAGGTTTGCCAACAAGATTTGGAGCATGGACAATGGTATAATTACAGAGTTCAACTGCGGATATGACGAATATACCGAAATTCTCAGTAGGGCTGCGGCCCGCCCTTTGGCGGGGAAGCGGTCAGGAGATAGGCAGGCTGCTGGTTGGCAAGCGGCGGGGGAGCAGGCTGATGATAGGCAGGCGGCAGGGAAGCATGTGGCAGGGGAGCAGGTGACAGGGAAGCAGGTGACAGGGAAGCAGGCGGCGTCCCGGCGTGCGGAATCCCAAACGAAAAAAACGGCGTCGAAGAATCCCGTATCCAAAAACAAGGGGCATGGCGGCGCCGAAAAACCCGCCCAAGCCGACAGAATGATATATGAGGCGGAGGAAGAGCTGGGGCGATTAGGCGCGGAAATAGACTTGGCTCTGGCGGCGTCGGAGTATACAAAATTGAGCCTGTTGTATGAAGAAAAATCAAAGCTGGAAGAGCGGATTGCGTCGCTGTATAACGAATGGTTCGAAGAGGATCATACATGAATATTCAAATCTTTGGGAAAGCGAAATGTTTTGATACTAAAAAAGCGGAACGCTATTTTAAAGAGCGGAAGATCAAGTACCAATATGTCGACATCTTGCGTTACGGTTTGAGCAAAGGCGAGTACCAGAGCGTAAAAGCCGCTGTTGGCGGCGACATGGCGACTCTGGTCGACGAAAAATCGAAAGAATATGAAAAACAATACATAAAATACCTGGCCGGCGACGCCGACAAGGAAGAGCGACTGCTTAACAACCCAGGCATGTTCCGGACGCCCATCGTGCGCAACGGGAAGAAGGCGACGATCGGCTACCAGCCGGACGTGTGGGGCGGCTGGGAGTGACAGCGGATCAGGGGGATGGTTCTCTTGATCCGCGCATGTTCCAGAAAGGGGAGGGTATGATGCAGGTCCATGTGTGGGAGACTGTCGAAATTGAGCTGACGGCCCGAAACGATTATAAGAACGCCTACATGGAAGTCGACGTTTGGGCGCATTTGACCGGCCCGCAGTTCGACAAAAAAATATACGGGTTCTGGGACGGCGGCGGCACTTTTAAGATTCGCATAGCAGCTATGCGCCCCGGCGAGTGGTCGTATACGACGCACAGCAGCGTCGCCGACCCGGGGCTGGACGGCGTGTCCGGTGCATTTACAGCGGTGGAATGGACAGAGGCTGAAAAAATCGAAAACCCCAGCCGCAGGGGCATAATCGCCGCGACCGCGAACGGACGCGCCTTGCAATACGCGGACGGGACGCCGGTGTACCTGCTGGGCGACACTATCTGGTCTATATTCACGGACAGATTCCCATGGCACGGCGACGCAGGCGAAAACCAAGCCGCCGATGGTATGTCGAGTTCATCAATGGGCAACGCGAAAGGCGCGCCCGGCAGCGACAAATGCGGGGATGTTGCGGGTGCATCCGGCGGTGCTGCGTGCGTTTCCAGCGGCGGCTGCAGATCGTTCCAGGACGTCGTCCTGCACAGGAAAAAGCAGGGTTTCAACCTCATCGCCACGCTGTCCGCGCTCCCCAACTGGAGGGACGACGGCCATCCAGCGCATTTTGAAACCGCCGAAGGCTATGTGCTGCGCTCCGGTTGGAGGCACCCCGCGAAAACGCTGAGCGACGGCATAACGCCGCGCGACAGCGTGAAGGAGATGAAAAACGAAGGCGGGTTCCCGTTCCTGTTCCCCGGAAAAGTTCCCGGCTACGGCGACCTGTACCCGGACATGGAGCGTCCGAACGACGCATATTTTAAATACCTTGACAGGAAAATGGCATGGCTAACATCGCAGGGCATGACGGTGTTTATTGAAACCATCCGCCGCGATTTAAGCACATGTTTCAAGCAGTTCTACCAATGGCCGGAAGCGTTTATCCGCTATACCCAGTTCATCTTCGCCCGCTACCACACCTACAACTGCATATTCAGCCCCATACACTTTGACTCGCCGCATGTGTCGATACCCGCGTCCGACTACAATCATATGGCGAACCTATATATCGAGCGCTACGGCCCGCCGCCTTTCGGGACGCTGGTCAGTTGCAACTCCAGCCCCTCGTCGTTCATCAATTTCGGCCACACCGACAAGGCTAAATGGCTGACCCTGCACCAAATCGGGAACGCCGTGCGGGAGCATGACGGGTGCTGGTACCTGACGGAGATATTCGAGCAAAGTCCGCCGCTGCCGGCGATGAACGGCGAGCCGTACTATCCGGGCGCGTCCTTTGGCGGGGGGCGCGACGACGCGCATGTCCACGCGTTTTGCGAGGAGGCGAACCTGCGGAGCCGCTCGCAGTTGTACGGCAGCTTGCTGTCCGGCGGCTTGGCCGGCTATATATACGGCTGCGAGGGCATGTGGAACGGCAACAACGAGCCCGAGGCGTTTTTTAAATACTGGGACACGCTGACTTACCCATCGGCGGATCAGCTCAGGCATATATTGGCGTTCATCGGTATTGTGGGCGACAGGTACAGGGACTTGATCCCCCGTACCGAATATGTGTCCCCCAGCAAATTCGGCGACGAGCGGGGTCACAAAGGGTGGGCGTACTGCGCCGGTATGGCTGACAGGTCCGAGTTTTTGATATTCTTCGAGGTGGACTGCCCGCGCTGCGAGTTCCGGAGCCAGCAAACAGGGACGCAGTTCGAGGCGGTTCTGTTTGACCCACGCGAGGGCTGCTGGATAAATGCGGATAGCCCGGACATCATAACAATAGGGACGACCGGAAAGTGCCTGTTGCCGGCGAAGCCCGATCGCATGGACTACGGGCTGTATTTGAAGAGGGTATAGGGGATAGGCTTAGAGAGTGGTGGGTAGGTAATTTGGAATAGGGAATTGGGAGTAGGGATTTGAGAGTAGGGATTTGAGAGTAGGGATTTGGGGATGCTGTGGTGTTTAGATGGTTGATAATATATAAGATAAACGCCGTGTTCGGACAACGCTGTTATTTTTGGAACAAAAGAGGGTAAAATCGGAACGAACATAGTCGGGGAGTTGGGATGACAAATGAATCGTATGTGATATCGCGCCCGGAGCATATGTGTATCCGGCGGGATGATGAAATGTTGTACGGATGCAACCAGGACTGGTACAGGATCGAGTTTCGCAGGAGAGCGGGCTGCGGGCCTGTCGCGGCGACAAATATCATCATGTATCTGAAAAAAAGATACGGGGCGCAGAGGATCCCATACCAAAACGACAGTGTTGAAGACGCCCTGACCGCAATGAACGACGTGTTTTTATATGTGCGGCCGAAGCGGCGCGGGCTGCACACGGTGAAAAAATTTGTTAAGGGCATGTGCAGGTTCGGACGCAAGTACGGCATCAGGCTTTGGTACCAATATACCATTGTGCCGCCGCAGGCGGATATGCGCCCGGGACTAGAAAAGATCGTCGACTTCATAAAAAACGGCCTGGCAGAGGATGTGCCAATCGCATTTTTGAACTTGGACGCAGGCGAAGTAGAGGATCAACTGTCAAGTTGGCATTGGGTCACGGTATACGAACTGCAATGCGTGGCGGACGTTGGCGCAGGCGAAGGCGCTGGCGAAGGCGCAGACGAAGGCGCAGGCGATGGCGTAGGCGAAAGCACAGATGATGGCGTAGGCGAAGGTGCAGGCGAAGACACAGGCGCAGGCGCAGATGGGTTTTCATATATTTTGCGTTACTATGATCAGTCGAAAAGCCTGGAAGTCAATCTTGGCAGATGGCTGAGCACTACGGTAAAGGGCGGGGGTTTTGCGTATTTCTGCAGACCGTCGGACCGGCGGCCGTAATTCCGCCGGCACAATTAAACGCCTCGACTCGGGGGAGCGCCTCCGCCGGAGTGGCAGGGATGGCGGCGGCAAAAGCGGCGGCAAAAGCGGCGGCAAAAGCGGCGGCAAAAGCGGCGGCAAAAGCGGCGGCAAAAATGCAAGCAAAAGCGGTGGCAGTAGCGGTATGGGCAACGGGAACGGCGGAAACGGCGGGAGCGGCGGCGGGTTTTATTCAGGGTTGCTGCGCACAGCCGACAGGATGTCAAAAATAGCGGTGACGTCAATGATAATCGCAGCCGTGCTCTTCGGTTCGTTCATGGCTGTCACATCATATTCGGACAACGCCGTTAAAAATTATATTATAAAAGCAGATCAATTTCTTGAAGACGGCGAATATCAAAAAGCCGCCGACTTATATTCCAAATACCTAAAAAAATATCCCGACAGCAAAGCGGCCGCGATGGGCCATCTGGAATCCATCGTCGCCACCGATCGGGCTGCCGACCGAGCTGCCGCCCGCGATGTCGCGTCGGCGCTGCTAGAATCCGGCATGCTTGCCGCCTCGGACTATCTTCATTTTACCGCGCTGTGCGCACGCATCGGCGACCATGAACTCAGCGTCGCCGCATATTCACGCTGGTTGCAAATCAGCCCGGGACATACGGGGGCGATGATTGAGCTGGCAATGGCGCACATTGGGGAGGGCTCGTTTTCACAGGCGCTGGACATCATAACCAGCGTGTCGGAAGCCGGGCACCAGCAAGCCGCAGCGGTGTTGCTGGGGCTGGCTGTCGAGAAGGCAAAGGGCGCTGCGAGCGTAAAAGGCATAGGCGCAAGGGGCGCCGTGGGCGCCTCTGGCGCTTCTGGCACTGCCGCCCAGTACGTCAGGCTGTGCGAAATGTGGTACGAAGCGGACGCATCCAACCTCGAAGCGCTGCTCACGCTCGCGGACGCGTACGCCGCCTGCGGCATGGACGCCCAGTCCGAAGCATGCTATCTTGAAGCGCTCGGCATGAATATACAAAGCGCCGAAGCGTACGACGGGCTATTGAGCCTCATGTATCAAAACGAGCGCCTCCGCGAAAGGTATGACCTGCTCGAAGCCGCCATCCGCAATGTGGGCGCCCGCAAATATCGAGACATGCTCGAAACGGTACGTATAAAACTGGCGGATTATTACTCGATCGTACGTGAGGACGGGGTCACATACAGGGACGGCATCTATCGTATCACGCCCTTTGATCCCGATGGTAATGTCATAACGCCTGGCGCCGCAACGATTTTCGGCCCCGACGAAATCAGCTATTTGATAGAATATTACGACAATCTCGGCAATGCGAAGGAGATGTTTTTGGACTCCGCGCGCATACAGGCGCATATCGCGGACATCGACCGTGACGGTATCCGCGAGGTTTTGATAAAACGCTATGTCACCGCCGACGGCATGTCGGGCGACGTGATGCGGAGCCTATTTTGGTACGACGTCTTCCGCATAGACCGCGATTTGAACAAACTGATATATTCGACTCCGGAGTACCCCAGATATTACCAGAATACGTACGCGCAGGAACTGTCGCAAAAAATATCGCAGTTCGAGCGCCTGTCGGAGGCGATGGAGGGACACTACGGCGTCGCTTACGGGATAATGTGCGCGCTGCGGTCGGCGGCACTCGATTTCGCCGCCGGGGTATGGACGCCGGACGGCACGGGCGTTGACCTTCGCGAGCGGATATGCCAATCGCTGTACGTGTACGAACTGGAGGACTATGTGGCTGACAAGACCACGCTGTTTGGCTTTGGAGACGGCGATTTGCGCATCCTCCCGCCGGCGCCGGAGTATGAAACCGACGATATGGAGGGCCTGTATCAAGGGGGCCTGTATCCGGGCATGGAGGAGGCGGAAGTGACTCGGCTGCTCGGTCCGCCGCGTTACATCACCGAGGAAGAGGTGAAAGGCGTGCAGCCGGACGGGGAGAATGTGACATATGTGCACCGCATCGTGGAGTACACTGGGTTGAATCTATATGTAAGCGACGGCGTCGTAAAAGCTATGCGCGTCAACTCGCGGGACTACGAGGGGCCTCGGGCGCTCCGTATCGGCGACTCGACGCGCGACATAGTCAATAAATTCCCCGCGTCCTATTTTGACGACACGGCGAACTTCCACGCGCAAAAAGCCAACGCGGACGTGGAATTTATGGACACGGAGCGCGGCGTAGTCTTATATTATAGCGTAAAAAACGGCATTATAATGAACATCGAATTGTACGCCAAGGACGAGAGCGGCGACTGGAAGCCGGGGATGAACATCGAGACGATACTCCCGGCGGGCAGAAATTCAGGCGATAACGCAAGCGCAAGCGCGGGAGCGGGAGCGGATGCAGGTACACCAGGCGACGCAGAGGCAACAGCTGCAGATGCAACATCAACCGGCGACGCAGAGGCTACAACTGCAGACGCAACGTCAACCGGCGCCGCAGCCGAAACGGCTTCCGCAGAGGCGACGCCCACAGAAGAGACATCAACCGACGCCGCAGCCGAAATGGCGTCCACAGGAGCGGCAGCCACAGATACAACACCCGCCGAAGCAATGGCTGCCGAAACGACGCCCAGCGATACAACTGCCCTTAACTCAACGCCCGCAGCAACGTCTGCCGTTACAGATATAGCTGCCGATACATTAGCTGACGGAACAGAAACCGCCGACCCACTATCTGCCGAAACTAATATTACCGAAACCTCATCAACTGCAACCTCATTATTTGAAGCTTCATCATCTGAAATCTCATCTACCGAATCATCTTCTATCGGTTCTACACCCACCGGAACAAGCGGCTCTGAAACCGCAAGCACTGGCGATGCGCAGGCTGACTTGGTGGTTTCACAACAGCCCGACCCAACCGCCCAGCAATCAGACGACTTGACAATATCTGCCGACATCCTGTCCGGCGCCAACGCCACCGCTCCCACCACAGCGCCCTCCACCGCTCCCACCACAGACCCAGCCTCCGCGCCCGTAACCGCCCCCGCAGCCCCAATAGCAGTCGGCTAAACCCCACCACAAACCCAACCTCCGCGCCCATACCCGCCCCCGCGCCCCCATCGCAGTCGGCTGTTGCAACCTATCACAGAATGTAGGGCGCGGCGCCCCGGCGCGCCGCGCCTGTCGCACCACCCTCGACATACCATCCTTGGCACACTGTATATAATTCTCCTCAATCGCCTAATAAATATTCCATGGCAGGCCATATGGATATATGGTTTTTTTATTTTTAAAAAATAAATAGATATACAAAATAACTTTTTTTATATAATATTTATGACTATATAACACATCTTCGTCAACAGCTTGCTTTTTTTGCGCAAAATAAGCATCTTTTTCAATTCGGGCCCTGGCCACAATAAATAGTTGAGGGGAAACATAATGAAAAAGTCATATTTTAACAAATTCATCCCAACCATCTTGTCTTTATGCTTAATATTTCACAGCGTAACACCGGCTTTTTCACATAACAGCCATCAATTTATATCGGCTGTATCGGCTACATCAGCCACATCAGCCATAACAACTGCGATGGAAATAAATGACGATTATTCACAGCACTGGGCCAGGACGGAAATCGACTATCTCATAAACAGGGGGATAGTCAAAGGATATCAAGACGGCACTATCAGGCCGGAGAACAAAATTACAAGAGCGGAGTTCATCGCCCTTGTGAACAGGGCTTTTGGTTATACATCCCCGGGCGATGACAATTTCCCTGATATCGATTTGCATGCATGGTACGCCGAAACGTTCGCCATAGCTAAAAAAGCCGGTTACATAGAAGGCGACGGCAACGGGAACGCCAATCCCGAACAAAACATAATCCGAGCCGAGGTGGTCGAGCTTTTTACTAAAATGTTAAAACTGGAAGTTACAATAACCTCGACCGGGTTTATCGATGAGGGAGACATTCCGGACTGGGCATTATACAGTACGTTGGCCATGGTGGAGCAAGACTATATTTTTGGCTATCCTGACAGAACATTCCGCCCGTTGGTAGATTTGACCAGGGCCGAAGGGATAGCGATTATCGCCCGGCTCCGCTTCATTACCTATGAAGATGAGCCAGACAATATATTAGAAGACGAACCCGCGCCGGGCGCACCCGCGTCGGTGACGCCATCGCCAAGCACGCCCTCGCCGGCAACGCCATCGCCATCGACCCCTGCTCCCAGCACGCCATCGCCGTCGACTCCTGCTCCCAGCACGCCTGTACCATCCACACCACCATCGCCGACCCCATCGCCGACCCCATCGCCGACCCCGCTGCCAACACCATCGCCAACCCCACCGCCGACTGCATCGCCGACCCCATCGCCAACACCGCTACCAATCCCGACGCCGACCCCATCGCTGACCCCGTCGCCGACCCCGTCGCCGACCCCATCGCCAACACCGCTGCCGACCCCGACGCCGACCCCATCGCCGACCCCATCGCCGACCCCATCGCCGACCCCATCGCCGACCCCACAGCCCCCCATCGACGCAGAACCACCAATCATTGACCTTGATGCGGAAAAGCTTGTCGTATATATAGACGAAGAAATATGGATCGACGCAAGCGCCACGGACAACATAGGCGTCGCGTTCTTTGAGATATACGCTGACGGCAAGATGGTTTCAAAGGATATGGGCAGACATACCGTATCGTTCGATACAACCGGCCAAAAAACCATAGAAGTGGTCGCCCGCGACGAAGCCGGTAACGAGGCGAGCGAAATGCTTATCATAATAGTAATAGAAAGGCCGGAAACCGAGCCGCCCACAGTTTCACTCACAGCCGAAAAACCTGAATTTTATGTTGACGAACAAATTTGGATAGAAGCGACAGCTGAAGACAATATTGGTGTGTTCATCTTTGAAATATATATTGACGACAGGCTGTTTTCCACCGAGCAGGGCCGGCATACCGTAAGTTTTTCCACGCCCGGCGTAAAAATCGTCGAAGCCATCGCAAGGGACGCCGCCGGAAACGAGGCAAGGGAATCCTTGTCTCTGGCTGTTTTCCCGCCTATCACCTACATGGAGGCGCAGATACGCGACTTCAAGGCATATAACCCAAACGATCCCATGTCCCATCCAGATTTCGAGAATTGGGCGTCAGTGGGCGGCACTGGCATGGTGGAAGAACGACTCGGGGTTGACAAAACGCCCGTTTTTACCGGTTTGCACGGGTCGGCTAGCCACGAAAGTTTTTACCAATGGTACCACGATTCCGATTATTCAATGTCGACAGAGTTTGAGCTCGTTCTCACGGAAACATATCCAGGTTCGCAAATCTATAACTATGTCAACAATAGTTTTTTCCCTATTGACGACCAACTATGGGGAAACGAGGGCAGAACTCACAACTACCATTTCACGACGGAGATACATAAACAGTTTACCTATCGGGGCGGCGAGGTGTTCAGCTTCACCGGCGACGACGACTTATGGGTGTTTATCGACAACCAGCTTGTAATCGATCTGGGCGGGTTGCATGGCGCGATGTCTGCCAGCGTGAATCTGGACGATATAAAGGATCCGCAAGGGAACCCTTTGCTGATAGTCGGAAATGACTACGATCTTGACATTTTTCACGCGGAACGCCACACGATGGAGTCGGTCTTCCGCATCCAAACGTCGATACTGTTTGAACAGCCGTACATCCCGAACGAGCCCGACGTTGAGCCCCCTGTAATATCGCTTATTGCGGACAAAACGGAAGTATCAGTGGGCGAACCCGTATATATTAGCGCCAGTGCGACAGACAACATAGGCGTGGCGTTCTTTGAGGTATACGCGGATGGCAGGCTTATCGCATCGACGTACGGCATTTATCCCGTGGCATTTACTGCGCCGGGCGAAAAGATAATAGAAGCTGTTGCAAAAGACGCGGCAGGCAATACCAGCCGCGCTCAAATCAATATTTTTATCCATTAAAATTAAATTGGGGACGGTACATTTCAATATTTATCCCCAATGATATTAATTTATACAAGTGGGCTAAAACATGCTTATTTATATATAGTTTATCCCATAAATACATAATAATCGAGACAATTTACTGTATTTCGGGCTAAAAGTAGGTGATTATATATGATTTTAGCCGACTTAATTATACCGCTGCTATTCAACTTTTACAAGTATGCACCGGCGCCTCCTGCATCCATAAGACACATAATACACATAACACACATAATACACGTAAGACACAATTCAGTATGTGCCTATGTAATAGTGGTCACAGCGGAGCCGCCACTAGCATGGCACGAAAGTATGGTGGCGTGAGTACTATCGCGAAGTAACGCGGCGTGCGGGTACAAAGTGGCGCGCGGGCGTTTCGCCCTCGGCGCAGCATTTAACGCTCCACTATCAATTAAAATAAATTTTTTCTAGTCCCAATTGCTCAGACACAAAATCATAAATACGTTTTGCGCTGTTGAGTCCGCGTGCTGCTTGAGATGAATCCAATGATATATTATGTTTAGGGTACCGGATTATTATCCCAAACGGATCCAAAAATGTACAATGATTAATGATGCGTGTGTTGCTAAATAGATTGTTCCATTGCATGCAAATCAAACGAAGTTCTTGCAAGGCATGTGTTTTAGGAGGGAAAAGGCCATTTTGGACCATATATGCTTTCAATGATTTTTCTGCACCTTGCTGACAGTGGTAAAGAATTATCTCAATAGGCCTTTGCCGAGGATTTTGTTGATGTGTGTATAACTGCTGAGCGGAATCAATATCCATGCTCGCGTATCTTAACCATTCGAGACAATCTTGGCTAACCATAAACCAATACCCCTCTGCTCTTTATTTCTCTTTGTAATGTCACGCGTTCAGGTTTTGAACGCTCTGTAAACTCACTGAGATTATCAACTAAAACATCTAAAGATACTCGTCTATTTAGCAGGCCAGCACTGACTGCACGCATGATTTTTAGCGAATCAATGCCATCATGCACAACTACCAACAAGTCAATATCGCTCTCCTCAGTTGGCGTTCCATAAGCATGCGAGCCAAATAAGTAAATTTGAATCACACCGTCTATTTTAGATATGAATGAAACATAACGTTCTAGCTCCATCTTTACATTTTGGTTCATGTTTTTTATATCTATCATTTTTACCACCTCACCATTACTCTAATTATATATAATGATCAACAATATTAAAACACGATTATCAATACCACGCCGTCCTCAATTTCTATATGCAGCCTCCTTAAACTCTGAGCTTCTATCTCGTGGTTGATATCCTCTTCCTCGTCAGTAAGGAACAAATATGCGTAGCTGTTTTTTTGCGTCAACTTCTGGCCTGTAAGTTTCTTTCACGCTTCCGCTACCTTGCGTTTCAATTTCATGCTATACTTTATCTGAAAATAACGATTATTGTGGGTGAGCAAAATGGAATTAACTATTCGCCAGGCGATGCCCAAAGATGCGGCTATCTTTACAGACTGTTTAATTTTATGCTGGCAATCCGCATATAAAGGAATAGTGCCTGATGATTATTTAAATAATATGGTACTGGACAGGGAAAAACGAATTGAAAGGTATAAACACGTTTTTTCGAATCCCGGCGATTGCGTATATTATTGTGTAACGCACGAGGATAGAATGGTTGGATTTCTCGTTATCAATAAAAATCGCAACAGCGACACACCGGACATAGGTGAAATATGGGCGATTTACTTGATTGAGGATTTTTGTGGCAAAGGTCACGGTATTGAACTGTTAGATTTTGAAATTAACGAGTTAAAACGATCAGGGTGCAAGCAAATTTATCTATGGGTATTTGAAGACATCAAAAGAGCAAGAAGATTCTATGAAAAGCATGGTTTTCGGTTTGATGGAAAAATACGGGAAATGACATATGGCAAACCTCTAATTCATTGTGAGTATGTGCTTGAGCGATGCCAAAATAGCCTTTTCGCTCGAGCCCCTAGGTGGTGACTATTGTGATGTGAATGACGTTTCTGGCGCCGGTATCCTGTAAGAATATGGCCATATATAAGACACATAAGACACAATGCAATATGCGCCCATGTAATTATTCTGATGATGTTTTTGGTTTATAGCTCGCCATATAAAAGGCCGATGCTTTTTATGGGCATCGGCCTGAAATTTATTGCTGGTTAATAATTGATCGGTTATTAATTGATCGTTATCATCTGTCTATCAATCGCGGTTATCAACTTAAAAGCCTGTGCAGCATGGCGGCGGCTTCGGCTCTGGTTGTTTGGCCTTTCGGGTCGAACATGCCGCCCAGCTTGCCCCCTACTATCTCCGCCCCGTACAGGCGACGGATCGCATTTCTCGCGTAGTCGTCGATGTCGGCCTCATCGGAGAAGCCAGGATAGAACCGCAAATTGGGGAGATCGATGCGGGCATGATCTGCATAGCGGCAGAGGATGGCGGCGAACTGCTCCCTTGTGACATTGTCGAGAGGTCCAAAGCTGCCGTCACCGTAGCCGAGGACGATGTTGTTTGCCGCCGCCCATTTGACCGCGTCCGCGTACCACTCGCCATCGGCCACGTCGTTGAATGGGTTGGCCAGGCCGCGCGTAGCGGGGCTGCCTTCCATGCGGTACAGTATCGTCACGACCATGCCCCTGTTCATTGCGATGTTTGGACTGAACAGCATGGGGCTCTCGCTTGTGCCGATCATCAGTTCGCGACTGTATGCAAACATCACATCGTTATAATACCAGTCGTCCGCCGATACGTCTTCAAAGGGGTTGGGCAGCATGCGGCCAGGGGTCGCGCCTGTGGGCGTCCCGCCGTCGTCAATATCTTCCGTGGTCGCAGTGTCGCTACCGGTCGGCGTTGATGGCGGCGGGGCGGCGCCGCCCGCCCTCGACGGGAAGTTTACGCTGCCGCCCGGCGTGGTCGCGCCCGGGCCACCATTGCCGGGCTCGTCGGGCTCGTCGGGTTCATCCGGCTCGTCGGGTTCATCTGGTTCGTCCGGTTCATCTGGCTCGTCCGGTTCATCCGGCGCCGCCACATTGACGGTAAAGCTGGCCGAGCGCGTCACGCGGCCCTCCGTGTAACTGACCTCGACTGCCAAATCGCCGACGGTGTTGAGGGTTGTGCCGTGCGCCGGCGCGACTTCCACAAAGTCTATGACATTGGCCGTGGTGCCGTCGCTGTACACCGCCGTCACCGCAAGGCCCGCGAGGTCGAGCATATCGCCTGCGACATATTCCGTCCTGACCGGCGGCGAGGTGATTTCGATGCCCGTCACATAGGCGCCTGTGTTCTGCTCATAGTAGCGGTACGTACCGCCAAACAAGTCCGAAGGGTCGTTAATGGTGAGTCCAATGTCCAGCCACCCAACTACGTCGTCCGGGTCCGCAATATAGTTGCCGTCACAGATCAGCGCTTCGAGCAGCACATTGGATGACACGTTCATATATGTCAACAGGTTGTCCGAGCAATTAAGCCATTCAAGCGCTGCGTTGCTAGATGTGTCAAGCTCCGTGAGCAGGTTGTTGTAGCACCACACCCACTGCAGCGCGCCCAGCCCTGTCAAATCGAGCGATTCGAGCAGATTGTTGTCGCAGAATAAATTCTCAAGGCTGCTAAGGCCTGTCAAATCCAGCTCCGCCAGTTCATTTGAGCCGCATCCCAATGTGGTCAGGTTGGCCAGCCCGGCAACCTTAATCTCCGTCATCGGGTTCCTGTTGCATGTGACGTCGGTAAGGTTGTTAAGCCCCGTCAAATCAAGGGCGGTGAAATTATTCAGGTTGCAATTGAGGCTCTGTAGCTCGCCCAACGCGGACAGATCCAGCTCCGCCAGCAGATTGTTTTCGACGTTTAGCTCTCTAATCGCCGGGTTGCCCGATAAATCCAGCTCGGTCAGGCTATTGTTAGAAGCCAGCAGCCGCGTTATGCCGGTAAAATACTCGATGCCGGTCAGATCGGCCACGCCGTAGCCCCTGACGTCGCATATCGTGCGGTTATTTATTATTGCCATGTCGGCTGCGCTGATGACGTTGTCGCCCGTCCTGGCGCCGCCCCATTCGGGCATGTCCAGTACCGCCTGCAGGAAGCCTGGGTCCGGGAAGGCTTCGGCAAATGTGGGCCCCGTAGTCACCGATATATCGTATGTGACAGCGGCGGCGTTGCTGAGGACGCTCGAGGCGAATTCGGCGCCGATCAAGCAGTAGTAATAGTACACTCCCGAGCTGTCTATCGGCGCTGCCGGTGGCGGCGGGGGCAATTCGAGGCGGCTGCCTTCGCCGACAAATATATCCACATCCAGATCCGCGTCGGAGCCGACGCGCTGATACCAGTAGTAAGTCATTAGGTTGTACGGTTCTATGGATGCCACGACTTCGAGGCTGCCGCTTGCGACGACCACTCCGTCGAGTATCTCAATTCCAATATTTTCCGGCTGGCTGTCGATCCATATCACCGGGACTATACCGATGCTCTGCGAATAGTACAAGAACGAAGGTTCCACCTGCCCGACGTCGTTGAGCGTCAGCCCCAGGTCTTGCCACCCTTTCACATCATCGAACGACTCTATTAAGTTGTAGCGGCAATCCAAGTGGCTCAACACCGTGTTATTAGACACGTCCAGCCCTGTCAGTCGGTTGTTGTCGCACTTGAAATCGGCGAGCGCCGCGTTAGACGAGACATCCAGAGAGGATAAGAAATTATTGCTGCAGTAAAAATTCACAAGCGCAAGATTGCTTGACACATCCAGCTCCTGGAATTTGTTATTGACGCACCCCAGCTCCACGAGGGCGGGGTTCTGCGAAACATCCAGCGCGTCCAATTCGTTCCAAAAGCAATGCAGCACTGTGAGCGCCGGGTTTTGGGTTACGTCCAGAGACGTCAGATTGTTCGAGCCGCACATCAATACCTTTAACCCGGGGTTTTGGGAAACGTCCAGCGCGTCGAGCGCGTTGTTATCGCATCGTAGCTGCTCTAATGTTGCGCCGGCTGGTAGAATCAGGCTCTCCAGTTCGTTGTTGCTGCAGTGCACGTAGTCCAGGGCGAGATTAGCCGAAAGGTCTAGTTCTTTCAACTTATTTAAGCCGCAACCCATTTCAACCAGCGCGGTGTTTTGCGAAACGTCCAGGACGGTCAGTTTGTTACTGTCGCAGTAAAGTACAACGAGCGCTGCATTAGCTGATACGTCCAGTTCTGACAGCATGTTGATGCCGCAATAAAGCTCCCGGAGCGCAGGATTCGCCGATACGTCCAACTCCGTGAGCGCGTTATCGTAGCACTGCAGTTCTATAAGCCCAGTGCACATCGACACATCCAACTCTTCCAGTTCATTGTGATTGCAATAAAGATTTTCCAACACATCGCCTTGAGGTAGGGCCAATGATGTTAAATTGTTATATAGGCACCATATATAGCTGAGTTTATGGTTGCTGGTCAAATCAAGACTGCTCAGCATGTTGCCGGCGCACCAGAGCGCTGTAAGTTCGGTGTTTGCGCCCAGGTTCAACTCGGTCAGCAGGTTGTTGTCGCACGACAATTCCTCGATGGCGGCATTGCCGGCGACATTGAGTTCCGTCAGGTTGTTCCCGTCGCAGTTGAGCATCGTGAGGGCGGCGTTGCTGCTGATATCGAGTTCGTCCAGCTCATTGTAGGAGCAGTTTAATGTTACGAGGGCGGTGTTGGCTGATATGTCCAACACCGTCAGGCGGTTGCTAGGGCACACCAGCATGTATAGCGCCGCATTCTGCGCTACGTCCAGGGCTTCGATTTCGTTGCTGCCGCACCAGAGTTCGGTAAGCGCCGCGTTGGCGGATATGTCCAGCTCCGTAAAGCTGTTGAAGGCGCAATACAGGCTCACCAGGTTTGGGTTTTGCGATATATCCAGCTCCGTCAGCCTATTGTTTGAGCACCCAAGTTGCACGAGCGCGGGGTTGCCGGTAACGTCAAGTGTTTCAATGCTGTTCTTCTCGCACCACAGGTCAATAAGCAAAGGGTTCTGCGATATGTCCAGCTCTTCTAACAGATTTTCGTTGCAGTACAGGTTTTCAAGCAGCGGGTAATGCGTAACGTCGAGTTCTGTCAGCATGTTGAGATTGCATTGCAAGTAGTCCAGCGGCGCGTTTTGCGAAAGGGCAAGGCTCGCCAGATTATTATAGGAACAATACAGTTCCGCGAGATTGATGTTTGCGGTTAAGTCGAGCGCCGCTATGTCGTTGCCCGAGCACCCCAGCGTGACAAGCCCCGTGTTGCCCGAAACGTCCAGCTCCGTCAGCAGGTTGTCGCCGCAGTTCAGAGTGGTCAGGCCCGTCATGTAACCTATGCCCGTCAGATCCGCGATCCCCCTGTCGGCTATGTTCAGGCTGTCCCAGCCCGCCAGGAGCGCCCTGTCGGCGGCGGTGACGAGGCTGGCGCTCGTCCTGCCGGCGCCATCGGCATTGAGCAGTGTCAGCACCTCCGCGCGGAAGATGGCGTCCGGGAAAGCCGCCGCGTAAGCGGGGTCGACGGGCGCCGCCGACGCCGATAGCGCAGGTGCGAGTAGAGCAAGCAATACCAGCGTCAGAGCCATTAATCTTGCCGATCTTCGTAAAACCTCGCGTATATTATACATAAACTACCTCCATTTAATATGGCAACTAAGAATGTCGTTCAATATGATTATATCTGATTATTTATTCATTGCAATGCATTATGGATATAAAGGCTTATTTATTCATGAAAATTTATGTTACGTATGATAGGACAGTAGGCGACGGGGACGTCGAGGGGCGAAGTGGGTCGGCGGGTGGCGACGAGGGGCAACGGGGGGCGGGCGCATGTCATTTCGCTTGTGCTGGCGACAAAAAAGTAATATCATGATGCAAAAGCGCGCGAAAAAAATGAAATGCGTGGAGGATAGTGGAGGATGGTGGAGGATAATAATATGCAAAAAAAATTCAAAGTATGTTTCATCGGCGCGGGCAGCATAGGGTTTACGCGAAAGCTGCTGTCCGACATCCTGACGGTGCCGGAATTCCAGAACATCGACATCGCATTTACAGACATCAACGAGCATAATTTGGATATGGTGGCCCAGTTATGCAAGCGGGACATCGAAGCGGCCGGCATCCCCGCGAGGCTTGTCGCCTCGACGGATCGGCGGGAAATGCTCCGGGGCGCGAAATATGTCATTATATGCGTGCGCGTCGGCGGGCTGGAGGCGTTCACGACCGATATTGAGATACCGCTGCGCTACGGGGTCGACCAGTGCGTCGGCGACACCATCTGTGCAGGCGGGCTGATGTACGCGCAGCGCGACATACCCGTCATGCTGGACTTTTGCAAGGATATCCGCGAAGTCGCGGCGCCGGATTGCCTAGTGCTCAACTATGCGAACCCGAACGCTATGGTGACATGGACGCTCAATGCATACGGCGGCGTCCGGGCGCTGGGGCTGTGCCACGGCGTGGAAGGCGGGCATCGGCAGATAGCGGCAGTCCTGGGTGAGGACATAAAAGACGTTGAAATAATCTGCGCCGGAATCAACCACCAGACATGGTACATATCGGTGAAGGTGCGGGGCGTCGAAGTGCCGCAGAGCCGGATACTCGAAGGCTTCATGAACCATGAAAGGTACCGCGAAACGGAAAAATGCCGCATAGACGTGATGAAGCGGTTTGGATATTATTCGACCGAAAGCAATGGGCATCTATCAGAATACCTCCCTTGGTACCGCAAGCGCCATGAGGACATCCCCAATTGGATCCACATGGACAGATGGATTGACGGCCAGACCGGCGGCTACCTACGCGTCTGCACAGAGGGGCGCAACTGGTTCGAGACGGATTTCCCCAACTGGCTCGCCGCACCGCCGTCCGCGTTCACCGATGAAAACAGGAGCTCGGAGCACGGCTCATATATTATTGAAGGGCTTGAGACTGGGCGCGTTTACCGGGGCCATTTCAACGTCGTCAACAACGGGTGCATTACGAACCTGCCCGACGACGCGATAATCGAGGTTCCCGGATATGTCGACTACAACGGGGTAAATATCCCTTATATCGGAGACCTCCCGCATGGCTGCGCGGCTGTGCTGAACAATTCTATCTCAGTCCAGCGGCTTGGCGTGTTGGCGGGGGTCGCCGGCGACGATCTGCTCTTGCGCCAGGCGATGCTGCTCGATCCGCTTGTCGGGGCAGTGTGTAACACGGATGAAGTGTGGCAGATGGTCGACGATATGTTGATTGCCCAAAAGCAGTGGCTGCCGCAATATGCAAAAGCCATTGAAGAAGCGGAGCGGCGGCCGCGAGCAGTCGAGCCCCGCTACGCCGATTACAAAGGGCACCGCGTGCCTGTGAAGACCATCGATGAATTAGCGCAAGAAAGAAGTAGCGGCGGAGCGGACAACCGGGGGCGGCGCCAATAAATTCTATTAAATGATGTTACAGGGGGATATGAATGAAGACTCATGATGGCAAGTGGCCGCCGCATTGGAACGTTTGCTTTGGCCCGAGGATGCCCGAGGTGGCGCTGCCGCTCGTCGTCTCGCAGGGCGGGTTTGGCATATATTCATTTAATTTGATGGGGCAGGCGAAAATAAACGAGGTGTGTGCGAACGAGCTGAAGATCAAGATTGCCGAATCGGGCGCGCAGTTCGACATCTTCATCACTGCGGAGGCGAAAGCGATTGGCTTGACGGAGGAGCTGGCGCGCTTGTACGGGCACGACGAATATGTTGTGCTGCGCAAAAGCCTCAAGCTCTATATGAACGACCCGGTGGAGCTGGAGGTCAAGTCCATAACGACGCCGGAGCCGCAAAAATTTTATCTGGGGCGCGAGCATTACGAACTGCTGCAGAACAAACGCGTCGTCGCCGTCGACGACGTGATATCGACCGGGGGCACTATGAACGCGTTTTTCGAGATGTCTCGCAAGATAGGCTTTTCCATCGTCGCCGTCGCGGCCGTCCTGACAGAGGAGATCAAATGGACGGAGTATGAAGGGACGCCGGTCCACAGCATCGATCACATACCGCTGCCGGGGCAGATGTGACGCAGCCCGCTGCCGGGGCAGATGTGACGCAGCCCGCAGCCGGGGCAGATGTGACGCAGCGTTAGGATAGGTGGGGCTGTTACGCCGATAGGGTCTGCTTAGCGTACAATTGGCGCGGCTGGCGCGGCGTATGTATATATGTATGTATGTGTGGGTTGGGGCTGGTATGCTGGATGGGCTAAAATAGTTTGCACATAGCTTAGCACGTGCAAGCCGTTTCGGATAAATGGGCAAAAAACATGCGGGGAAGTATGGTTGCTTCCCCGCACTGCTACGGCATGCCTCGCCGTTTAGTATGCCAAAACCGGGATTACCGATTCGATTACTTTATCGGGCTACCTCCCGGAGAGGCATGTCACTAGGCTTACAAATAATGACCACCCCCCTTTCTAATAAGATAGTTTGATTATACACCCATATATTAACTATTTCAATTGTAATTACAAATAAAAATCACATTGAAAGTTGTAGATAAACACCATGAACTTATTTGATCTACCCGAACTGCCCTTGGTGGAAGAACTGACGACTGTGTTGGCGGAGAGACGAAGCGGGCGGGGAGGACCCGGCGGCAGCGACGGCGGAGGCGCAGGCAGCGGCAGGGGCGGCGATAGCGATATTGGCGTTGGTGGCGTCGTTGATGGCGATATTGGTTACACCGGTGACAACGGCGGCGTCGGTAATGGCGGGAGCAGTGTTGCCAACGTTCCCGTTGGCTTCTGTGGCGTTAGAATCGAGCGCATCGTCAGCACAGGGCAGGTGTCAGGCTGGTACGATCAAGCCGAAACGGAGTTCGTTGCCCTGCTGGAAGGCGCCGCCGAAATCGAGTACGAAGGCGGCAGGCGCCTGGCGCTGTCAAGAGGCGATACGCTCATAATAAAACCGCATGAACGCCACAAGGTCGCCTACACATCCTCCGACCCGCCCTGCATTTGGCTATGCGTATTTTATTGAATGCTGGCGAGACGCGCCCTTCGTAGGGACGACCGCCCCGATCGTCCGTCGTCCCCACACTGCGTCCTTCGTTGTGACGACCATCCCAGATCACCGGTCGCTCGCGCGTACCCAAGCGGGGCGTTCGCCCGGTTTGCATTAACGCTTATGTATGTTAAAATATTCGTGGCGCGTGGTTGTGCTGACATGCGCTGTTTTTTATTTACATGAAAGGCTATGCATTCTAGAGCAACGTGGTATTTTCAGACCTGACATTTATATACGCGTTTTTGCCTTTGTGCATTTTGGCATATTGGCTGGCGCGTTCGCTGAAAGCCAAAAACTATGTACTGCTCGCGGCCTCGCTGCTTTTTTATGGGCTGGGCGAGCCTGTATATATATTGCTAATGCTCGTGGCTGCGGGTTCGGCATATGGGTTCGCGTTCCAAATCGACGGGTATCGCGGCACACGCAAGGCGAAAATCTTTTTGATCATTTCCGTCGTCGTGAACGTCAGTTTCCTGTTCTTCTATAAATACGCGCCGCTGTTTGTCGAGACGGCCTCCCGTTTGTTTGGCCTGGGCATACAAGCGCCGCGCATTAAGCTGCCGATCGGCATATCGTTCTACACATTCCAGATATTGACCTACACGGTAGACGTGTATCGCGGCAAGACCAAGCTACAGACATCGCTGACAAAGTTCCTCATGTACGTGGCGATGTTCCCTCAATTGATAGCGGGCCCCATAGTGCGCTACAACGACGTGGAAAGGCAATTGGACAGGCGGTATATCAACGCCGAGCGGTTCGCTGCCGGCGTCGTCCGGTTCACATGCGGCCTCGCGAAAAAGGTGTTGATTGCTGACTATGCAGGTAGCATTGCGGACAGGCTGCTGGGCGTCGCCGCCGGGGGCTCGGGGTACTTGGGCGTGGAGGTTCATAGAGGGGTCGCGGGCGGACTGGCGGAGGCTGTGGCGGGCGGCATACGTGATGGGCTGGGGATGACGGGCGCGGCTGGCGCCGCAGTTGGCGGCTTGGCGGGCATATCGACGCTCGGCGCCTGGATAGGCCTTTTGCTGTTCGGGTTTCAGATATATTTCGATTTTTCCGGCTATTCCGACATGGCCATCGGGCTTGGCAGGATGATGGGTTTCGAATTTATGGAAAACTTCCGGTACCCGTTCAGTTCTAAGTCCATAACGGAGTTCTGGCGGCGCTGGCATATGTCGCTGGGGACTTTTTTTAGGGACTATGTGTACATACCGCTGGGGGGCAACCGTAAATATCAGATTCGCAATATCGCCGTTGTCTGGGTGCTGACCGGCTTTTGGCACGGGGCGAGCTGGAATTTTGTGGTCTGGGGATGTTACTTCGGCGTTATTTTGATAGCGGAAAAGTACCTGTCGCTGTTGATCCCGGTGAAGCTGCCGTCGGTCCTGAGCTGGGCGTGCTGTTTTTTTACGGTGCTCCTCGGCTGGAGCGTGTTTTATTTTACCGATCTCACCAGGGCCTGGGACATGATCGTCGCCATGTTTACGTACCGCCCGGAGCCCAGTTTGCAAACCGTTAAGTTGATAACGGAGAATTTGTCGTTTTTGGCGGTCTGCCTGATAGCGTCGATGCCCTGGGGCAAGCAGTTGTATGGGCGCGCCTTGAATTGGGGCGAGCGCAAAAATAGTTATGTGGCGGCTGTAATGGATACATCGCTGTCATTTATATATTCTGCAGGGCTGTTGCTTGTGTGCAGCGCGGTCAGGGTGAGTTCGTCGTTCAGCCCGTTCTTGTATTTTCGTTTTTGACCGCCGCTGCGTTGGGGTGCAGACAGGCGGGCGGAAAAGCGGGCTGAAAAGCGGGCAGAAAAGCGGGTAGACAGGCGGGCGGACAGGCGGGCGGACAGGCGGGCTGAAAAGCGGGCGGACAGGCGGGCGGACAGGCGGGTAGACAGGCGGGCGGACAGGCTGGCAGGTGGGTATATTTAGTTAAATGGGGGTTCATTGGGAGGTACAGTGAGGGCTGCAAAGGATATAGTGAGGGATTCATCTGGTTTTTCTATGAGCGTTACTGGGGATGCAATGAAGCCTTCAATGAGGGCTTCAATGGGTGCTTCAATGCTCAGGATTGATTCGACTGGCGTCCGTCGCTTAAAGCGTATCGGCAATATTGCAATTTGCGCGGTTTTTCTATGCAGCTTGTTTGTGTTCTCAATTTTATTTTTCGCAGTAGAAAAACGGGACTTTTCTGATTTTGAAAACCGTGAGCTGGCGGCGTTCCCCGCTATATGGGACGGCCGGGTCGTAAACCGTGATTTTTACATGGAATTTGACAGATACTATTCCGACGCGTTTCCGTTCAGGGATGTATTTTTGCAGGCCAACAGGCGGATACAGTCGGTTTACACAGCTATGGCGTTGCCCGGGGACGACGATGGCGTCGTGTTTATTGCGACAGATGGCATGGGCATGGGTAGCTTACAGCCAGAGGCCAGTAACGCCGGCGGGGGCGGCGGCGGTGGAAGCGGGAGAGGAGAAAGCGGGGGAGTTGGAAGTGGCAACGGAAGTGGCGGCGACGATGGATATGGCGGTGGCGGCAGCAATGTCGGCGTTGGCATCGGCGCGCTGGATTTTGCGTCGGACGCATTTGGATCGTCCGATTTGGACGACTATGGAACGTCCGATTTGGACGCTGTAAACAGCGGCGCACATGACGGATCGCAGGAGCCTGGGGCAACATCAGGATCTGTGCCGACGACGCATGCCGCAGGGCATACGGAACCAACAGCACAGGCGAATGGCGAAGCGCAGCAAAACGCCAATAGCGGAAGCACCAGCGCCGCAACCACTGTAAACGCAAGTGCTCCCTTCGAAATGGAGACTTCGCGCAAATATGGTAATAATGCGAGTACGATAGAACAGCCCACGCAAACAATGGCGCCAACTGCACATACAACAGAGCAAGAGGCGGAACAGCCAACACAAACGGCTGGGCTGACAGAGCAGGCGGCGGAGCAGCCAATGCAAACGACTGGGTCAGAAGAACAGACAACAGTGCAGACGATGACGCAGCCCGCGCAGACGACGACGCAGCCCGCGCAGACGCAAAGCGCAGCGCAGACGCAAAGCGCCGAACAGACGACCCGCCTGGTCGCTGGCGCCACTGCCCAGAGCGACGGGTATGAAGCCAACGAATCGACCGGCGTCTCCATAGTCCACGGGCAGGCTTTCGAAGTCTTCGTTTTCAGCGAGAGCCGGACCATAGCGTATGCCGAAATCGTGGACGCCATCGCAGAGCATTGCGGCGTGCCCACATATGTCGTCATACCGCCGTCAGCCTCCGAACTTTATTTACCGGACAACTACCGGAGCTTGCAAAACGAGCAAAAGCCGGCTTTCAACCTGCTTGCCGCGACGATGAAAAACGCTGTGCTGGTGGACTCGTACGACGCCTACATGGAAGAGAAAGACAATTACATATACTTCCGCACAGATCACCACTGGACGGCGGACGGGGCTTTCCTTTCTTACCGCGAATTTGCCAGAGCCGCCGGTTTTTCGCCCATTTACAGGTTCGCAATGGAACGTGACCGCCTCGACGGCTTCCTGGGCAGCCTTTATCGGCAGATATACCAGGACAGGCACAGCGCGTTGCTTGAGCAAGAGCCCGACTATGTGCGCTACTACAAGCCGATGTTTGACGTCGAGGTCACGAACTTCAAGGACGCCACCATGAGCGAGGGCATAAAGGGCGAGGTGCTAAAGACCGACAGCGACGAGCTCGGCACGAACCTTTACAATGTGTTCTACGGCGGCGACATGCGCCTGCTGTATATGCACAGCGCCGTAGCCAACGGGCGCTCCGTCATTGTCGTGCGCGACTCGTACGGCCACGCGTTTTTGCCGTTCCTCGCCAACAACTACGAGCATGTGTACGCGGTCGAGCCGCGCTACTTTGATACTTTCCCGCTGGCTGAATTCATTGCGGAACATAACATTGGGGAGCTGGTGTTCCTTAACCACTCGCTGCTGGCGACAGGCAGGTACTGGATGAGCTGGATCGTCGAACTGGAGAAGATGATATAGCCGCCAACAAACGCGGGGACAAGAACGCGGTGCGATGAAAACATCGCGCCCTACGAAAACACATTTGTGCCTGTAGGGTACGATGTCTTCATCGCACCGTTGCATGACATCCAAAATCGATTAAAACGAATAATTTACCTTATACATACATTACGCTATACGATTTATTATTGCCGCGCTGGTCAGCGTATATTTTTGTAGTCCATCAACAGTTTAACAAAGTCGTAGCGGTAGCCTTGCGCGTCGCGGCCCAGGCTGCTCTGCGCTTCGGATATGAGGCCGTCTATCGTGACGCCGCCTAGATAGCTGGAGCCCCGGAGGATGTGGCCAAAGCCAGCCACTGCCGCCGCGAACCTGAAGTCGCTGCTGTTGCTTTGGTTCGATAACTGCTCGACGCCGACTGGATGGAGCATGAGGCGGCTCTCGGCCTCGCCCGGGTTTTTGTAACGCAGCCGGATTTCGAAAAGCTCGTTGGGATAATCTGAGCCTGTCTGCTGCAGCGTAGCGACCTCGCCGCCATCGCCTCTGCCATTGCCGCCGCCGCGTATGGCGGGTGTTATGTTTTGAACCGGCGCTGCATATTTCAGTTCGCTGCCGTCGTCACTGCCGTTGTCGCCGTTCAATTCAAATTCAAACAATAGCACAACGTCGGAACCCACGCCAATCTCACCCGCGTCCTTTGTGTCGTCGGCAAAGTCCCTGTTGTCGAGCGCCCTGTTTTCATAGCCGATGAGCCTGTAGCTTTTTATGTGGTCGGGGTTCAATTCCACTTGCGCTTTTACGTCGTCCGCAATCACGTACAGGTTTGACGTCAGCTCGTCGACCAGCACTTTTTTCGCGTCCTGTACCGAATTAATATATGAAGCGTTGCCGTTCCCGTGCTTGGCCAGCGTCTCCATGATATCGTCCCTGAGGTTCCACATTCCGACGCCCAGTATGCTCAGGTAGATCCCGTTGCCGCGCTGCGCGGCCACCAATTGCTCCAACTCCGGGAGGCTCGATATGCCCACGTTGAAATCCCCGTCAGTGGCCAAAATGATGCGGTTGTTGCCGCCCTCCCTGAAGTTTTTTTCGGCGAGCCTGTAGGCCGAGCTAATCCCTTCGCCCCCGGCTGTCGAGCCGGACGCATCCAGGCTGTTGATGGCGTCGAGGATGCGCAGTTTGTCGGCGCCGTTCACGCTGTCGAGCAAAATGGCGGAGGTACCGGCATATGTAACGATGGACACAGTATCGTCCTCGGTCAATGTGTCCACGAGCATCCCGAACGCCGTTTTGAGCAGCGGCAGCCTTTCGTATGAGCTCATTGAGCCCGATGTGTCAATGAGGAACGTCAGGTTGGACGGCGGCAACTGCTCTTTATCTATGTCCCTGGCCTTGACGCGGACATATGCCAGGTATTTGCCCGCGCCGAACGGCGACCTGCCGATTTCCGTGCTGATGGCAAAGGGATCGTTGCTATAAAATGCCAAGTCATTGTCATAGCGGAAATAGTTGATCATTTCTTCGATTTTTACAGCATCCGCAGGCGGAAGGCTTCCGTTTTCGATATAGCGCTGTATGTTGCTGTACGCCGCTGTGTCCACCTTCATGGAAAATGTGAACATGGACTGGCTGCTGACGGGCACTTCCGCGTTTTCGACGATTTCGATGTATCTTTCGTTGTTGGCCTGCTGGCCGATGCTGCCCGTGCCTGCGACGCCGCCTACATTGTTACCGTCGGCCCAGTTAAAGTACACATCGGCCGGCGCCACCCCGGCTGCCGTTGTAGCCGCCGCCGCCGCTATGGTAGTTGCTGCTGCTGCGGTAGTTGCCGCCGCTGCGGTAGTTGCCGCTGCTGCCGTAGTTGCTGCCGCAACCGTCGTCTGTGCAACCGTTGTCGCCGCCGCCGCCATATTATCCGGCGCTTGGTTCGCTTGGGGCGCTGCCGAGCACCCGGACATAATGATGGCAATAGCCATTACCAGCAATGCTGCTGTGCGAATTCCTTTTTTCATTTTGTCATCTCCTTTTAACGCGGCTATTATTTTCTTTTCTATTTGCCGCTTTGATTATATTAACTCCGGGAGATTTCAAAACATTACAGTAAAAACGAATAATTTTATAAATAAATTCAAATAACAATTCAAAAATATTTTTGGCTACGTATATATCTAAATGATATTTTTAAATAAAACATCTTACAATATGTACTCGCATAGCGCGATAATCGTGTTGTAGTCGTATTTGCAAGCCATGCTGTAGATTATGCCTTCGCTTTGGAATGTCAGATAGCTGTAGTCGGCTTTGGCGACGGCGAATACCTTTGTATCGTTGATTGCAATTTCTTTCAAGCCTCTGCTTTTCAGCCGGTCTTCATCATAAACGCCGGTCCCGCCGGCTGCCCCGGATTTTTCGGCTATGAGGACGATGTCGTCGCTGTTGGCTTCATTGATATGGAAAACCGTCTGCCCGATGTCCTGCGTCACATTGGTGATGCTCAAATTCGGAGGCAGATTAAAGGATAGGGCAATCATCTCATGGCCGGGCGCGCCGCCTGCGGGGCTTGTGAATGGCGCGCCGCCCGTGCCGCCCGCAGCGCCCGCAAATGGCGCGCCGCCCGTGCCGCCTGCAGCGCCCGCGAATGGCACGCCGCCTGTGCCGCCCACACCGCCCGCACCGCTTGCGCCCCCTGCAGCGCCCGAAAAACCTACGCCACCTATATCGGCATCCTCCTCCGCGACCTCGGAATTGTCGGTCACCAACATGACCCCGCCAACCGTGTATCTGAGGTAGCCAGAAATGGATGAAAATATGTTTACGCCAATCAACATCAATAAAAAGCACGCGGCAAGAGCGCCGGATATATATACCGGGCGCCTGTATTTTTCCATGCGGATTTTGCGATAAACTTTATCGTCAAATCCAGCCGACAGCGCGAAAGGCGCCTCGCCGCCAATGACATTGTTCTCGTCATGAAGCCTATCGCCCTCGTCTTCAGCATACAGCTTGGCCATGTCCGCGAACAGCTCTTCCATTTTTTCGCCGCCGCTCTCGCCCGATATGATGTTTTTATCTACGCCAGCCATTTACAACACTCTTTTCATTTATCCCAGCATGCCCGCTTTGCCTATTTTTCCCGATCAACCTATACGGTATGGCTTACTCGGCTCGCCCAGCCCGCTCGTTCTGCCCATTTCGTTTAATCGTTAGCATTAGTGTTCTCGCGCAACAGCCCCATCAAAACTTTTTTCGCCCTATGCAGCGTGACGGTGACGTTGCCCTCCGCCATACCCAGCATCTTGCCTATCTCCCCATGGGAGTATCCGTGGGCGTATTTCAACAAAAATACCTGCCGGTTGCGCTCGCTCAGCCCATCGATGAGCATATATATCCGTTCCGCCTCAATGTCCGCGATAACGCTCGATTCGACATCAATGCCTCCGTCGGCCACGCCGTCCAGCGCTTCGCTGTCAATGGATTCGCCCCTTGCCCTGCCGGCCTTCCTATATATGGTGAGGGCCGTATTTTTCACTATGGTTATAATGAAGGCGACGCTCTGGTTGGAGAGCGGATCGGAAATTTTTCGTATGTTCTTGTATATCCTCAAAAAGGCGTCGCTGACAGCGTCTTCGGCTAGGTGTGGGTCTTTGAGGATATCATATGCCTTGTGCAGCATAAGGTTTCTGTATTTTTTATATATCAGGTCGAACTTGTCCCTGTCGATCTCGGACGAAAACGACAAGACCATTATAAATAGCAAATCTGCCCTCCATAGCTACATGGCTCACATAAACGCCGCATAAATGCTGCATTAACGCCGCATAAACGCCGCATAAACGCTGCATGAACGTCTCATAAACGCCGCATACGGCCCGCGCTAAGCACTATGTGCGCTGTACATAAAAACGGGGTTAATATATGCCCATATAATTATAACCGTTTATTCTAATATTACATTACACAATAAACGAAAAATAATCATCAATAATTTTTTTGCCTGCCAAAAAAATTCAATATGCAGGCAGGCGTACAATTATTCGTTTGCCCATAATGCTGCTGGGTATACTATCGATAATGGGACGAAATGGAGAAGATAGGAGATCATAATATGTCAGACATTCATCTCAAGCATAATATTTTTATCACGTGGAAACCCGAATACGACTTGGGGATATCCATAATCGACGAGCAGCACAGGGGCATAGTCACCATCATCAATTCGCTGCACTATGGCATACAGAATCACTATATCGCCGATATGCTCATCCCTATTATCGATATGATGTACGATTATACGAAAATACATTTTAAAATAGAAGTGGACTTTTTGGAACGTTGCCGTTTCCCCGATCTTGACGCTCATATGGGGTTGCACAAAGAACTGACTGACAAACTGGCTGTCATAGGTAAGAGGAGCGTGCTGGAGCATGACCCATTCCGCTTTATGGATTTTCTCAAAAAATGGTGGATGGATCACATCTGCATCGAGGACCGTATGTTTAAAGAGCATGTAATGAAATATATATAATTTTTATAGGTTCTATACACCCGCGTTTGCGTACCAACAACTACCGCCCCCCCCTGGGTACGCGGGCGTCCTGCCCGCACCCCTGCATCTTCAGCCACACCCTTAAAATCCACCACTCCCAACATCCACCGCACCCTCACGCCGTCGC
>WRLR01000046.1 GCA_009777515.1 Oscillospiraceae bacterium | reverse complement strand
GGTCGCGCTCACCGAGAGCTATCTGTCGACCGTGGCCGTATCGATCCCGCTCACATTCGTAACCGCGACGCTCGGCGCCGCATACACGGCATACGGCAACTCGCGCACGCCATTCATATGCAACGCCGTCGGCACATGCGTAAACATGGCGCTCGATCCCCTCCTTATATTCACATTTGGGCTCGGCGTACTGGGCGCGGCTTATGCGACAGCCATCGCGCAGGCTATTGCATGCGTTATGATTGCCTATGCTTTTGCGCGCGGCAAAAGGCGGCCATTCGAGTCGCCCAAGCTCCTCGCCGCGCCGCGCCCGGACGAAATCAAATGGATTTTCAAAAAAGCGCTGCCCGTGTGCGCGGAAAGCTTCCTGTTCACGTTCCTCGTGATGGCGACGTCCCGGCGCGAAGCGTTTTTTGGCGCGGACGCCATGGCGATTAGCCGCGTAGGCTCGCAGATTGAGTCGCTCACATGGCTGGTGGGGGGAGCTTTCGGGTCGGCGCTGATATCGTTTGTCGGGCAGAACTATGGCGCGCGCAAATGGAGCCGCATCCACGCGACCCGCAGGACGGCCACCGCCGTCTTGGTCAGCTACGGCGCCTTTGTCGCGCTGCTGCTCGCCGTGCCCGGCAAATATATTTTCGGCATCTTCCTGCCCGACGCGGCACTGATAGAGCGCAGCGCGCTGTATCTTAGAATCCTGGCCATTTGCCAGATACCGATGTGTATGGAGGGCGTCGCGTCAAACATGTTCCGCGGCATCGGCAAAACCGTGCAGCCCGCCATTGTCAGCACTGCGTGCAACATAGCGCGTGTGCCGCTGGCCTATGCCCTATCGGCGCACACCCTCGGGCTGGGGCTGCCCGGCGTTTGGATAGCCATATCGATCACCGCGAGCATAAAAGGCATATGGTCGTATGTCTGGTATATGGTGGATGAAGCGAAAAGAAAAGCAAAAGAAAATGTGGATCAAGGAGACGGTTCTGTTGATCTGCTCAAATGATCTAAGATTAACAGAACCGCCCCCATGTTTCTTTGTTTTATCAAATTATGCCTATTTACCCATTAAATAGCTTCAATTTATATCTAATGTGATTTTTACGATCCTGCAATCCAAAAAACGTATGGGATCCCATGGCTCCCGCTCGCGCGCCAATCGATATGACGGAAGCCATTTTTCATCGATGAATTTCCCCTGCACGGCTTCAACTAGCGGTATTTTAATCCCGCCGTCCATAGTGAAATGAATGATGGCGCCAAGCCCGGCGCAAAGGAACTCATTTTCACTTAACTTGACTATAAACCCCCGGCCGGCATTTTTGGGATGATCATACTGAACTATTGCATCGATATTATCGAATGATAGTTTAGCGCCGCGATCCCCTTCCTCCTGGACGAAAACCTTTAAGTTTTCCGTGTTCTGGGCCATCGCTATCGGGTACATGGCCTCGTTTATCATTTTATATGATTTTTGCAATTCATAAGCTTCGCCGCTCCACCGGCCATTTGACAAGCTTACCAGTGGCGTGGTCATGAACCCGGGGCAGCACCTGCTAATTGACCATGGATCATAACCTATTGCCGCGTACTCACCTATTGCGTAAAAGACATTTTTTTCCGCTCTCGCGCCCGCGCCGGTAGCGCATTCGGGCAAGAACAGCGGGTTGTTTATTGTCGTGTATTTATCGCAAAAGTAATGAAATTCCTTGTAACTATATTGATATAAATCCGGGGCGACGAAATCGACATGCTTAAGCGTCCTGAAATATATCGGGAGCATGGCGGCAACAGGCCCGCCGCTAGGGTAATCATGCCCGGCGATACTGTTGTTCCAGCAGCTTTCCAACCATGCGTTCATATATATAGGGAGCGGATAGACGCCTTTGGCCGTTTCCGCCAATGAGTCGCAATATTTGGCTATGCATTCGGCTGTAAATGCCTCTTCTGCCCTGACGCCATATTCGGCAAATGCGCCCTTGCTGAATATGGCGTTGCACACATCGCAATAGCACCTGTCCGTTTGGAGGACGCCAGCCTCGTTTTCCATTTGGAACAAAATGACGGTGTTGTCTTTTGAATCCACTTCCTTTAAATGCTTGAATATCTCAATAATTGCCAATTCGTCCCGCCTGTGCGTATTTGCGGCTAAGGGGCAGCATTGGTTTGGCAGCAGCCTACCGTCTTTGGCGACCACCTTTTTATAGCGCTCATGATCCTCTTTAATATAGTCGGGCGCGTAAGTCAGGCAGGCGTTCTTGTAGCTTGCAAACCACACAAGCACGATCTTCATATTGTGCTTCCTGGCCATTTCAATGCGGTGGTCGAGCATCCTAAAATCATACTTGCCCTCTTCGGGCTCCACCTCGCGCCAGTATAGGAGCAGCGACGCCGTGTTTAGGTTCATTTTTTGGCCATGCTCAAAGAGGGGGTCCATGTCCTCTTTTGTATAGCAGCCGTCGCAGTCCCATTGGAGGCCCAAAATGATAAAAGGCTTTCCATCGACATACAGAGCCTTTCGGCCATTTAAATCTTTTAATTGCGGGAATTTTTCGTTTATCATCATACCGCCCCCCGATCCGCCAACAGTTCGTCCCTATGTACCGCAATCCATTAATGCGTCTGATACAAATGATATGTTTTATGCGACTTATATGTCTTATGCGTCTTGTATACTTATCGGCTTATTTGACTCATGTATCTAGTCCGCCTCAACTGAAATAATTCGCGAGCCGTGTGTTGTGCGGCTCAGACAGCCACTCATCAATCAGGTTTTCTGCCTGTTCCAGGCTGCGCGTGCGCGCGTCGCTCAACACCAGCAATTTGAGCAGATTATAGCTGCGCAGGCGCATGCATTCCACTAACTGCTCCGCTTCGCGCCATCGCGGGATCATGGCGCCCGCAACGACAGTCGCCGGCAGGGGGCGGGCCTTTATGCCAAACACGCCCGCGCCATTCACGAGCCCGGGGCCTTCGACGACGACGTTTTCCGGAAACTCATCGAGCAGGCGGCCCTTGTTGGGGATGTTAACCTGATAGACGCCCTCGACATCGTTTGTCAGTGCGTTTATGATCGGCACGATTTGCTCGCCGCTCTGCACCGGCTTGAATATATCCGTCGCCCGCGCGTCGGAGTTGGCGGCGTTTTCCACTCTCTCAAGGCTGGCGCCTATGCCCTTTAAGTACTGCGCCCAGCCTATTTCAGAATCGAATCCGCCATGGCTGCCGAACCAGCGTTTTTTAGTTTCCAGATCCGTGTGATACCACCAGCCTACCATACGCGGCGTATCGCCGATGGGCATGAGACCGAACAGTTTATATTGGTGTATTGCGCCCCGGGACATCTGGACGTCGGAGTACCTGCGCGTATCGTCGGCCCAATAGGCGTCCGCACTATCGGCTATCCACTGATCGAGCAGGGGGTAGGCGTCGCGCCCCTGGTGTCGGAAATCCGTCATCCATATCCAATGGTTAAAGCCCGTCATCTGGGCGGTAACGTCGGCTGAATCCAGCCCCAGCACCCGCGCTACATGCCTGTAACCGTAATGGCCGTGGCACAGCCCGATGACATTTATCCCGACGGCGCGGTGCATAAATGTGCATCCCTCAAATACAGGATTGCCCGACTGTAGCAGCCACGCCCCTGGGCATATTTCTTTAATATCGTTGGCGAGTTCAAGCATGAAATGCATTTGCGTCAAATTGTGCAGGCGGATCCCCCGGTAGTAGCCATGCTTTTCTGCCAGCGAGCGCTGGGTTTCCACCCAATCGTGCCCGTCCAGTTCGTTTGCCTTGACCTGCACGGTATTTATGACATAGTCCGCGCCTTTGAGCGCTTCCCGGCGATCAGTCGTACAGGAAAATACGAGATTCGTGCTGAGCTCCCCGGCTATCTTCGCCCCCAGCTTTGCGATTGCGCCCAGCCGTTTTTCATCAATGTCCATAAATACGATGTGGCTGCCCTCCAGCCCGCCGCACACGCACAAATCGCGCACGATCCCAGCCGAAAAGGTGGCGCTGCCTGCGCCTATGATAGAGATGCGTACCGCAGTTTTTCTCATTGTCGGATCCCCCGTTCATAAATTGTTATTGGTTGAACCATTCGCGTAGGAAACCATTTTGCTCGTGCGCGAACACGTCTTCCAGAAGAGCCTCGGCCTGGTCGAACGACCGGGTATCGTGGTACTCCAGCATGCGTAGCAGCAGCATGTCCCTGTCATGGTGTATCACGGCGTTGACCAGTGTTTCCGCCGCCTGCCAACGCGGGATCATGCCCGCCGCGAATACGCGCGGCGGTAGCTTCGGCTGCGCAATGCCGTGTATACCCGCACCGTTCACGACGGCGGGGCATTCTACTACCAAATCTTCCGGGAAACCCGGCACCAAGCCGCCTTTGTTCGGAATATTGACTTGGTATACGCGTTCGCGGTCAAAAGTGAGGGATTCGATGATGGGTACAATCTGTTCTCTTGACTGCTCGGGCTTGAAGATGTCGGTCGCGCGTACGCTGGCGTCTGTCGCGGCGTCTTCGATACGTTTGACATTCTTGCCCAGGCCTTCAAGGTACTGCGCCCAGCCTTCGTCCGAATCAAAGCCGCCAACACCTCCGAAAGCGCGGCGCTTGGCTTCGATATTGTTGTTGTACCACCATCCCAGAAATCGCGGCGTGTCCCCGATAGGCATCAAGCCAAATAGCTTATACTGCTCGCAAGCTGCGTATGATAGGCTGGTGTCCGAAAACCGGGGCGTAAAATTCTTCCAGTAGTCGGGCCCCTTCTCCTCAATCCATTTGTCGAGCATCGGGTACGCGTCCTCGCCTTTATAGCGGAAGTCCGTCATGAAGATCCAATGGTTGAAGCCCGATGTCTGCGCCGTGACATGCGCAGGGTCGAGGCCAATTTTGCGCGCGATTTCGAGGTATGCGTAGTGTCCATGGCACAATCCCAATATTTTAGCCTTCGTCTGCCTGTGGTTGAGCGTACAGGCCTCGAACACCGGATTGCCCGACTGTATGAGCCACGCTTCCGGGCAAATGCGTTCAACATCCTTTGCGAGGCCAAAATGAAATATCAACTGAGATATGTCGGTCAGCGACATGTCCCTGTAATAACCATGTTTTTTAAAGATTTCGTTCATCATCAGCGGATATGAGTGGCCGCCGTATTGAACTGTGTTGAGGACGAAATTCGCGTTCTCCAGGGCCTTTTCACGGTCCATCGTCTTCGCGAATGTGATGCTGCGGCCAAGTTCTTTGACAATTTTTTTGCCCAGCGCTTCAATCATATCCAAACGCTTCGCGTCTATGTCCATCAGGCTGATGTGGGCGCCTTCAAGGGACGGCGTGACGCACAGATCGCGCACAATCCCGGCGGAAAACGTGGCGCTTCCCGCGCCAATAATAGCAATATTGATTTTTTTCATATTTAAATACACTCCTTGATATCGCTGATTATCCTTTATTATTTCACCGCAAATGCTGGTGTTATCGCTTCCATGATACGATCGAGTTCTTTTATATCAAGGGCGTCGAAATGTGGGTCGCCCACAGAACGGACGTACGCCGCAGGAATGACGCCCCTGCGCCGCAGCACTTCTTTATAACAGAACGAGCCGTATATCGACTCAAAATTTAACAATGGCTGGACAAGATCGAGCATTGCCTGCGCTTCGGCATAGCTGCCTTCTTCGCATAGACGCCATATTTTCACATGCACGTCCGCAATTTCGCAAGCTGGCATGTTCCCCACCGCGCCGCGCGTAAACTCCTCTATAATGAACTTGCCCGCCTTGCCGCCCATTATGCCCGCCATTTTATTATCAGGCCGCCGTTTGGCCATATCGAGCGTCTCCGAGATGAGGTGGGACGAGAAGGGGTTCTCTTCTTTTATAAATAGCGTGCGGTCCCCCTCGGCGCAAATATCCAGCATCAGTTGGGGCGACATGGGCGTGCCCACCGGCGGGCCTGCATAGTTTTGTATGATGACAGGCACGTCCGAGGCCCGGTCAATGGCCAAATAATAATCTTTTATAGCCGGCGGCGAGGCTTTCATAACATACGGCGGCATGGCCATCAGCGCGTCCGCGCCCGCCGCGCTAGCCTGTCGCGCAAACGTCCCGGCGATAAAGGCGTTCGCGGAGGTGACGCCGGCGACTACGGGCATGCGCCCGGCTGCTTTATTAACGGTTACCTCGACAATCCTCTGCCGTTCGGCGTCCATCAGCATGGGCTGCTCGCTGGCGTTGGCCGGTGTGACGATGCCTTGCGCTTTGCACGCGGCACAAAATTCGACAATGTTTTCAAGCGCGCCGTAGTCTACGGTTAAATCGGCGTTGAACGGGGTGGGCAATATCGCAAATATGCCGCGATATGCCTTTATCGGTAGAGAAGCCATGAATATTTACTCCTTATATTTAATAATTTAAAGTGATTAAGCCCGTGCGACAGACGCCACTCAGCACAACGAGGTCAGCCTTTCAACGAGCCTACCATGACGCCTTTGGTAAAATACTTCTGGAAAAAAGGATAGATCGCCATAATAGGCAAAACTGTGACGAACATCGCGCAGTAGCGTACCTGTAAAGTCGATTCCTGTTCATATGCGCTCGCAGCCAACTCGTTTGTGGACTGGATTAACAGTTTGCGGAGATAAATCTGGACCGGGTGTTTGTTCGTGTCGGAAAGGTAGAGTAAGGCGTTGAACCATGCGTTCCAATGGCCCACTCCGTAATAGATTATCAGCACGGCAATGATTGGCTTGATAAGCGGAATCAATATGACAAGCAGGAAGCGGAAATCCGAGCACCCGTCGACTTTGGCGGAGTCGAACATTTCTTCCGGCACCGACATGATATACGTGCGGCACAGGATGAGGTTCCATGTGGACACCAGGCCCGGCAGTATTATCGCCCACCGGGAATTATATAGCCCCAGCCGCGTGACTATGATATATGAAGGAATCATGCCGCCGCCGAAAAACATCGTAAACATGAACACGATTGTAAAGAATTTACGCATAAAAAACTCCCTGCGTGCCAAAGGGAACGCTGCCAGGATAGTCATGCATACGTTCAGGATTGTCCCGCAGACAGTGTAAAATACCGTGTTGCCATAGCCGGTATAGAACGCCGCGTCGGAGACTATTTTTCTGTAGCTGTTCAGCGAAAACCCTATGGGCCAGAGTATGACCCTGTTTGCAACCACGGCTTCATATCCGGAGATCGATACGCTAAATACGTATAAGATGGGGTATAGAGTCGCGCTTACCAAGACTATCATAATGCCATATACGACAGCCATAAATATGTTATCGCGGTATGTGCCTTTGTATTTTATTGCGGAATCGACTCTGGCTGCAGCATTATCCATATGCCAAATCCCTTTCCATTACCATAAACATATAAATCGTTACCAAAACAGTTGTTGCCGTAAATAAAACAAATCGCTATCAATACTGTTGTTTCCATCATAAACCGTTACTACTAATAAAAATTACCACAATGACGTTTCACCGACTCTGCGCGCTATAGTGTTGAAGATGATAAGCAGCGAAAAATTGACGACCGAGTTAAAAAAGCCCACAGCGGCCCCAAAACTGTATTCCGCGTTCGCAAGGCCCCTGCGGTAGACATATGTGGATATGACGTCAGCAGTTTCATATGTCGATTCGTTATACAGCAAAAACACTTTTTCAAAACCCACGCTCATCATGCCGCCCAGTTGCAATAATAGGCAGATCGTGATGGTCGGCAGTATAGACGGCAGCGTTATGCGCAGCATCATTTGGAAACGGGTGGCTCCGTCTATGACCGCCGCTTCATACATTTCCTGCGGGATGCTCATGATAGCCGCCAGATAGATGATGGAGCTGAAACCGAAACGCTGCCAAATTTCACTGCCCACATATAAGGGCCGGAAGGAGCCGGGATCGGACAAAAACGAGTGAGTCGCCATGCCCAGTTGCTTAAGTATAATGTTTATGACGCCCCCGTTGACGCTGAACATGTTAACGACCATGCCTACGACAATCACACTTGATAAAAAATGCGGGAAGTACACAATGGTTTGAATGGTGTTTTTCACCCTGATGTTCATGATGTTGTTGAGGAGCAGGGCGAAAATGATGGGGATGGGGAATGAAAACAAAAGGCCGTATACATTCAATAACAGCGTGTTTCTTACAAGCCTCGGGAAGTAGATGGATTGAAAGAATTGCAAAAAATACTTTAAACCGACGAATTCGCTGCCTAAAAACCCCCTCCCTGCCTTAAAATTTTGAAATGCCATAATCAGGCCGAACATGGGAGCATAGTTGAATATTATATAATACGTAAAAGGCAGGGATATTATGACCAATAATCGCCAGTCGCGCTTTAAGTAATATGCAAGAGGCTTTTTTTGTTTTAAGGGCATCGACGGATGCGTGGAGCTCGACATATACTACCTCCTGTCATATTAAACATTGAACTGCCATGCGCTAACAGGGCACAAGCTGTGCTTTGCTGCGGCGCGATGAGGACATCGCGCCCTACATTGATATTTTACACATTTTGTTGGCGATGGCGGCGGCGAATGATAAACACTTACACCGTCATCGCCGCCGTCATCGCCACCGGAATCTTAATTCTGCTGGCGCTGTTTATTTATATTTCCTGTCATATGCCTGCTGGTGTATCGCAATGCGCGTCGGAAGGCCAAGGCTGTTGCACGTCTCCAAATAGGTGTTCCAGACGCTTTCGTCGTTTATATCCATTGTGCCTACTATAAATGCGGTGTATGACTCATCGATATATGTCGTCAAATCCGGGGTCTCATCCGTAAGCTTTTGCGACTCGTCCGGCAATAGCTGCAGGCCGTATACCGAGCTTTCGATGTAATATGGCAGCAATGACTCCCATGCGTCGATTTTCCATTGATCCGCTGTGGCATACATATAGTTTATATTGAATTCCAGATAGGCGTGCGGCTGCTGCGACCCGCCAGCCTCTTCGCGGAGCCAGGTGCCCGTGTCGTCATAGAGCTTGATGATATTGTCGCCTTCGCGCAGATATGAAAACCCTTCCACGCCATAGGCGACCATATCCATCGAAATGGGCGCGGCGAACATAAAGTCGATCCAACGAGCCGCAAGCTCCGGGTCTTTGCACGACGTGGTTATGGCCATCATGCTGCCCGTGCCGCCCCTGCGGTTATATATAACGCCGCCCCCGAATTCGCTGCGAAGCGGCGGGATCGGTACATATACAGCCATTTCGGTATTGACAGTATCGCCGCTATATGGCGATAGGGACGAAAATCCGTCCATGGACTGGAGCCACCAGTTGACGACGCCGGCCTTATCATTCGCGCAATATTCGTTTACAGCATCGCGGTCGGTCGAAAGAAAATCTGCATCCAATAAATCTTGCCTATATAATTTGTTCATATATGACAGGAACTCACGGTATTTAAGATCCGTGCGCTCAAACGTAAGGACGCCGTCAGTGGCTTTCCAGCCGGAAGCGCTGCCGCCGTATTCCAGCCCGAAATAGTTGGCGATGACGCCAAGGCAGTACGCTTCGGTAACCAGCGGGATTTCATCTGTAGGGTCGCCGTTGCCGTTGGCGTCGTTGTCGCGGAAAGCGATGAGCATTTCGTAGAACTCATCCACTGTCTCCGGCATGGGGAGGTCCAGGTTCTCCATCCAAAATTTATTTACCATCAAGCCTTGCTGCATGTTGACGACCGGAACGATTTGCGTCGCGCCGTAAAATACGCCGTTGACCTTCATGATGTCCATCAGCGTTTCATACATTGGGTTGGCGTATGGGTGGTCGCCGGCAATCAGCGCCTGGGTGTAAGGATAGCAACTTGCGTAAAGGTCGTCCTGGCTTATGAGGATGCCGTCTTCGACCAGTTCGCTAAGCAGCGCGATGTTCCCGTTATATGTCATAATATCGGGCAGGTCCGCGCCCGAGGCCAGGCGCACGTTGACGATTGAATTGTATTCGCTGTTGAGGATGACCTCGAAATCGATGTGTACATTGGTCAAGCGCTCGCATTCAATATATTTGGGCAAATCGTTGCCGGGCGGCGAAGACGAGCTCGAATAGCCGGAATGCGTAAGAAATTTGAGCGTTGTGAGCTCCGGGCAAAGCCATGTATCCAGCGCGCCGACAACCCCAGCCTCGGCAGCGGTATCTGCAGCGGCAGCCTGTGTCGTCGCTGCGGCTTGCGTGGCGCCGGCTTGCTGCGCGGCGGCGGTCGTCGCCTCTGCCGTTGTCGCTGCATCTTGCGCTGCTGCGGTAGTCTGCGCGGCGGCGGCCTGCGTCGTGGCGGCGGCCGTGGTCGCTGACGGGGCTGAGCCCCCGCATGCCGCCAGCGCCGCGAAAGATACAAGCAATACAATCGCGAGCGCCAAGTTTACAATACGTTTTTTGAATGTCTGCATTTCAACTCCTCCTCGAAAAAAATGAAATAAATGGAAATAATATAGATGCTTGGCGATATGCACTAAAATTCATTTTCGCATCGCCCATTATTTAATCGTATATATTATTAACAAATGATAACAATCACGAATGTAATAATCAATATCTAAGAATAAAATACAACTATCACATATTGATATATTTTCTCTCACATGATGAAAAAATATAGAATGCAATTATTGAATATTCGATAACATTAACTTATTATTATACAAGTAGATATGAGGAGGCGGATAAATGGACAGGACAGACAGGACAGACAGGACAGACAGAACAGATAGAACTGACAGAACAGGTCAAACAGACATAAAAAGCAGAACAGGCAGAACGAACAGTTCAAGTACATTTAGGAAAGGCACGCAAACAAAACGCTCATACGCGCCGCAAACATTGCTACGGGCTATGGACATCCTATCGTGCTTTACATTTGAGCAACCGGAGCTGACGTCGGCTGAAATAGCCAGTATGCTGCGCATCGCCCCGAGTACGCTCTACCGGTACCTGGCGGCGATGGAGCAGGAAGAATATATTGTTCGGGTGGAAAACACCAACAGATACGCGGTGGGGCTGCGCATGGTGGCGATGTCGTCCGTGGCGCTTTGCCGTTCAAATATCCGGCTGCATGGGGAGCCGATATTGAAATCGCTGCTGGGCGCCCTGGGCATGAGCGCGAATCTCGGCGTCGCATATAGGGGATACGTTTTGCATGTCGCTTTCGCTATGATTAACGAGGTTGACAAACTTTATTCCATCGTTGGGCGCTGTTCGGGGCTCACATGCACCGCGATGGGCAAGATGCTGCTTTCGGCGATGTCGAGGGCCGAGATGCATTCGATCATTGGAAAGTTCGGTTTTACGCATAGTACGCCCAACTCAATTATGAACATGGAGAGGTTGGAAGATGAGTTGGACTCTATCAGGGATAACGGTTATGCGGTGGATAACGAAGAAAAATCCTTGGGGCGCTACTGCCTCGCGATGCCGGTATATCAGCAGGGCGGGAAAGTGGTCGCAGCGATGAGCATTTCGACCGGCGATAAGGACCGGTTTGCGGAGGATTTTGACAACATCCGCCAAGTTCTGGGCGAGCATGCCGCGTCTTTGTCGGCCAGGCTCGGGTTCTATAGCAATTGATAACGGATCAAGGAGATGATTTTCTTGATCCACGCGAAATCCACTGAGCGCATCAAGAGAACCGTCCCTCTAATCCTTTTTAAAGGAGCCGTGACATGAAACTTGTATACAAAGAGGTTTTCAAAAGCAATGAACAGCTTCCGCTGGGGACGCTGCCGGAAAATGCCGTCAAATTCAAAGAGCCCAAAAACTTGACTGAGACGACGATCAAAGCGTCCCTCTTTGCATTACCGGCTTTGGTCGGCGTTGCGCTTTTTATTATAGGCTCGCGTTTGCTGCATGGAGATTTGAGTATAAACGGGACGTTGCCCGGGATGCTGTTCGCGTTTCTAACGCTAATTCCCCATGAATTTCTTCACGCAATATGCTTTGGCAGGGACGCGGAGGTCGAGCTGTTCATAGCGCCAAAGCAGTTATCATTGTTTGTCATATCTACGCAGCCGATTACAAAAGCGCGCTTTATAATATTGTCATTATTTCCCAACATAGTCTTCGGATGGCTGCCTTTGGCTGTCTGGATGGTACTGCCATATAGCGCGTTTTTCAGCAACCATTTACTGACATTTTCGGTGATTTCGGTACTTTTTGGCCTCGGGGACTACATGAACGTTTATAACGCCGCCCGGCAAATGCCAAAAGGCAGCATGCAGCAGTTGTCCGGCTTCAACTCATATTGGTTTTTGCAAAAAACATCGGTGAGCTAAACGACTACGTCAAATATCCGTTTGCCTTCGTATTCGATCCAATCGGCGCAGGGTTGCTTGTTCACGTTTTTACGGAAATCGAACGTCAGCAAGAAGCCTGTACTCAAGTTTTTGCTGTCCATGTAGCCGGCGAGCTGCTCATAAGCTTTGCTATGTTCGGCTTCGCCTTTCCATAGCTTTAATTCAATAATGAACTGTTCGTTGCCGAAATCCACCACTATGTCCATCCTGCGTTGGTCAGTGAACTGGCTCTCTATGTGATAGAACCCCTGCCCGTTGATCAGCGGCTTCAGGTATGAAAGAAATAGAAGGCGCCCTTCGCGTTCAATGAATATAGCGTCTCGTTCGTTGAATAATTCGCCATAATGCTCCGCGAATTTGCGAAGGCACAATTCCATGTCGAACCGCTCGCCGTCAAAAACGTCGCGCTGGATTACGCCTGACAACCTTCTGTGCGGGTGCGGGATCGAATCCTTTGAAATAAAATAGTCATACATTAGTATCTCGAAAATCCGGTTTGATACAACGGTTTTGTTGTCGCTGCCTTTTTTAAGGAAGCCGTATGTATGGCCAAGGTCAATGATAGGATTATATATGTTGAACCCGTTCCCGCCCCCTGTGACGAGCAATCCATATATAAAATCGTAAAGGTCTTTGTTATTTTCCAGATTTTTGCATATATCATCAAACAATGTGTTTTTTTCGCCTAGAATAATTTTGGCAGCATCCTGAACGCCTTGGGCGGTCCAGTCTTTGCCTAGTTCCTCATCGATGCACTGGCAAATCCTCGACACTAAAAACGGGTATCCGCTTGTAAAACTGAATACCTCATCCGATATTAGCGGGATGTCCATACCGGTAGCATGGTCAGCCTCGTATTTGCTGAGCATTGTGGCTATATCCGATGGACTAAATGACATGTCGACCTTAAAATTTGAGGCAATGTTCCACGGCGAGTTGAAAAAACCAGTTTCCGAATCCGCAAGGGCATAGGAGCCTTCGCTCATCATCTTCTGTTTAATATTTTTTATATCGTATACTCCTGCCAATATGACGCTGTGGAATGTATAATCTTTAGCCCGCTCCCGTTTCAGGTATTTATCGCGCAGCATCCCCAAAAAACTCAAAAACGTCCTGTTGTTGCTGGTTTTATCGACTTCGTCAATCATCAGCACAAGTTTTTTACCGATAATATCAGCGCCGGGCTTACACATTTCAGTTATATGGCGGCCCAGACTCATAAAATCGGCTGCACCCTTATTTTTCCAACCGTTTTTGTACTTATCTGATGCATCGGTGAATTCCAGCGCTTCTAAAATCAATCCAATGAATGCGTGGCAAAACGCGGCGGCTGATTCGAAACATTCATCGCCAAGGCCCTCGAAGCTTATTAATGTTACGATGTATTCGTCTTTTAGCAGTTCTTCGAGAAGCGATAATGTCGTGGTCTTACCATATTGCCTAGCGCGGTTTATCGTAAAATAATCGCCATAATCGACCATTTTTTTTATTTGCGCAAGCCTGTCGCCAATATCGACCATATAATGTTTTTCAGGCACGCATACCCCGGTTACATTGAATCGCCGCATAAACAGGAGTCTCCTACCTACCAACCTACCAACCTACCAACCTACCTACCTACCTACCTACTAATATTCATACATATATTCTATATTAATTTGCTCAATGTTATTAGCACTTACTAAATTTCAGTATATCATACTTGAAGATGGCGAATACGATGAAATCGAAAATTACAAACAGTTATTAGGTATGTGGCAGAGAGGATTGTAGCAAATAAAAAAACGTACATCTTCATAGATGAAGTCCAGAGAGTTGCAGGCTTCCAAAGGGCTATTGACAGTCTGTATGTAAAAAAGAATTGCGACGTCTATATCACAGGGTCAAACGCATATCTTTTAAGCGGCGAACTGGCGACCCTATTATCCGGCCGATACGTGGAAATCAAGATGCTGCCGTTGTCGTTTAAAGAATATGTATCGGCTTTCCCGGATGATAAAAATTATGAACGGCTCTATGCAAATTATATACAAAACAGCGCTTTTCCATACGCGCTTGAAATTGAAAGACCTAAGGACAGGCGGCAATACTTGCAAAGTATCATCGATACCATTGTTTTAAAAGACATCATAGCCCGCAGAAAGTTCCCTGATATTACTATGCTCAAAAGCGTCGTCCGTTTTATGTTCGACAATATCGGAAACACTTGTTCCACAAAAAAATCGCCGACACAATGACATCGGCGGGGCGAAAAATATCGGTACACACAGTTGAAAGTTATCTGGCCGCGTTGACCGACTCATTTATACTATACCAAATCGGGCGATATGATATTAAAGGCAAACAGTATTTGAAAACCGGCGAAAAATATTATGCCGCCGACATCGGCTTACGTTACGCTTTGCTCGGAACGAAAAAGGCGGACATGGGGCATATCCTGGAAAACGTTGTGTTTCTTGAATTCGCCCGTCGAGGCTATGAAGTCCATATCGGCAAGGTCGGCAATACCGAAGTTGATTTTATCGTAATCGGCGACGAGGGCGAAGAGTATTATCAGGTTGCGTACACCGTGAACGATACCGACGGATCTACCCTACGCCGTGAGCTAGCCCCGCTAGAATCCATTAAAGACCATAATCCGAAATATTTGCTGACAATGGACAATACGCCCCTCACTTCGCACAACGGCATCAAGCAGTTAAATGCACTCGATTGGTTATTGAAATGATCCGGTCCGTCATTCGACGCTGATGTAGATGCTGGGGCTCATGTTTCCGCCGCCGATGTAGCCCAGCAGGTGTTCTTTATAATAACCTTTATCCTTGAAAGCGTCGAACTGGCGGGCGATCCCCCATATCGGGACGAAGACCACATGCGCGTCGTCGACGTAATAATCGATGCGCAGCGCGCCATCCACCAAATAGGCGTCGAACCGGGGGTTGGCGAAGCGCATCATTTCCACGCCATTGATGGTATATTCCGGGGGGCGGAACTTGACGACTACGGCGTCGCCCCGGATGTCGTCGAGCGCTTCCGCGCCGTTGATATTGGCGTAGGACGCCACGCTGCGGCTTTCGTAGATGATATACTCATACTCGGCGGCGCCATCGGCGCCATCGCCGCCATCGCCACCGTCGCCGCCATCGGCGACATCGCCATCTTTGCCCCCGACCACGTCCCCGTTCACGATGTCCAGGCCTCTTGTATTAAAGTTATCGCCGACGAGCGCCAACTTGCTGCCTTTCGGCAGGTGCGAAACGTCGATGCGGATTTCCGACGCCGCCGGGAATGTTTCGTCCGCGAAGCCGCCATCGTCATATGTCTCGTATGTTGCCATGGCGTTCCCGCCGCCGCTGCCCGATGTGAACATAAGCACCATCGGCGTAATGAAAAGTATAGCAGATGCAATGATGATGCATACAATGACTACTGCTTTTTTTATAACTGTATTATGGCTCCTGTAATACTCCGTATGATAATTAATTAACAGCGATACCGCCACCAGTGCGATCCAGAGCGCCGCCGCCTTTGCCATGAAAACGGCGAATGACGGTTCACGCACAAGGAAGGCGAGCGCTTTCGGCGTGTATTCCACGACCGTCATTATATTAACGAACGCCAGCGCTAACAGCGCAGTAAAGGCCACTGCGGCGTAGTGCGCCCATTTTCTCAGGATGGCCCCGACAAGATCGATGGCCGCCAATATTAAAAAACTGTACGCAGTGAAGGTGAAGAAACCGGCGGCTATAAAACCGGCGTCAGCATTCAACGCCAGGTGGACATTGTTCTTGGCGGCGGATAAGAACCGCATCGAGCAGTAATTAATCAAATACATTGCGAGCGACATCAGCCCAGCCATGGCTACGATTATATAGTTTATTATTTGCGAGGCAATGAAGCGGCCCGTATTGGACTGGGGGAACACGGAAAGCTTGTCGTTTGTTTGCCTGTACATGAGCATTATGATAATGAATGCGATAATCAGCCCGAAGAAGAACGCGACGGAAAAGTCCGATAGTTCATGGTTACGTATGCCGATGTCGTTCCATATGCCATATACCGTCGTCGCGAAGTTGCTTATAAACATGACTGCGGCTATGACGAGAAAATATGCGAAGTTTTTTCGATGTACTTTAAATTTTACGTTTAATAAACGCTTTGCGTTTGCGGCTTCATCTTTTATGTTTGCTATCACCATAGACATTCGAATTCATCCTCCTTGTTTTGGCGCGTCAGGTAGACGCACAGATCTTCCGCCCGCACAGGCGATACGGTCAGGCCCCGCGCCCTCGCTGACGCGGCGGCGGTTTCGTCGAGCGGCTCGTATACCACGGCCAGGTCGGACAGCTCGCCGCTTTTTCGTGCGATTGTCCTCTTTCCGGCGGCAAAGCTGTCAACGGCAGACGGGCTGCCGTCCACGCGGTACGCGCTGTTCCGTATGTCGTCGATAGGGGCGTGCAGGACGAGCGCGCCTTGTTCTATCAACAGGAGATCGGACAGGGTAACCTCCAGCTCGGAGAGTAGATGGCTGGATATAATAATGGTGCGTGGATGCTCCGAATAGTCGCGCAGCAGGATTTCGTATGCGGACTTCCTGACTGTCACGTCCATGCCCAGCACAGGCTCGTCGAGCATTGTCAAGTCCGATCGGCTGGACAGGGCGCACAAAAAGTTGAAGATGCTCCCCATGCCCTGCGAGAGTTGTTTGTATTTCATTTTTCCTCGCAAATCGAAATATTTCATCAGCCTGTCCGCGAAGTCCGCGTCGAAATTCGCGAACATGGTCCTATATGCGTACAAAATAGTGTTAAGGCTGAGGCTCGGTTCATACGGCACATTGTGGTAGGTGTAGACCAGCCTGTTCAGCACCGGCAGGTTGTCTGCGGGCCGCCCGCCGAAAACCAGCGCGTCGCCGCCCGTCTTGTCTAGCTGGCCTGCGAGGATTTTTAGGAGCGTGGTTTTGCCCGAGCCGTTCCTGCCGATCAAGCCTGTGATGCTGTTTTCCGCAATGTTGACCGAAAGCCCGTCCAGCGCCTTGGTTTTGCCGAAATGTTTATGTAAGTCGATAGTTTTAACGACGTCATTGCCCATCTTTTATTATCCTTCCTCTTCCCCTATATTTTTGTAATGTTCGTTAATTACCGCCATTACCGCGCTTTTGGAAAGTTTAATTTTGCGCGCCTCCGCGACAAGGTTGGCGACCAACTCGCCGAAGCTTTTTTCCCGGCGCTCATTTATGAGCCGCCCCTGTGCGCCGTGCGCCACAATCATGGAGGCCCCCCGCTGTTTCACCAAAATGCCTTTGGCCACAAGCACATTGATGCCTTTAGCCGCCGTTGCCGGGTTGATGCCAAGCTCCCTTGCGATGATAAGCTGCGAATATGCAGCCCCGCCCTCCGCAAGGCGTCCGCCAATGATGTCGTCCTCAATGGCTTCGGCTATCTGCACATATACTGGCGCCAAGCTGTCGAAGTTTATTTTCATCTATTCACCACCCACTATACTACATTACTTATATAATGTAGTATAGCACAAGGTAAAATGGCTGTCAACATGTATTAAAATAAAATATCGAGAGAGTCAAGCAGAGAATCAAGCAAGAGTATCATCTATCTGTATGAATAAATGTGTGTGATGTGTGTGACATGTGTGTGAATGTGTCTGAGAGTGTGTGACATGTGTGCGAATGTGTGTGAATGTCAATCCACATACATTAAAATATATTGCTAATTTATAAATATCATGTTATCATACCAACATTATTATCTATCGGTTCTATACTGTGCCGCTCCGGCTCATGCGGGGCGCATTTTCCTATCTTATTGGATTGATATATATCAAATTTTAGTGTCGGGATTCTTGGGGGGCAAAATAATATGAACAAAAAAAATTATGTAGTCGGTAAACCGCTGAAGCGACTTGTGTCGTGCTTGCTGGCGCTGACGCTGATATCCGGCTTGCTCAATGGCGCCGGCCTGGCGCCTGTCCAGGCGGACGTGGGCGACGTGTTTACGTACAACGACGTTGTGTACAAGGTGCTGTCCGAATCCGGCGCGACTGGGACGGTACAGGTGGGCAACAACACAAGGGCGATACCGTTAGTAGCCACGCAAATCACTATCCCGCAGACAGTCGCATACGAAGGCCGGACATATACAGTGACCTCCATTGGCGACTCAGCTTTTTATAATTGCGTCAACCTAGTCAGCATCAACATACCCGGTAGCGTCACATCCATTGGCGAATACTCGTTCGGCTATTGCAACAAACTTGAAAATGTAGTGCTGCCGGCAGGGGTCACAATAATTGGCGTGTTCGCATTTGGGTACTGCAGTAACTTAACGTCCATCAACATCCCGAGTGGCGTAACATCCATAAGCATCTTTTCATTTTTCGAATGCAGCAAACTGGCAAGCATTACATTGCCGAGCGGCCTCACAAGTATAGGTAATTCCGCGTTCAGGAACTGCCTCGAACTTGAAAATGTAACTATTCCGAACAGCGTCACATCCATAGGCGAGGGGGCGTTCAGCAACTGCCGCAAAATAACAAACATTAACGTAGAAGCGGGCAATGCCAACTATGTGAGCGAAAATGGTGTATTATACAACGCTGACAGAACCGTATTGATGATCTATCCAGCGGGCAATGAACGCAGCACGTTTGTTATACCAAATGGCGTTACAACCATTGGTTATGCTGCTTTTTATGGAGCAATTAATCTGACCGCCATTAGTATCCCCAACAGCGTCGCATCTATAGAAAACGGGGCGTTCCATTTTTGCGAGGAACTTACGAGCGTAAGGATCCCATATGGCGTCGAATCACTGAGCGATAATATATTTACAAACTGCACCAACCTGGCGAACGTTGAAATCCCGAGTACGGTTACCAGTATTGGCGAGTACGCATTCAGCAACTGCCTCAACTTGACCGACATTGAAATACCGGGCAACGTTGAGTATATTGGCAACAGGGCTTTTTACTATTGCGTCAATCTGACGGGCATCAGAATACCTGCTTCCGTTACATTAATCGACGTATACGCGTTTTACAGCTGCAGCCGCTTGGCCGACGTGTACTTTGGGTCGGCGACGCCGCCGACAGTCAACTCCTATGCATTTTCGCAAGTGAGAAATGACGCTAGGGCGGTCGTGCCATTTGGCGCGACGGAATACGGCTTCGAGGGGTCGCTGTGGAACGGGCTGATCGTCACATACAGCGCGGCGTTTGAAGCGACTGTTCGGGCGTCGAACACGGAAGGCGCGGTGGGCGGCGATGCTGTACTGACATTATCATTGGACAACAATCCGGGGATAAGGCGCATGAGACTGGGCATTGGGTACGACGACAGCGTTTTTAAGCTGGAGAGTGCGATGTCCACATGGGCGGGCATGGCCTTCGTCCCTTCGCAGGACTTGTCTACCAACCCACTGAGCGCTACGTGGTCAAGCGTTACGAGCCAGGGCAACCACGGCAGCGGGGCGATTCTCGATTTATGGTTTTCGGTAATGCCCGACGCGGGGGAGGGCGATTATTCATTTACTCTCACATATGACCCGGCCAACACTTACGGCGAAAATAATGTATCGATAACGCCGACGCTTATTGACGGCAGCGTCCGCGTCGGGTCGTCGGCGACGCCTGCGCTGGGCGGCGCTGTGGTGATAAATGGCGCGACAAGGTATGGTACGCAGCTTGAGGCGGATACGAGCGGGCTTACGGCTACAGGTAATGCCGTTCCCGCATCGCTGTCGTACCGTTGGATGCGCGACGGGGTTATTATTAACGATGCGAATAGATCAACTTACACAACACAAGCGGAAGACATAGGCAAGACGCTAACCGTAGTGGTTACGGCGGCGAATTGCACCGGGAGCGTCACATCCGGCGCGACGGCAGCGATCGAAAAAGGTAACATAGCTGCGTTGTCGCATATATCGAAAACAGTAAGCTTTAACGATACAAGCGTACAGGTGCAGGAGCTCTTGCCTTATATAACAGGATTTTTGCATACGGGCGACGTCCCCGTGTACTCTTCAGGAGGGGCTATCACAGGCAACGGCGCTTACGCCGTTTCGGAGCTTGCGTATACGTCCGACGGCATAACGTTCAAGCTGACAGGGGGACAGGAGGGGGAGACGGTTACTATCCCTTTGATTGTCGGCGGATCCTACATTTATAATAATACGACTCTCAATGTGGTCTTAACGCTGACTGAAAAACTTACGGCGGTGATCAATGTTGCCGCGCCCGCGAACATTGTGTACGGGGACGCGCTGGGCGACCCTGTTTCAACAGTCGAGGGGACCCTTGGCATGCCATATGGCTTTAATTACCGATATGTGGGGACGCTGGCCGGCGGGGGCGGCGGCGGCGGGGGTGGCGGGGCATATGACTCCGACGTGAAACCTGTCGACCCCGGCACGTACTATGTGATGGCGACGCTGGACTGCGCCGCGTATATGGGCAGCGACGTGAGCGGCAATTTCACAATAGCGCGCAAAGCGTTGGCATGGGCTAACAACGGCGTGGTCGCGACAAAGATTTACGACGGCGGCGTTAGCGCGACTGTTTCGACGCAGCCTGCGTTGATCGGCTTGGTCGGCAGCGACGCGGTGAGCGTAGCCGTCGGCACGGTCGCCTACACGAGCACGGCGGTCGGGACGAACACCGTGACAGTCGCTGGCTACGGCATCAACGGCGCCCAAGCGTGGAAGTACAACGCCCCGGCTGGGCAGCCCATGTTTACAGTAGGCGGGATCACTGCGGCGCCGGCGCCGACGCCTACACCTACGCCGGCGCCAACGCCGACGCCAACACCTACGCCAACACCTACGCCAACGCCGACGCCAACACCTACACCGGTGCCAACGCCAACACCTACACCGACGCCTACACCGACTCCGGTGCCGACGCCTACACCGACGCCAACGCCGGTGCCTACGCCGACACCGACGCCTACTCCCACGCCGACGCCTACACCGACTCCGGTGCCAACACCTACGCCGACACCAACACCAACGCCCACGCCTGTGCCTACACCGACGCCAACGCCGGCGCCTACGCCGACTCCGACGCCTACACCGACTCCGACTCCGGCGCCGACGCCTACGCCTACGCCGACACCAACGCCTATACCGACACCAACACCTACGCCGACACCAACGCCTACACCTACACCCACGCCTGTGCCTACACCAACACCAACACCTACGCCGACTCCGGCGCCAACACCAACGCCGACGCCAGTGCCAACACCGACGCCAACACCCACACCGGTTCCGACTCCTACGCCTACACCGGTACCAACGCCGACGCCAACGCCAACACCGACGCCGGTTCCTACACCTACGCCGACGCCAGTTCCGACTCCTACGCCTACACCAGTACCTTCGTCTACACCAACGCCGACGCCAGCGCCCACGCCGACGCCGACACCAGCGCCTACACCCACAGCTACACCTACACCAGTACCTACACCAACACCGACGCCAGCGCCAACGCCGGCGCCAACACCTACACCAACACCAACACCTACACCCACGCCAACGCCAGCGCCGACGCCTACATCGATTCCTACACCCATGCCCACGCCAACGGCGTTGCCTACACCGATACCAACGCCGGAACCGATAGTCACGCCCACACCTGAGCCTCTGCCGGTGGAAACGCCGTCGCCGTCGCCGTTGCCATCTTCATCACCGTCGCCGTCGTCGTCACCGATACCATCATCATCGCCGCCGTCTACCGAGCAACAAATTTTCGTAGGCTCAGCCGCAGGGCTCGGCGGCGCCGCTGTGATAACACCACTGCCGTCGATGCCGCCACAATTGACGTCTACGGCAGCACCGATAGCACCGACTGGCCCGACAGACCTGACGGATACCACAGCACCCACAGCACCCACAGTACCCACAGCAACGACGACCCCGACAGATCCGACAGACCCGTCAGGATCGCTAACTGACATGGATATAGACGATGAAACGGCTCCGCTGGGCGCCACCGACATCACGCCTTCTCCGGAACCCGCAGCTATTTTCGTGAACCCATTTGAGGACGTGGCAGAGGGCGACTGGTATTACGACGACGTCATGTATGTCGCTAACCTCGGGTGGATGACAGGCATCAGCACAACGCCGATGTGGTTCGGCCCGGACGGCCACTTGACGCGGGCCATGATTGTGACGACGCTTTACCGCATGGAAAACAGCCCGGCAATAACCGGGTTGCCGAACCTGTTTATCGACGTCGCCGAAGACGAATGGTACACAGACGCGATAATCTGGGCATCCGCCAACGACATTATAATAGGCTATGGCGACGGGCGCTTCGGGCCAGACGACTACGCCACACTGGAGCACCTTGCAATGATCATCGACCGCTATGCGGATTTATCCGGTGCATTGCTGCCGGAGTTACGCGAATATTTAGGTTTCGACGACGATGCGGACATTGCTGATTACGCAAAGGCCTCAGTCGCCCGGCTATATCAAGCGGCCATCATTGAAGGCAAACCCGGTAACATATTCGTTCCGCGCGGCAACGCGACCAGGGCGGAATTCGCAGCGATGCTGCACAGATACGCTGAAACGCGCATTATAAGCGGCGACGGATAAAACAAATAACAACCAATAATATAATAACCGAGTCGGCGCGATGAAACATCAAACCTTACATGCCATTAACTTCGTAGGGCGCGATGTCCTCATCGCGCCGAAGTCTTTATCGCACCGATGTCCTCATCGCGCCATGTCTTTATCGCGCCGATATCCTTGTTAAGTACATCGATTCGGTGATACTATATATTACATAAATATGTGGAAGTTTATATAACCACAAAAATATAGGCTAAAGGAGCGTGAATGTTTGTTATGGATCAGGCGATGGTTTCGGTGAGGCGCTTTTTGGAAAAACACGGCATGTATCCAGGCGATATAGATCTTGAGAAGATTTGCTTGGCTTTTGAGAGTGAAATGCTCAAAGGCCTTTCGTCATATAAAAGCGACGGCTCGCTGTTGATGCTGCCGACTTTTATCAAGGCGAGCGACACGATCCCGACGGACGAACCCGTCATCGTGATAGACGCGGGCGGGACGAACCTGCGCACGGCGGTTCTGCATTTTGACAAGGACATGAACTGCGTCATGGACGAATTTAATAATTATCCCATGCCGGGTACAGGCGGCGAGGTTTCGAAAGCGGTGTTTTTCGAAACGCTGTATAAATACCTTGATCCCATATTGGATCGGAGCGATAAAATCGGGTTCTGCTTCTCATACGCGGTGACAATCATGCCCAACCGCGACGGCAGGGTCATCGAGCTGAGCAAGGAAGTCATGGTGGACGGGCTTGTCGGGGAGCCTGTCAACGAAAACCTGCTCGCCGTAATCCGCTCGCACCGGCCGTCTTCCAAGCACACGATCATACAGTTGAACGACACCGTTGCGACGCTGCTGGGCGGCAAGGCGGCAAATCCAAGCCGTGTGTTTGACAGCTATATAGGCCTGATATTGGGCACCGGCACAAATACATGCTATATCGAGGACTGCGCCAACATCAAAAAACTGTCCGAAGTGGAGTTGACCCCGGAGCAAGCCGCCGAGTACGCTCCGGGGAACGCGATGTTGATTAACTGCGAATCCGGCAGCTTCGACAAAGCGCCATTCGGCGATATAGACATTGCGCTCGACAAAAAGATGAAGGATCCCGGGCGCTACCGCTATGAAAAGGCGATGTCCGGGGGCTACCAGGGGACGTTGATGACGGAGATTCTCAAAGTCGCCGCTGACGAGGGGCTGTTCTCGCCTTCGGCTTGCGGGCGGTTCGCGGCGCTGACGGGGCTTGAATCGCGCGATTTGGACAATTTCCTGTATTATCCGTACGGAGACAACCCGCTCGCGCGGTGCGCCGGGACGAGCGGTGGCAGCGCGGGCGGCGCGGGTAGCACGGGCAGCGCGGGCAGCGCAGAAGAAGACGCGCTAAAGCTATTTTACCTGACGGACGCGCTGTTCGAACGCGTGGCCATTTTCACGGCGGCGAAAGTTTCATCGATACTGCGCAAGACGGGCAAGGGGAAAAACCCGAACCTCCCGGTGTGCGTGACCGCCGACGGCTCGACGTTCTATAGGTCGAAACTCGTGCGTTCGAAGCTCGACCACCACATACGCGAATTCACCAACAAACAAAACGGCCTGTACTGTGATTTCATAAAAGCTGAAAACGGGGTGCTGACAGGCACCGCCATTGCGGCGTTGCAAAATTCGTAAGACGGAGGGGCACAGCATATGAAAACGGATTACCAAAAAGTTTACGAACACAATTTCGTGGAGATATTCAAGCTGACGGACCAGATATACTTCCGGTACGCCAGTTGGGACGAGCGCAACCAGTGCAATGGCGGCTTCATCGTTTTCGACGACTTTTTGGCCGTCATAGACGCGCCTGGTATCGAGGGCGCGAAGGAAATGCTCGCCGAGGCAGCGCAGCTCTTCGGCCCGAAGCCCATTAAATACGTCATCCTGACCCACGGCCACTGGGACCACGCCGACGGCTTGCCGGTGTTTACGGAGCTGGGCGCCGCTGTCATTGGCTCCGCTAATATGCTAAAGAAGCTGGAAACAGGCGGCGTGCAGCTGCCGGAACTGTCCGTCGGCATAGAGCGGTCGGCGCGCATCGTCATCGGCGGCATGGCTTTCGAGCCTTTCACGCTGCCGGGGAGCGTGCATTCCGAGGAGGATCTGTTCATAGTCGTCCCATCCGAAAACATGGTGTTCACGGGCGACGCCGTAGCCGAGCTGCCCAACCTGTTTTTCGGCAACGGCGACTTCGATAACTGGCTCGCTGCACTCGATGTCATCGAAGCCAAAAACTTTGCAACAATCTGCGTCGGTCACGGCAGGGTCAAGGACGGCAGCCACTTCGCCGTACAAAGGGCATACTTTAACGCGTTGAACGGCGCGGTCGACGACGATAACGATAGCGCGAAAAAGGCCGCCGAAATGGCGGGCGAGAACGTGGCGGCAAGGCACATAGCCGCGCTGCGCGAAAGGCGCCAGGCGCAATAACGCAAGCAAAGGAACGCAAGCGCCACGCGCCAGAGCGCATAAGAGAGGAGCACTAGCGTGAAAAATAAAAGAAAGGGCAGAACTGTGACGCGAAGGCCATGCTTTATTCATGGCAATTTGTGCACAGTCTGTGCATGGCCTTTTAGATGAAATTCGGGTTTGGCACGCAACTGTGGCTGCGGAACAACCACTATGAAAATTTCTACAGGATGCTGGTGGAGCTGGCCCTTGAAGGGCTGGACGGGTTCGAGTGCTCTCCCGCATTCCTTGTGGATTGGTATGGCAGGAACCCCAAAGAGCTTCGCAAGATACTGGACATGATGGGGCTCGAGGTATCCAGCTACTATATGTACGGCGAGTACTACGATAAGGACGGACGCGAAGCATCCATGAAAGAGCAAAAGCGCCGCGCCGACTTCATGGCTGAACTGGGCTACCAAAATGTGCTGCTGGACGGCGGCAGGAAAATCCCCGGTCTTAACGATCGGCAGTTCGACGACTATATCAAGCAGGTCGCCGACACCGCCAACCACCTGGGGCATCACGCTAAGGGCAAGGGGCTGACCCTCTCCTGGCATCAGCACTGGGGCAGCATATTCGAGGTCCAGGCGCCATTCCATCGGCTGATGGAGCTGACCGACCCGGATCTTGTGGGCTTTTGCTGCGACGTCGGGCAGCTCGCGCTGGGCGACTTCGACACCCTCGAGACAGTCGAGCGTTACGCGAGCGCGGGTAGGATACGCTTCATGCATTATAAGGACCTGACCGGCGACGGCAGGCCTGAGAAGAACCTTTGGGACGGCTACGACGTGCCGAGCGACATGGGCGCCTACAACGTGGATTCCAAGTTCCGTTGGGTGGAACTGGGACGCGGCTTGGTGGACTTCGAAGGTGTAACTAAAATTTTGCTCAAATATGGCTACGACGGCTGGCTCGTCGACGACTTCGACTTCACCGGCTACGAGCCCAGGGCCTCCGTCCGCGCTTGCAAAGACTACATAAACAAAGCCCTTGGCATCAAAACAGTGCGCGATATAAAAGAAGGGAAATAATTCTTTAATAGTCACGCATATAAATAAGTTATATATGTATAAGTATATAACGACTTTTCCGCCAATAAAAAGCTGCCCTAAGAAATAGCAAGGGCAGCTTGTTATTTTTTATTAATATTATTTATTTTTTTAAGGAATTTATTGCAATATATGACACACTGTTGTCAAATATTGTTATATACTATAGTTAAATATAATGTTGAATTACATATTTAATATAATATTGAATGATGATAATTATAAGCGATTGCAAAAGCCGGTATTTTACGGGCGAACACTGTTCGCCCCTACAACATTTTGTATATATGCAAAATTGGCTGTCCATATGTAGGGACGCACATTGTGCGTCCGTGACTTTTACAATCGCCTATGATGATAATTAAGGATGGTGAACACATGAGCGTTGATAAATCGTATAAGTACCACAGCCAGCGCCAGGCAGGGGCGTTCGCGCGGGCGATAATCCCCGTGCCGGGCGACTACCCATTGAGGGAGGGGCTGCCAGACGGCTTTAGGGCAGACTTTGCGAGGCTCTGCGACCTGGCGAGGGGCGTGTATATGGACATGGCTTCGCAGCCGGAGGCATATGGGCTGATACTGCTGGATATCGGCGAAACCGACTATAACCTTGCGCGCGACAGCTACAGGTCAATACACCGCTTTGTCGATACATTGAACGCGCTGTTCATGAATGGGGACGTGGACAGGCATTGTTTGACTGTGGACGCTGCGCGCTTTCGGGCGGCCATCAGGAAAACGCCAGCCGTCCCTAAATACGAACTCGTCCTTGCGCGGCTATGCGACGCTGGCTTTTCCATATCGGGCTTCGATGGCGCAACGCTTGACAAAAAAGCGGTTACCCATACGGTGGAGTTCCCGGACGATCCGCATATGATAGATACAATCAAGACATATTGCGAATGCTGGGGCGAGCTGGATCGCTTCCGCCGCAACAGGGACAAGGCGCGCGTTGAATTGATTAAAGTTTCGCCGCAGCAGATGCACCACCATTTTTATAGGTTCGACTATAAAATAACCGCAGACCTGGCGCGGATACCCATGCTTACATGGGTAAACGAGGAATCGGATTATTTGGGATACAGCGATCAGTTAAAGAAGTTCAGCGAGGCATATTATTTGGAGTCGGTAAAATACGACAAAGTAAAATTCGACGGCGATTACCATTTCAAGGGCAAGCGCATCACCCGTATAACGGCGACAGGCTTTGAGGCCTTGGGGACGCCGGACTATAAGCTGGCGGTCAAACTGACCGACCCCGACAAATATATGGACGCCATTGCGGCGATGGGCAACAGTATAAATGAAAAATTCAACAGGGACTATTGCAACCATTGCAATTTTCAAGGGGCGACGAACGATTATTGCAAGTTCCGCTTGAAATGGACGTTTGGCGGCGTCTCGCGCGAGGGCTGCGCGTACCAGTGTTTCGTGTTCGACGATTTTGACCCCGCGCGCGCGCCCGATTACTGGCGGCTGCTGGAACTGGAATACGGGCTGAAATGAAATAAAAAATTTTGGAGGATATTAGTATGATTGAACTGCCTGAAACATATGTGCTGTCTGAGCAGATAAACAATACCCTTGTGGGGAAGACAATTTTGAACGTCACGGCGAACGCCCACCCCCATGCCTTCGCATGGTATGCGGGCGATCCGGCAGGCTACCACGATAAACTATCCGGGAAAAAAGTGACGTCATCGAACCCGGGCACGGGCTATACTTGCGGCGGCAACACGGAGATCATCTGCGAGGACATGCTGCTCGTCATCAGCACGCCGATCAAATACCACGCGCCGGGCGACAAGCTGCCTGCCAAGCACCAGTTGCTGATCGAGTTCGACGACTTTTCGCACATGAGCTGCACCGTCCAGATGTGGGGCGCGATGTTCTGCTATGGCACCGACGGCGACGGGCTGCCCGAGGGCTATACAGTCAAAAAATGCCCCGACCCGCTGACGGACGCGTTCGACGAGGCATATTTCGACGGCTTGTGGGGTGGCGTGAAGCCGAACCTGAGCGCCAAGGCGTTCCTCGCCACCGAGCAGCGCATTCCGGGCTTGGGCAACGGCGTGCTGCACGATATCCTCTGGAACGCGCAGATACACCCGAAAAGGAAGCTTGAAACTTTGGGCGCGGCCGAAAAAGCAAATATGTATGCCAGCGTAAAATCCACCCTGCACAATATGAGGGCGCAGGGCGGCCGCGATACGGAACGCGACCTGTTCGGTTGCAAGGGCGGCTACAAAACGGTGCTGTCCGCGAACACCCTAAAAAGCCCATGCACCGCATGCGGCGGCGCACTGGTGCGGGAAGCATATTTAGGCGGGAACATATATTACTGCCCCAATTGCCAACCTGCTACATGCAAATAAAGAACAATCATAACAAGCGGTGGGGGCAAGCCCCCACCCTACGCTCGATTTGACAACGCGCAAACAAAATGTTTACAGGACTATTTCAAACTCGACCACATCCCAGCGGTAATCCTTATCAAGGTATAATATATCCATTTTCTCTGCCCTACAACAATGTCCAGTATTACTTACTTTTAAAATAATCGGCGTAGCGTTTTTCGATTTTGGCGACCATGCTGTAGTTGGTGTCCACCATGTTGCCCAGCGACATTTCGCCGACTTGAGTGAGCATCTGGTACGCGTGAACCTCGTCCCAGCCCTTTTCCGCCATCCACGTTATTAGCTCGCGCCAGGCTATGCGCGCGGCGTCCTCCAGCGGGCGGACACTGCCGACCGCCATGTAATGGGTCGGGCTTTCAATCCTTGGCCAGCCGGTGCTCATGTTTTTAATGATGTCGAACGACAGCGTCACCTTCGCCGTGACCTCCACAGCCGTGCCGCACAGCTCGCCGTCCCCCTGCCTCGCGTGGCAGTCGCCGGTGAAGAAGTACGCGCCCTCTACGGCCACGGGCAGGTATACGGTGTTGCCCGCTTTGACGTCGCGGACGTCCATGTTGCCGCCGTGGTCGAACGGCGTCAGCGTCGAAACGGCCTCCAGCTTGGGCGCCGTCGCCATCGTCCCCATGAACGGCTCGAGCTCAAAGGAGAGCTGCGGATAGCGCGGGTGGAATATACGATCCCCAACGATTGTATACTTGAACACGCGCTCCTCCATCGGCGGGTTCATCATGGCTGTGAAGCGCGTCGCCTGCAGGCCGCCCAATGCGGGGCTTATCTGGCTGATGCCCTAGTCGCGGTCCGGGTCGGTTTT
>WRLR01000045.1 GCA_009777515.1 Oscillospiraceae bacterium | reverse complement strand
TTTTACCGGATGATTTTGAACCGGATTGTTCAGAGGAAGAAATGAGTTCAGTTTCTTGTAAATCAAGCACCGTCGTCGCCCGAGCACCGGTTCGTGAGCCGACGCTTCCTGTAACAGTACCGCTCGGCGAGAAGTCAAGTCCTAAATGCTCAGGAGAAGCATAGCCTAAGCTTCGCCCGACAGATACCGCGCCACCCTCGCCTAGCGCAAGCGCAATATTAAAATCGATGAGCCTAATATCACCTTGCGGTGTTAACATAATATTGGCGGGTTTTATGTCAGCATGTAAAATTCCATGTGGAGGTTTGCTATGTAGATAATGCAACGCGTCTAACAACTGACGAGCCCATTCTATAATTTGGGCTTGCGATGCGGTTTCCCCGCGCTTGAGAGGCTTATCAAGGCTTTCACCATCTATATAATCTATAACGGTATATACCGTTTCATGATTTTGTATAAAATCGTACACCTGCGGTATATATGCGTGGCTGAGGTTTTTTAGCGCATCGACTTCACGACGTAGCGATTCTGGTTTTGCAGAAATTCTACGTTTATCAACTTTAACAACGACTTCTTTGCCTAACCGCAGATGATTAGCCAGATAGACTATGCCGCCGCCACCTGAGCCGATTTCACGTATCAATTCATATGTGTCAACAATAACTTGTGGCACAACTTTACCTCCGTTTTTTACCATATTCCGCATCAAGCTTTGTATTAAGCCGTTTCCATATGCTGTATAAAACCATCGCAGCAATTATCGATAAAGATATGGCAACGCCCAATGTTACAAGACCAGAATAATACATTAATTTACTTGACATATGATCTCACCTTATTTCATTATTTAATTATTCATACATTATCGGCGGGCAGGCGTTATCCCGCCCGCCGATAGTTTAAGGAAAGCCATAAAAAAAGGCACGTAGGGGGCATGAATGCCTTGCCTACGCGCCAAAATATACATTTATTGTGTATTTCTACACAAATATGCAGTCAACCAGACGATTGATATAGCTTGATAATACCTTGAAAAATAGGTATACTAATATCGTCATAGTGGCGGATTTTCCGTGTCTGTAGGCTTGGGTTTATCGTTCCCTACATTCGCCGTGGTGGTGTTAGAGCACCCCACGGTCACTGTGGCTCTTTTCAATATAGCTTCACTTTCGCAGCTTAACACCATGATAAAAATTTCTTTTATTTAGCATAAATAACACCATAATAAATAAAATTTAATACATATGCCAAAAAACATAATTGAAATGAAACAAAACAATACAGATGTATAATAACTAACACTCATTAATAGGCTATACTAAGTATTGCCAGTTGTCAACTATTTTTACATAAATATTTGTACAATATATATGAACTTATGTGTCATCAAGTTTTTTATAAACATTATGTTTATTGCATCAAAAACTTTAAATTATAGTTATGCATGACCTTGTATATGCATTTCGCGTACAAATTTATTTCATAACCATTAAGTTGGTGATCAGTGTAAATATAAATTTTTCGGGATTTTAGGTTATTTTATTAACATTGCAATCGCAACGGCGACGCTTTATATTATTAGAATGGCGGTCGCAACGGCTACGCCTTAAATGATTAGCATTGCAGTCGCAACGGCTACGCTTTATATTATTAGCATTGCGTCGCCGAAGCTGTAGAAGCGGTAGGAGGACTCGACCGCGCGCGCGTAGGCCTCCATCGCCAGGTCGTGGCCCGCGAATGCGCATACGAGCATGAGCAGGGTCGAGCCGGGCAGATGGAAATTGGTGAGCAGCGCGTCGGCGCACTTGAACCTGTAGCCGGGGTAAATAAAAATATCGGTCCACCCCTCGCACTGCCGCACACGGCCGCTTTCATCAACGACGCTCTCCAGTGTGCGGATGCTGGTCGTCCCGACGCAGACCAACCGTGGCAGCAACGCTGCGCTTGCTGCATTTGCCTGCTCGCGTGCGGCTTTTACGGCGTTCACCATTTCGGCGGCCTCCCGGCTGACGCGGTAGTATTCGCTGTGCATGCGGTGCTCCGATATATCGTCCGTTTTGACAGGTGCGAAAGTACCGGGGCCGATGTGGAGAGTGAGATAGGCCGCGCCGACGCCACAGGCAGCCAATTTACGCAAATAGTCTTCCGTGAAGTGCAGCCCCGCCGTGGGCGCGGCGGCGGAACCTGACTCTTTTGAATATACGGTCTGGTAACGTTCGGGATCGGCAGAACTATTCTTTATATACGGCGGCAGCGGAACCTGCCCAATTTTTGCGAGCGCATCGGCAAATTCCGCTCCGGATCGGTCAAAGCGTACCAACCTGTGGCCTGACGCTAGTGTGCAGACGATTTCGGCATTCAACGCACCGCCGTCAAACACAATCTTCGCGCCTTTCATAAGGCGCCTGCCGGGCCGCACGAGCGCCTCCCATACCTCGCCGCACGCGTCGGTTTCACCGCTTACAGCCTCGTTGCTTGCAGCGGTTCCGCCGCTTTCGCCCGCTTCGCCGCCTACGGCGGTCCCGCCGCATCCGCTTGCCTCGACTTTGTGCAAAAGCAGAACCTCGACAGCCGCCCCTTCGCCCGCTCCCGCGCCCGCTGCCGCCACTTCCCATTCGCCCGCGCCCGAAACCTTCCTGCCCAAAAGCCTCGCCGGCATGACGCGCGTGTCGTTGAGCGCCAGGCAGTCGCCCGCGCGCAAATACGACACAAGGTTGTCGAAGCGATCATGAATAATCCGGCCGCCGCCCCGGTCCACGACCATGAGCCGCGAACCGGTACGAAATTCGGCCGGATTATGAGCTATCAATTCTTTTGGCAGTTCGTATTGAAAATCACTTAAACGCACGGACTGTATACTATACTCTATTCGTCGACATTCGACACCATTCGTCATTGTTAATTATCGTTCGACGCCATTCGTCGTTGTTAATTATCGTTCGACGCCGTATGTCGTCATTCGCCATCATTCGTCGTCGTCGTCGGCTTGCATATCTTTCTTGGCCTCTTCGATAATTTTTTGCGAGATATTTGCAGGCGCCTCCTCGTAGCGCTCGAAGCTTTCAACGAACGAGCCCCTGCCCTGCGTCATTGAGCGCAGATCGTTGGCGTACTTGAACATTTCGGCCGCCGGAACTTCCGCCATTACCTGCTGCAGGCCGCCGGCCTGCGGCTCCATGCCCATGATGCGCCCGCGCCGCTTGTTCAAATCCCCGATAATGTCGCCCATGTAGCTGTCGGGAATGTACACCTCGACATGGTCGATGGGCTCTAAGATGACCGGCCCCGCAGCCGGCAGGCCGCTCCTGTACGCGAGCCGCGCCGCGAGCTTGAACGCCATTTCCGATGAGTCGACGTCGTGGTACGAGCCGTCCAGCAGCGTCGCGCGCAGCTTGACGACCGGGTAGCCCGCCAGCACGCCGCGCACGAGCGCCTCGCGCAGGCCCTTCTCAACAGCCGGGAAATACTGCCGCGGCACGGCGCCGCCAAAAACCTTCTCTTCAAATTCAAAATCCTCGGTGTCCGCTGGTTCGAATTCGATCTTGACATGCCCGTACTGCCCGTGGCCGCCCGTCTGCTTCTTGTGCCTGCCCTCGACCGTCACCTTTTTCTTTATCGTCTCGCGGTACGGTACCTTGGGGTCGATGAGGTTGATGTCCACGTTGAACTTCGACTTCAGCTTGCTCACGATGACATCCAAGTGCTGCTCGCCCGTGCCGGATACTATCTGCTGCTTGGTCTCGGTGTTGATGCTGAACTTGAATGTCAGATCCTCGTCCTGCAGCCGCTGCAGGCCCATGCTTATCTTGTCCTCGTCGCCCTTGGCCTTGGGCTCGACCGCCAGCGATATGCAGGGCGCGGGAAAGACGATTTTCGACAGCTCCACCCGCTTCGCGTTGTCGCTCAGCGTGTCGTTGGTGTTTGTGTTCAAAAGCTTCGCCGCGGCGCCAATGTCGCCGGCGATGAGCTTGTCGGTGGCAATCTGCTTTTTGCCGCGCAGGACAAACAGTTGTGCAATCTTCTCCGTCTTCTCGGAGGTGGCGTTGTACAGTACGCTGTCTATCCGCAGCGTGCCGGAAAAGACCTTGAATATCGATATCTTCCCCACAAACGGGTCGGCTATGGTCTTAAACACCAGAGCCGAAACGGACTCGCCTTCCTCGGGCATAAGCTCGACGGGCTCATCCGTGTTCGCTTTATTGGCTGTGAATGCGCCCCTCGTCGACGGGTCGGGCATGTAGTCGATCAGCGCGTCCATAAGGAGTTTGACTCCTGCGTTATTAATGGCGGCGCCGCAGAACACCGGCACGATGGAGCAGGATGCGACAGCCTCTTTCAGGCCGTTGGCGACCTCCTCGTCGGTAAACGCCTCCCCGCCGAAATACTTCTCCATGAGCTCGTCGGAGGTTTCGGCGATGACCTCGTTTATGGACTCCCAGATTTCCTCGAGCCTGTCCTCCATCCCCGATGGCATATCGGCCGGGTCCTGGCCGTCCTTGTTGAACGTAAACGCCTGCCTGTGTATTATGTCGACGACGCCGGTCAGCTTCCCGCCGTCTAAAATGGGCAACTGGAACGGGCATACGTTTTTGCCGAACACCTGTGCCGCCTGCTCGACGACTTTGTCGAAGTCCGCGTTTTCGTCGTCCATTTTGTTTATGAACATAATCCTGGGCAGCTTGTCGTCTTTAATATACTCCCAAGACTTTTCCGTGCCCACCGCCACGCCGTCCTTCGCGGATATGAGGATCAGCGCCGAATCGGCGACGCGGACGCCCTGCTTGACCTCCCCGACGAAATCGAAATATCCGGGGGTGTCTATCAGATTTACCTTATAGTCGTTCCACTCAAAGGGGGCGATAGCGAGGTTAATGGAAATTTTCCTCTTTATTTCCTCAGGGTCGTAGTCGGTAGTGGTCGTGCCGTCGGCAATCTTCCCGAAGCGGTCCAGCACACCGGTGTTGTACATCATCGCCTCGGCAAGGGTGGACTTGCCGGCGCCACCGTGAGAGAGCAGGCATACGTTTCTGAGCCGCTTTACCGTGTAATCATTCATCAAAACACCCCCATGCGTTATATGCGCCCATCCGGGTAAAGACAGGCGTCTGCGCTAATTAGCAGCAAATGAAATTATATCATCGTTGTCATTTTTCTGTCAATCACATATAATTTTGGTATATATGATAATACTGAATGTCAGGGACCTTTCATTTTCATATGGGGCGAACCGCATTTTGGACGGCGTGAGCTTCTCCGTCGATTCCCAGGACCGCTGTGGCGTCGTCGGCGTCAACGGCGCAGGCAAGTCCACGCTCTTCGCGCTGCTGAACGGCGACTACGAGCAGGACGGCGGCGACATACAGTTCGCTCGCGGGACGACCATCGGCTATTTTCGCCAGAACAATGACCGCGTGGACGACGAGTCCATCGGCGACGCCGTGCGGAGGGTGTTCTCCGACGTGCTCGCGATGGAGGCGGAGATCTCTGCGCTCGAAGATAAGCTGGGCCGGGACCAGGACGGGGCGGCGCTGGACAGGTACGACAAGCTGCGCCTGCAGTTCGAGATGGCCGGCGGCTACGAGTACAGGAGCAGGATAAGGGGCGTCCTGAACGGCCTTGACATCGGCGAGGGCATCGACGATCGGACGCCGGTGTCCATATTGAGCGGCGGGCAGAAGACCAGGCTCGCGCTGGCGCTGATGCTGATAAAGCCCCCGGCGATGCTGCTGCTCGACGAGCCGACGAACCACCTCGACGTAAGGTCGCTGGAATGGCTGGAAACATATCTGAAGAACTTCAAAAACAGCCTGATGGTCATCTCGCACGACCGCTATTTCCTCGACGCCGTCACGACAAGGACACTCGAAATCGAATATAAGCGGCTTGCGGCATATACGGGCGGCTATTCGGCTTATGTAAAGCAGAAGGACGAGGACAGGGCGGTCCAGGAGCGGCAGTACGAAAACCAGCAAAAGGAAATCGCCCGACTGGAGGCGGTCATCGAACAGTTCCGCCGTTGGAACACGGAGCGCAGCCATATCACGGCCAAGAGCCGCGAAAAGGCGCTCAACCGTATGGAGCGGGTCGACCGCCCGGCCGCCATGCAAAAAAAGATAAACATCCGCTTTGACAACACTGTCTCCAACAGCCAGGACGCGATGTACATAGACGGGGTCACAAAGGCGTACGCCGGGCGGAGGCTGTTCGAGCCGTTCAGCGCGACAGTGAGGCGCAACGACAGGATCATGGTCATGGGCCCCAACGGCTGCGGGAAGTCCACCCTGCTGCGCATGCTCGCCGGACAACTGGCGCCGGAGCGCGGCGGCGCCGTCGAGGCCGGGCAGAGGATTGAAATGAACTACTTCGACCAGGAGCAGATTGACCTCGACGAGGAGAGCACCGTCTTCTTAGAGGTGTTCGACGAAAAGGCGGGTAAGACAGCCGCGCAGATACGCGGGCTGCTAGGCGCTTTCCTTTTCTCCGGCGACGACATTTTCAAAAAGATTTCCATGCTCTCCGGGGGCGAGCGGGCGCGCGTGGCGCTGGTAAAGCTCGTTCTGTCGCGCGCGAACATGCTGCTGCTGGACGAGCCGACGAACCATCTGGACATAAACACGCGAGAGAAGCTAGAGGAGGCGCTGCTGGACTTCAAGGGGGTCGTGCTGGCTGTTTCGCACGACCGCTATCTCATACGTAAGATTGCGACGCGCATATTTTATTTCGAGGGCGGGCGCATATATGATTTTGCTGGCGGCTACGACGATATGCTGCGCTACCTGGCCCAACGCGGGACTTTTGCCTCCGGCGATGCCGCAGGGGGGGCTGCTGCATCTGCTGCATCTGCTGCTTCGGCTGCTGGGCCTGCCGCTTCGGCTACAGCCACCAAGGCCACCAAGGCTGCCAAAGCCGTCAATGCCGCAGGTTCCGCCCTGACCGCTAAATCCGCTTCAGCCGCTGGGCCTGCTGCTTCGGCTGCGACCGCGCAGTCCAGCGCCAAGCAGAACTGGCTGGCGGCGCGGGAGAACCGCTCCAGGCAAAAAAAGAGCGAGACCCGTATCGCAAAGCTCGAATCCGAAATCGACTCCATTGAGAAGCGCCTCGCCGACATCTCGTCGCTGATGAAAACCGACGACGTGGCTAGCGATCATGTCAGGCTGATAGAGCTGGCGTCCGAACAGGGCGATCTGAATGCGCGCCTGGAGGCCCTGCTCGCGGAATGGGAGGCGCTGTCGTCCGATATTGTACTATAATAATTAGGTGATTATAAAAGCTGATATTGTAGCGGCGTACACTGCTCGCCCTTTTAACATTTTAAATATATGCAAAATTAGCTGCACATAAGTAGGGACGTACATTGTGCGTCCGTGACTTTTACATTCGCCTTAGAACAATAATTATATATGCGTATTTTCAAGACATATTCGGGGCGCCTGGGACGCTGTCCCCTACTCCCTGCGCAATGCGTGTAACGCCGCTGTCGGCGACTCGCCGACCGTCGGCTGCCAACAGCGCCACCTATTGGAATCGGCTCAGCATATATGCTTCAAAGTCGCGCTCGTCTTCGTGCTCAAGGTCCTTGACGCCCGAAAGCGATTCGATGTGGTGCCGCAGCTCATGGATGAGCGTCTTGCGTACTTCGGTGCGTAGGCGCTGGCTATCGTTGGGGGTCGCCGCGCCGAACACACGTTCAAACGAACCATAGTACAGCGCGATGTATCTGCCGAGTCCGGGGATCTGCACATGGTACTCACCCATGATGTAAAGGTCCCCCGATTGCGCCCCGGGATGCATTTTAGCTTCCGGCAGCACCAAAATGCCGCCGTTGAGGCGGTTGAGCAGCTCAACCGGCACCCCCTCCGCAGCCTCTTCGAGTATCATGTGAAATCCGTCAATATCCAAAAAGTCCGCCCCCAATGCCGCGCCGACCATGCGTTTTACAACATTATACCACGATATGCCACGATGTAGGGGGCTTCAACTGCGGAACAGCGATTCGTTGGACATGGCCAGCTTTGAATAGGTGTAGTCGTCGATATAGGCGCGGTGCTTGATGGTCACGGAGCCGCATTCTTTGCAAATAATCGTAATCAAATCTTCCGCGCCGGGCATCTTTGTGACTTCGAACGATGAGAAGTTGTGGCAGTCGCCGCAGCGGAAGACGCTTCTCAACTCGCCCGTCCACCCGCAATAGGTGCATACGTATTTTTGAATATATGTTTTCCAGTCGGCAAGCTTTCCGCACTTGGGGCAGTGCTTTTCCGTCACGTTCATATAGAAACCTTTCCGGCACTCACGCCAACATCAGCAAAATAGGGCTTTTCAAAAAAAATGAATATTATAGAATTATGTTATTGACATTTTCCCCACGTTTCTATTATACTAAACAAGCACTTGACAGGCGCAAGGGCATCGAAGCATCGCCCGGCGCCGCAGACGCCGCGGAGTGGAGCAGCTGGCAGCTCGTCGGGCTCATAACCCGAAGGTCGAAGGTTCAAATCCTTCCTCCGCAATACTATCCAAAAAACCTTACTGGCACAATGCCTGTAGGGTTTTTTCGTATCCAGGCAATTGGCAGAATATTGAAACAGTGATTTGATGATGAAATTTCATGCATAACAGGATGTGATACTTATGATTGACGAATACATCAGGGCATACGAGCCTATAGATGGAAAGTGGAAGATCGATTCATTAATTGGGCAGGGCTCTTTTGGGAGCGTATACAAATTAGTGGATGATACAAATGGAATCAAAGTATATTCTGCGCTGAAAATAATCAGCATAAAGAACAACCAAAAAATTGATGGACTTAAAAATTCCGGGCTATCTAACGCGGATGTTAATAATTATTTCAAAGCGCAGTTTTCGGATGTTATGAATGAAATATCGTTAATGTATTCATTAAACGATTCTGATTACATTGTAAAAACACACAAACATTTTGTTTTTGAGAGACGCGATTCACAAGGTTGGGACATTTTAATCCACATGGAACTGCTCACGCCGATAATCGAGCATTATCGTACTAACCCACCTTCTGAAAAAGATGTGTTGCAACTGGCAAAAAACATCAGTTCGGCCTTAGAGTATTGCGAAAAACTACAAATCCTTCATAGGGACGTTAAGCCAGATAATATTTTCTATTCGGACAAAGGGGTCTATAAACTCGGCGATTTTGGGATTGCGGAATCGCTAAGTAAGGCAACGAGCGCATTTACTAAAAAAGGCACCCATAACTATATGGCGCCTGAAGTATATAAAGAAGAAGGGTACAGCTTTAATTCAGACATATATTCCCTTGGCATCCTATTGTATAGTTTAATGAACAATAACAGATTGCCGTTTTTACCAGACGCTCCACTTCCTATCACGCCAAATGACAGGAACGAAGCTTTGGCCAGGCGCATGAACGGCGAGCTTTTTCCTGCTCCCAAAAATGCAAGCGAAGGGTTCGCTGCGGTAATATTGAAGGCTTGTTCATATGATAGACAAGATAGATACGAAAACGCTTTGGAACTTGGGAAATCGCTCGCGTCAATAGAAACTGCTGCGATTGATCTTTTTGAGTTTGAACCAGAACGTACAGTTACAGTTGGCGCGTTCGATGATGATGTGACATTGCCATTGTTTGCCTGGGAAAATACCAGTTATGCCGCTTCACCAAAAACTAATTATGCTAGTACCCCAAATACCAGTTATACTGCTCACCCAAATACCAGTTATGGTAGTTCCCCAAATACCAGTTATTCTGTTTACCCAAATACCAGTTATGCTACTTCCCAACAAACCAGTTATGCTAGTTCCCCAAATTATGGATACATGGGCTATGCAGCTCATGCCCCGTGGCATGAGGAAGCCCCAAGCAAAGAAGCAGCTCCAGATAAAGCCATCCCAGTGTCTTTTACGAAAAGGATTATCGTTAAAATGGTTGGTTGGATATGTTTCACGTGCCTATTTACATTGACGCCTATCTTCATTTTTATGCTATTTAGAGGTTTGTTTATTGTAAATTACCCAATTGAGGGCAAGTACATAACGGAATTGTTATTCTTCGGACTGACTATCTCCGTTATAACGATACGGGAAATGGTTTCGCTTACACTCTGGAAAAAGGAGCAAACCATTTTCTTAGTGGCTTTATTCATAATGCTGTTTGTACTAATACTCTCGGCAGTGTTTTTTGGCGTGATGACAATGAATGAAATGAGTTTGTTAAATGTCGTCGTTATTAATTCGTCATTGTTCATAGGTTCGCTCATTTTGAGTATTTCCAGTTTTATAACCGGGACCTTTATTCAAATATGGGAGGAGATGTGAAAATGAATATTATTATAGGTATTATTGCAGCAGTCTTTTTAATATTAATACTACTACTGGCGTCGCTGATTTTTAATTATAAAAAAGCTAATCGCCCTTATATCAAAGAAGTGACCAAAGACGATAAGTATATGGAAGCGGCCAAAGACGATGAATGGGGTGGATATTCAAGCGGCGCTTATGGCGGGCAATTGCCAGGCAAGGGTGATAACTTAAACAATGAAAAGCGCTTCTATGTTTGTTGCAAAGGGAAAAACCCATTTATAAGTCCGAAACCTGAGTGGGCTGACGGCAATCAGATTGTCACACTTCACAAAGGTACAACTGTCTTTGGCAGACGGGAGCCCTCGGACGTTATAATCGATGATAACTTAATATCGCGAACCCATTTTGAGATTAGCATTGAAATAGAAAATGATTTATGTTCAATAATTGACTTGGGCAGTTCCAACGGTACTTTTGTGAATGGAAACCGCATTCAAGATGAAAAGCAGTATCTGTTTAACGGCGACGTTATTGTGGTTGGCCGCACGTCAATTGTGTTTCGTGCGATAGAAGAATTTATTTTTTAGTATAAAATTATTGTTCCGCTATTTTGCGGGGCGGTCGTAATAATTTTTATTTGCATAAAAAGCGGCCAGGGCAGTACATGTTAACTATGTACTGCCCTGGTTTTGCCTTGTATTGAGGTTTTCGGAGGCGGGGCGTCTGCGTACCTGGCAAGGACGTGCGGGCGGGACGCCCGCGTACCCAGAAGGGGGCTGTTAGGTTAGGCTAGTCTAAAGCCGCATTTGTTGCAGAAAGCGGAATCCTGGTTAAGTTGAGCACCGCATTGTGGGCAGAACATCTGCTGTGGCGCTGCGGCTGGTGCTGCCGCCGGCGGCGGAACGGCTTGGCCGCAGCCGTCGCAAAACATCGCGCCGCTCACCAGCGCCCTGCCGCAATGCGCGCAGACCAGCGGCGCGTCGACTGCCGCCGGGGGGGACTCGTACGTTAGTTGTGTAGCCGCAGTCGGCTGTTGTATCGCTTGTGGGGCGGGCGCAGCCACTACGCTTGCCTGCGCCGCAGGCGCCGCACCTTTGCGCATGAAGACTATCAGTACCGCCGCAACCGCCAGCACTATCAGCACTATCCCGCCAAAAAACACTGCGACATGTATTCCGAGTATCGTGTTGCTTCCGCTCGAGGCGCCCGATCCGCTCGAACTGTTCCCGCCGCCGTCCCTGCTGCTCGCGCCATTGGCGGAATCGCTGTCACGCCCGCCACCGGACGCTGTGGTCGTCCGGCTCGACGCGCTGTCCTCAACATCGTCCGCATCGTCGTCTTCACCGTCGTCGCTGTCATCCGCACTGTCGGTCGCCTGCGCAACCGACGCCGCCGCCGCCGTTGTCGTCGTCTGCGGCATCGCATCCAGCCCCCTGCGCGAGTCGGCCAGCAGCTCCTGCACGACCGGGAAACCGGGGTTGGTGTCGTTAATGGCCCTCAGCGTCTCCACCGCGACATCGTATTCTCCGTCCTGGTACGCCGTCAGCGCCTTTTTAAAGTTGGTGGTAAACGTGCTCTCGGATGGTGTCACGTTGATCTCATTTAAGAACTGGCGCGCGATATTTATAGGTATTGCAAAATTCATGCCGCCCACCAGCGAGCCGCTGCTGTCGTCCACCGAGCCGAAGGTGTTGACGCCGATGACCTCGCCGAACTCGTTGAACAGAGGCCCGCCCGAATTGCCATAGTGGATGGCCGCGTCCATCTGCAGCACGCCCCAGCCGCCGTCCATCTGCTTGCGCGCGCTGATTATGCCCTGCGTGAGCGTCGGTTCCTGCAGCGACTGGTTTATGTTGATGGAATCGTGCAGGGTCGCCGCGCCCGGGTAGCCCATGGCATATACCCTGTCGCCCGTCTTCATCGATTCGTCGTCGCCCAGCGTGACGGTCGGCAGATTGTTCTGCCCGTTGATTTTCAATATGGCGATGTCCTTGCCAGGGTACGGCTCGCCGATTTTGCGCAGGTCCATCGATATGCCCCTGACCGATATATCGCTGCCGGGTGTGACGTTGCCGAGGACGCAGTGGAATGTGGATTGCATGTTGCTCAGCTCGAAGCTCTGCGCCAGGAGGTTGAAATACGCGTCGTACAAGGCCTGCAGCTCCGCGCCAGTCGGCTGGTAGCCCATCCTGCGCAAATCCGCCAGCATTTCCATTATGTCGTTCTCAGCCTGCTGCTGCAGGTTCGTGATGGCGAAGTAGCGGTACAGCTCGTCCTCGTTGCCCTGTACCACATGCGCGTTGGTCACCAGGTACCCGTCTGGCGTGACGATGAAGCCTGATCCTATCCCTTCCAGCGACACGCTCAAGTTGGTTACATTGCCGTTGTAAAATGCGTATTCATGCATATACATGGCAATCAGTTGTATTATGACCGAGTAAATGGTCGCCTCGTCGTTGGCGATTTCGCCCTTTTCGATCATGTCGGTGACCACCACGATTAGGTCGTCGACCATGGAGTCGTCCAGCGAAAACTCGTGCAGACGCATATCGGCTGTCCATGTCGTCAGTACGAGCACGGTGCCCGGCTTGTTGATGAGCGCAAGCGTCCGGGTATCCAACACGCTCGAAGTACCCGGCGCCGCCTCGGAAACCGATGAGAGCAGGATGGGGGCCAGCAGCATGATCGCCGTAATTAGTATGCTTATATAGCGGGTTGATTTACGCATTTCCATTCCTCCATATTATGTAGCGCCATATTACCATGTCGCACTAAATGAATATATACGCATATTGGTTCTTTTTCCGGGGCCGTTGGGAAACGCCCCCTGGCTAAATGATCTTATAAACCATTATGGCCCGTCCGTTGCATTCGCGAATAACTATATGACGCGCAAAAGCCCGCGATGGTTCGCATGGCCGGAAATAAAAATTTTGCTCCTACAGGCTGTTGACGTCGACCCAGGCGCGGCGCTCTATCGACAGGTCGACGGCTTCCATTATCTGCGTGCATTTCATCCCGTCCACGAAGTTCGGGCTGGTAGGGTTGTTGTTCGCGACCGACTGGACGAACTCGTATATCTCATGTACCAGCGTATGTTCGTAGCCATACGCGTGCCCCGCCGGCCACCAGTGCCCCGCGTACGGGTGGATGTCCTCGGTCACAGTAATCGTGGAAAACCCCTGCAGGCCGGCGTCGCAGGCCGCGTCATAGTATTCGAGCTCGCATATGCGCTCGATCCCGAAGCGCACGCTGCCCAGCGAGCCGTTTATTTCAAACGATAGGTTGTTCCTGTTCCCCGCCGCAAAGCGCGTCGCCTCGATTTGCAAGAGCGCGCCGTTCTCGAACTCGCCGATGAAGCTGGTCGCGTCGTCCACGTCCACGGCCTCCCTCGGCGCGTCCTTCGACGCTACGCCGGACAGGCCGGTCATGCCCTCGGGCAGCGGACGCTCTTTAATAAATGTCTTGGATATGCCGATAACGGATTTTACGTCGCCGACCAAATAGCGAGCAAGGTCAATAACATGCGCCCCAAGGTCGCCCAGCGAACCGGAGCCGGCCACGGTCTTGTCCAGCCGCCAGACTTTGGGGAAATCTGGGCTGATGATGAAGTCTTGCAAATAATGCCCCCTGAAATGGTATATCTCGCCGAGCCTGCCTGACTCGATCATCGCGCGGATGACGCGGACAGCCGGGGCGAACCGGAAGTTAAACGCGATCTGGTGCTTGACGCCGTTCTTGTTGGCGGCGTCGATGATTTCGCGGGCGTCAGCGGTGGAGAAAGCCAGCGGCTTCTCGCAAAAGATGTGCTTGCCCTCGTTGGCGGCGAAAATCGCCATCTCTTTGTGGAGATAGCTGGGGGCGTTGATGTCGACCACGTCGACGTCGCCCCTGGACGCGAGCTTCCTCCAGTCGGTCTCGGTGTGCTCCCAGCCAAGCTTTTTCGCGGCTTGCGACACGCCGGAGGCGTCGCGCCCGCATATGGCTTTGCGCACCACATGGGCGTCGGCGTCAAAAAACATGTTCACTTTTGAATACGCGTTGCTGTGCGCCTTGCCCATAAATTTGTAACCTATCATGCCGATATTTAAATCACTCATACATATGCGTCGGGCGCGCTGACCCGACCCCCCTTAAAATTTATTATTAACGCCATACGCGCTAAAGCGCGTGCGGCGTGTTGCGCCGCAATATGCATTATTGTTCGGCGTCCTGCGCGTTGTGGAAATGGTCGTAAATTGCGGCGGCGGTTTTGGCGTCTATGCCAGGCGCCCCTGCCAGCGCTTCGGCGTCGGCGGCTCGGATGTTCTTGAACGACTTGAAATGGGCGATCAGCGCCATCTTCCGCTTTTTGCCGACGCCCCTGATCTCGTCCAGCGCCGACATGGACAACCGCTTTTCGGACAGTTTTTTACTGTACGCAATGGCGAAGCGGTGCGCTTCGTCCTGTATGGCCGATATGAGCCGGTACAGCTCCGGGCGCCCCGCCAACTGTATGGCCTCCCCCTCGCCCGTAATCAGCTCCGACGTCTCGTGGCGCTCGTTCTTGGCCATGCCCGCCAGCGGTATGTCAAGGCCCAGCTCGTCCAGCACGGCCGCCGCAGCGCTTACATGCCCTTTGCCCCCGTCGACCAGCAGTACGTCCGGCCTTGACGCAAAGCGGTCCTTCCGCTCGATGAGGTTGCGCAGCCGCCGGCGCAGCGCCTCCTGCATGCACGCGTAGTCGTCCTGCCCCTCGACGGTGCGCAGCAAAAAGCGCTTGTACGCGTTTTTGTTGGCGCGCCCCTCGTCGAACACAATCATGGAGGCGACTTTGTCTGCCGTCCCATAATTGGACACGTCAAAGGCCTCTATGCGCGCGCACGAGCCTTCATCCGGCGCGAGTCCCAAAATTTCGCCAAGTTCCGCGAGCCCGGCGCGGATCCTGCCCTCCTCCGCGCGGATCGACTCGCGCTTGTTGGCCAGCTCGATTTCAGAATTTTTGATGGCGAACTGGATAAGCGAGCGCTTCTCCCCCCTCACCGGTACGCGGACGTCCACCTTCCCCCCTTTAAGCTCGGCCAGCATCGACTCGATGAGCCCGAGGTCCTCTATCGGCTGCTGCAGCAGTATTTCGTTGGGGATGAACGCCGCCCGGACATAGAACTGCTTTATGAATTCCGCGAGCAGCGAGGGAACATCGGCCTCGCCCGAGCCCTCGAACAGGAACTGCTCCTTGCCGATGAGCTTCCCGCCCCGGATAAAGAAGATCGACAGGCATGTGTCGATATTGTCCGTGTGCCCGGCGACGACGTCCTGGTCGTAGTCCGCCGCAGACAGCACCTTTTGCTTCTCCTGGATGTGGCGGAGCGCGTAGAGCCTGTCCCGGATTTTTCCTGCCAGCTCGAAGCGCATGTCCTCCGAGGCGGCGCTCATGTCGCCCTCGAGCCGCTTTACGATGTCGTCGTGCCTGCCCTCCAGGAAAAGGCAGATGTCCCGGATGGCGGCGCGGTAGTCGGCCGGGTCCACGTCGCCGGTGCATGGCCCCATGCACAGCCCGATATGGTAGTTGAGACAGGGCCTCTCCTTGCCGATGTCGCGGGGCAGCTCCCTTTTACAGTTTTTGATGGGGAACACTTTCCTCAGCTCGTGGATGGTGTCGTATATAGAGTGCGTGTTCAGGTACGGGCCGAAATAGCGGGCGCCGTCATCCGTGACGCGCCTGGCCGAGAGCACCCTGGGGTACTCCTCCTGGACGGTTACTTTTATAAATGGGTAGTGCTTGTCGTCCTTTAGAAGGACATTATATTTGGGGCGGTTCTTTTTGATCAGGTTGCATTCTAGGAGCAGCGCTTCGTACTCGCTGTCCGTGACGATGTACTCGAACGAGGCTATCCGGGGCGTCATCGCGCGCACCTTGGGTGAGTGGTTTTGGTTGGACTGGAAATATTGCTTGACCCTGTTTTTAAGGTTGACCGCTTTTCCTACATAGATAATCTCGCCGTCGGAATTTTTCATGAGATAAACCCCCGGTCTCCCGGGTAGTTTCTTCAGCTCCGCGGCAAAATCGAAATTGACGTTTTGCTGACTGGAAGTTTTGTCCGCCATATGCCAAGACGCTCTTCATCGTTAATGTGACAGTAACTCGCGGGCGCCGCCGGCGGCGCCGGTAGCGCCTGTACCGCCGATGCCCCTACGGGCTTGTTCGCGGGTTCCCGCGTTCAGGCGTTGTTGGCCATATAGTCGCTGAGCAGGGCAATCGCGGCTTCCTCGTCCTCGCCCTGGGCTATCAGCCGCACGCTGCACCCCGGGGTTATCCCAAGCGCGAGCAGGCCCAGCAGGCTTTTCGCATTCGCTTTTTTGCTGTCCTTTTCGACCCATATGGACGATTTGTACTCGCAAGCCTTTTGGATAAACCCCGCGGCCGATTGCGCCTTGTTCCACGAACTGGAGTTCAGTTCTATATCTTTTTGTAGCATGGTCTCTCTGTCCTCCTTTAAACCGCGAATACCGACGGTTTTTCCATTATAGCAAATACATGTCTTTTAAGCAAACTGGCGGAAATCAAGCTATCGAGCCATCGAGCTATCAAGCAATCATGCTATCGAACAATCAATTGCAATCAATCCAGCCGCGCCCACATTACCAGAGCGTCTTTTGTGCCACGGTCGTAATAGTTTTTGCGCTTCCCCGCTGCAGTAAAGCCGAAGCGCCCGTAAAGCCTTATAGCCGTGTGGTTGTCCTCGCGCACTTCCAGCGTGGCTGCGGAGTGCCCCAGTACCCGGATGTCGCACAGCATGGCATGTATGAGCCCCGCGCCGACGCCGCGCCCTCTGTAGCCTGGGTGCACGGCCACGTTCGTTATATGGGCCTCGCCGGCTATGCTCCAATAGCCGCAGTAGCCAACGATAAATTCCGTTTCCGCCCCGTCTGCGGCTAGTTTCTTGGCGACGAAGTATCTGGCCAGCCCGTCCGTGAGTTCTTTTTTGAACGATTCCAATGTCCATGGTTCGGAAAAACTCAGGCACTCTATTTCATGGATTTGCCCTATGTGCTCCGCCCGCGCCCGCGCGTAGACGTAGCCGTCCGCTATATGGGCCTCTGGGTTCAAATAGTTCATCAGCTTCATCTCAACTTCATCTCAACTTCATCTTGGCTTGGCGGCTAGGCTTAGCGGCTAGGCTTGGCAGCGGCGTACCCGACGTTGTGGTACTCCGGGGCAATCGCCTCCGGCGAGACCAGCAGCCCCCGCTCCACAGCCTCGCACGCCAGCAGTGCGGCAGAAGCGGCGTTCTGGTGCATGTCGCGCTCCGGGGCGACGACGCAAGGGAACCCGCCAAGCGCTTCTTCGAATGGGCCTGCGCATGTGGCAGCGGCGTCGCCGTTCAATACGACCCGCCGCGCACGCCCGCACGCCCCTCCGAACGTACCCCCGAACGCGCCCTCCTGCGCCCTCTCGAACGCCTCCCCGTTCACGCCCTCGTCGGCCTTGAGCGCCGCCATCAGGCGATCGGCCGCCGCGCCCATGCCTAGCAGCATCGTAGGGGCAACGCGCGCGACGCATTCGCCCCCGCGCCCGTATGCACGATATATGGCTTGGTAGACATTGCCGTTCCTCGCGTCCATTACCGGGCATATCAGCGCGTCGCCGCCGCCCGCCAGGTTCCGCGCCAGCGCGTCCAGCGTCGGTATGCCCGCAACTCCGGTCTTGCCTGCATATGCGAACGCTTTGGCCGTGGCTATCCCAATCCTCAGGCCCGTGAACGATCCTGGGCCCGTGATAACGGCAAACGCCCCCATCGCGCCTATGTCCAGCCCCAGGCCCGAAAGCGCTGCGTCCACGCAAGGCATCAGCGCCTCCGCATGGGCCCTGCCGTGCCGGAGCCATATATGCGACAATATCTGCCCGTCTTCCGCGACGGCGGCCGAAACCGCCTGGCCGGACGTATCCAGCGCCAGTATCTTCATCCGCTAAACCGCTCCCATGTGTCTATCGTTAAATACCGTTGTTCGTTTATTCGTTGAATACTATCTTTATGTTCCTGTGGGACTCGCTTCCGTCCGCCGCCTCGCACAGCCACACTTCCACGCAGCCTGCGGGCTTTGCTTCGCCGATCCGCTCGGCCCATTCCACAGCGACGACGCAGTCGCCCCCGGAGCATTCAAAAAAGCCCGTCTCATACAGCTCCGCCGGGCTTTCTATGCGATATGCGTCAAAATGGTAAAAGGGCGCGCGGCCACAAAAATACGCGTTAGCTATGGTGTAGGTGGGGCTGGAAATATGCCCGCTTATGCCCAGGGCGGTGGCGATCCCCGAAACGAACACGGTCTTCCCTGCGCCTACGTCCCCGTAGATGCATACGGTGTCGCCGCGCCTCAACAGGAGGCCAAGGTCGCGCCCAATCCTCCTTGTCTCCCCCGGTGAGCCGCTGAGCGCCGCAAAGGGCTCTCCGCGTTTTATGCCCACAGTCTAGCGCTTGGAGAACTGGGGCGCTCTCCTCGCCTTTTTCAGGCCATATTTTTTGCGCTCCTTCATCCTGGGGTCGCGCGTGAGGAAACCGGCCTTTTTGAGCTCCGGGCGCAGCTCCTCGTCCGCTGTGATAAGCGCCCGGGCGATGCCGTGGCGTATGGCGCCGGCCTGCCCCGTGTACCCGCCGCCCTTTACCGTGCACTGCACGTCGAAGCGATCCTGTGTGTTCGTAAGGACGAGCGGCTGCCTGACGACGACCTTGAGCGTCGCCAGCCCGAAATAATCGTCGAGAGTCCGATCGTTTATGCGTATGGCCCCGTCGCCCGGCAGCAGGTACACCCTGGCTATCGATTTTTTGCGCCTGCCGGTACCGTAGTATTGCACTTTTGCCATATCAAACACCAATCCTTTCGAAGCTGAGTGGCTCCGGCATTTGCGCTTGGTTCTTGTGCTCCGGGCCTTTGTATACGATCAGCTTTTTATACATCTTGCGGCCCAGGCTGTTTTTGGGCAGCATGCCCTTAACGGCCAGCTCGACGGCGCGCTCCGGGTGGCGCTCCATCATGTGCCTGTATTTTATTTCCTTGAGGCCCCCGGGCCAGCCCGAGTGCCGGCGGTAGTATTTCTGATCGAGCTTTTTCCCAGTCAAAAGGATCTTCTCCGCGTTCACGACTATCACGTGATCGCCGGTGTCCACGTGGGGCGTGTACTCCGGCTTGTTTTTTCCGCGCAGCACCTTGGCGATCTCGCTCGCCATCCTGCCGAGCACCTGCCCGTCTGCGTCAACAACAAACCATTTTCGTTTATTGATGTAGTTTTCGGGCTTTGCCATATATGTCTTCATACCATTGCTCCTTATACAAATATCGGTTATTGTATTACGGGTATAAATGAAAGTCAAGGATTATTATGCGTATTTTGCTGAAAAATTAATTTATCGGGCCAATGCTCCCGTTTATTCGCCTTTTCTAACTATTGCTTATCATTGCTTGCCTTGGAAAACTCCGCCCTCGCGAGCTCATATACTTGCGCGAGCGAGAGGCCCGTGCGCGCAGCGTAGGCCTTGCAATCCTCGTATTCGGGGGCGAACCGCTTGACGCCTTTGCGTTCTGCGATTTTGCACCTGATGGCGCCGTAGGGCCCCAGCTCGACGATTTCCGTCCTGCGGCTCATCAGCGTCCTCGCCATGTGCGTTTCGCGCACGCCCAGCGTCGTCGTTTCCTTGAAGATGAGGTCGGTGAGTATGATGGTGTCTTTGGGCCGCGCCAGCACCGTGAGCATCGTAGCCGGCCTGTTTTTCTTCATATAGACAGGCGTAAAAAACACATCCAGCGCGCCGGCCGCCAGCAGGCATTCCATTGCGTAGCCCATGGCTTCTGCCGTCATGTCGTCGATATTCGCGTCCAGCGCGATGACATGATCCGCGCCGGCCAAGCCGTCCAGAAACGGGGATGCACCGCTTGCGTGTGCATTCGCTCCGCCTGCGTGCGCGTTCGCCATGCCCGCGTGCGCGATCGTGTCGCCCGGGCTGCGGGCGTCTTCGACAAGCTCGCCGATAATGGCGCGAAGGGCGTTGAGGCGGCCTGTGTCGCGTTTGCCGAAGCCGTAGCCCACATGCTCTATCCGCATTTTCGGCATGGAGCCAAACGACTTTGCGAGCGTCTTAATCACGCCCGCGCCCGTTGGTGTGAGCAGCTCCATTTCAATGTCCTCGGCGACCACGGGGATGTCGCTGCCGGACAGTATGGCAACCACGGCAGGCACAGGCACCGGCAGGCGGCCGTGCCTGGTATCCACAAAGCCCTTCCCCTCGTGCAGCTCGGACGAATAAATGTCGCCGATGTCCAAAAGCTTCAGGCATATGCATATGCCGATGATGTCGACAATGGAATCGACGGCCCCGATTTCGTGAAAATGGACGTCCTCCGCCGGGACGCCGTGCACCTTCCCCTCCGCGACGGCTATTTCCATAAATATGCGTTTTGAGCGCTCCTTAACTTCAAAATCCAGGTCGCTCGCGTCAATCAAAAAAAGGATGTCTTTCAAGCTCCGGTCAGAATGCCCGTCGTTGTGGCTATGGCTAGCGTTGTGATCGTGTTGGTGCGGGTGCGGGTGCTCATGATCGTGATTATGATCTTCGTGGTGCTCGTGGCCGTGAACAATTACATTCACGTCGGTGCCGGTGATCGCGTATTTGTTTACCCTTTCTATTTCGACGTCGAAGCCGAAGAGGTTTATTTTTGAAAGCTCGCGAATAAAACGGTCGCTTTCGATGCCCAGATCCAACAGAGCACCCAGCAGCATGTCCCCGCTGGCGCCAGAAAAGCAGTCTAAATAGAGTGTTCTCATTTATCGTTCTTCTTTCATTTATGAAAATTGAAATATATAGGCGCAATGCCGCCCAAAGGCGGGCATAATATTATGAAAGTCATCGGCACGGAAAATGCGATTTCCCGCGCCTCACGGGCGCGCTGCACCCGCGCGCCGCGTTGCGTCGCGATAGTGCTCACGACGACAGACTATCGTGCCATGCTGGTAGCGGCGCCCGTCGTGATCACTATTACAAACGGTTGATCAGGCTGGCCAGGTAGCCCGCGCCAAAGCCGTTGTCGATGTTCACGACGCCCACGCCGCTGGCGCAGCTATTTAGCATCGTGAGCAATGCCGAAAGCCCTCCGAAACTCGCGCCGTAGCCCACGCTGGTCGGGACGGCAATGACGGGCTTGTCCACCAGGCCGCCCACGACGCTCGCGAGCGCGCCTTCCATGCCTGCGACGACAATTATGACATTCGCCTTTTGCAACAGATCGGTATTTGACAGGAGCCTGTGGATGCCCGCGACGCCGACGTCGTACAGCGTCTCCACCTTGTTGCCCAGCGTCTCGGCTGTGATGCGCGCCTCCTCCGCGACGGGCATGTCCGACGTGCCTGCGCTCACGACGCAGATCACCTTGTCGCCGGAGGGTTCGCCGGGCCTGCGCCTGACAACAATCGTCCTCGCAGCCGCGTTGTACTCCGCATCCGGCGCGGCCTTTAGCACCTCGTCATAGACATTGCGATCCGCCCTGGTGGCCAGGATGTTCGAGCCGCCGTTCAGCAGCTCGCCGACGATCATCCGTACCTGCTCCGGCGTCTTGCCCTGGCAGAACACGACCTCGGGGAAGCCCGTCCTTATCTCCCTGTGGTGGTCGACCTTGGCAAAGCCCATGTCCTTGTACGGGAGCTTCTTTATCTCCGACACGGCGCTGTCCACCGGCACCCTGCCGCTGCGCACCCCTTCGAGCATCCCCCTCAGTTCAGTCTCGTCCATACCGCCCCCCGCCCCCGTCCGAACACATAATGAACTACAGTCGCGCGTTCCTCCGCGTCGCTTCGGCGTTTTGCGCCTCGCTCACAAGGTACGCGTTAATAAAACCGTCCAGCCCCCCGTCCATCACGCGGTCCACTGCGCCCTCCTCATAGTCCGTCCTGTGGTCCTTGACCATCGTGTACGGGCAGAATACATACGAGCGGATCTGGCTCCCCCATGTTATCTCCATCTGCGCGCCCTTGATGTCCTCTATGCGGTCGACATGCTCCTTGCGCTTAAGCTCGAACAGCTTGGAGCGCAGCATCCTCATGGCGTTGTCCCGGTTCTGGTGCTGCGAGCGCTCCGTCTGGCAGGTGACGACGATGCCGGTCGGGGCGTGCGTGATGCGTATGGCCGAGTCCGTTTTGTTGATGTGCTGACCGCCGGCCCCCGACGCCCGGAATGTGTCCACTTTCAGATCGTCCGGGTTGATGTCGATGGTGATGTCCTCGGCGAGCTCAGGGATGATCTCGACCGATGCGAACGACGTGTGCCTGCGCCCGGCTGAGTCGAACGGCGATATCCTGACCAGTCTGTGCACCCCGCTCTCCGAACGCAAAAAGCCATAGGCGTTCTCCCCGGCGACGAACACCGTGGCGTTCTTGACCCCTGCTTCCTCGCCGTCCAGCATGTCCACGATTTTGGCGTCAAAGCCTTTAGATTCCGCCCAGCGGGTGTACATGCGCAACAGCATTTCCACCCAGTCCTGCGACTCGGTGCCGCCCGATCCCGAATGCAGCGTCAAAATGGCGTTGTTGCGATCGAACTCGCCATACAGGAGCGTCTGCAGGCTCAGGGCCCTGTACTCGGCGTCGAGCCTCGCGAACTCGCCCGCCGCTTCGTCCACGATGCTCTCCTCTTGCTCGTCGATGCCGAGCTGAACCAATACGGACAGATCGTCCGCAGCGGCTTCAAGTTTTGTGAACCTGTCCAGTTTTGTTCGTAGGGACTTTATTTGTTGCAGAACGGCTTGCGACTTTTGCATGTCGCCCCAAAATTCCGGCTCGGCCGCTTTTTGTTCAAGGCTCTCGATTTCCGACCTCAGCCCTGGGACGTCAAAGTGAATCACCCATTTCTTTGATATGCCCAATAAGCGCGGCCAGATCGGGCTTCATTTGCTCCAGCGCCAACATTTTAATCAACCCCTTTGTAAGATGCTTCCCGCGCGTGCCCGCCATCTTCCGGGCGCGGCTTGTTAAAGAGAGCCGAACTTCGCGAACGGGTACCAACGGAAAATCGCTTTCCCGCGAATGGACTTGACCTCAAACACGCCCAGCGATCTGCTGTCGTTGCTTCCCCCTTTTAGCCTGTTGTCGCCCATGACAAAAAGCTGGTCCTTGCCGATCACGAGTTCGGATTTCAACTGCTCCTCGTATGTGTAGTCGCCCCGGATATAGTCTTCCTCCAGCGCTTCGCCGTTCAGGAACACCTTTCCGTCTTCAATTTTGACCGTATCGCCCTCGACGGCGATGACTCGCTTGATCAAATAGTCCTTGCCTTCGTCGAGCAAGCCGTGGATATATATCGTCACGATGTCCCCACGCTTGATGCCGCCGATCTTTGGCGATATCTTTTCGATCACCAATTGGTCGCCGTTCTCCAAGGTCGGGAACATCGACATCCCGTAGACTACCGTGCGCTGGCCCACAAATGTTATGAACAGCACGCCCACAATTACCGCCAGAGCGATATGCTTTACCCAGTCGAGTATTTCTTTAATTACAGCCGATGACATCGAAACACCACTCTTTTATTATTAATTGTACAATCGAATAATTTTTAACAATAGCATTTATGAATCATATATTTATATTGCATATTGACCTATATTAATTATATACCATTTTATTCAAAAAATACACTAAATACACTGCCGCCGCCACGCAGTATGCCCGCTTGTCGGAATATCCGTATGCCCGCATTCCAGCATATCCGCATATACGCATGCCCGCATTTCCGCATGTCCGCATATGCGTTTATCCCCGGGGGCCAAGCTGGACGCCCAGCTCCACAAGCTGGTCGGCGCCCACGGGCGTGGGAGCGCCCGTCATGGCGCATGCCGACGTCTGGCCTTTCGGGAACGCTATCACATCTTTTATGCTGTCCAGCCCCGCCAGTATCATGACGAGCCTGTCGAGCCCGTACGCTATGCCGCCGTGGGGCGGCGCACCGTAGCGGAAGGCCTCGAGCAGAAAGTCGAACCGCGCGGCGGCCTCCTCCGGCGAATAGCCCAGCAAGCCGAACATCTTGTTTTGCAACGCCTGATCGTTGATCCGGACGCTCCCACCACCCGCCTCCATGCCGTTGATGACGATGTCGTACGCCTTGGCCCGCACCCTCCCGGGGTCCGTGTCCAGCAGCGGGACGTCTTCGTCCATCGGGGCCGTGAATGGGTGGTGCACCGCGTTCCAGCGGCCCGTTTCGCCGTCCCGCTCCAGCAGCGGGAAGCCCGTGACCCAAAGCAGCTTGTAGCCAGTGCCGTCAATCAGCCTTTCCCTTCTCGCGACCTCGAGCCTCAGTTGCCCCAGCGACTCGCAGACGACCCGATCGTCCGGGCCCGCGACGACGAGCATAAGGTCGCCCGCTTCGGCGCCCACTGCGCCCAGCATGGCCTTTAGCGTTTCGTCCGCGACGAACTTGGCAAACGGGCTGCGGACGCCGCCCTGGTCGTCCATGGCCGCCCACGCCAGCCCTTTCGCCCCATATGTGCGGGCATGCTCAGCGAGCGCGTCCAACTGCTTGCGCGAATAGCCCGCGCAGCCCTTCGCGTTTATCGCCCGGACGCCTCCGCCGGACGCCAGGGCGCCCTCGAACACTGCGAAGCCGCACCCGGCCGCTATATGCCCTATATCAACAAGCTCCATGCCAAAGCGCGTGTCGGGCTTGTCCGACCCGTAGCGGCTCATGGCCTCGGCGTATGCCAGGCGCGGGATGGGCAGTTCGATGTCCACGCCTATCACGTCGTGGAACAGCCTCTTTAAGTACCGTTCATTTACCTCGATTATGTCGTCGCTGTCCACAAAGCTCATTTCCAGATCGATCTGCGTAAACTCCGGCTGCCTGTCGGCGCGCAGGTCCTCGTCGCGGAAGCAGCGGACGATCTGCATATATCGGTCGAAGCCCGCGACCATCAGGAGCTGCTTGAACAGTTGGGGCGACTGCGGCAGTGCGAAGAAATGGCCCGGATACACCCTGCTCGGGACCAGGTAGTCGCGGGCGCCCTCCGGCGTGCTTTTCGTAAGCATGGGCGTCTCGATTTCCAGGAAGCCGTTTTCGTCGAAAAAGTCGCGCGTGACCTTTGCCGCCCTGTGGCGGAGCATGATACCGCGCTGCATGTCCGGGCGCCGCAAATCGAGGTACCTGTACTTGAAGCGCGTCGCCTCGTTGACGTTGAGGTTTTCTTCGATATATATGGGAGGCGTGTCCGATTTGTTGAAGACTTTTATCTCCATTGCGGCAATCTCGAGATGTCCTGTCGGGATGTTGGGGTTCACGGTGTCAGGCGAGCGCCTGCGCACCTCCCCCCGGACGCCGACGACGAACTCGTTGCGGAGGCTCGAGGCTGCTTCGATGACGCCGGCGGGCGCGGGCGCGCAAAACAGCGCCTGCACCGTCCCCGTCCTGTCGCGCAGTTGCGTAAACACCACGCCGCCCAAGTCCCGGGAGCGCTGCACCCAGCCCAGCACCACGACCTCCGCCCCGACGTCGGCCTCCCCAATCTCGCCGCAATAATGAGTCCTTTTCCAAGCATTCGATTGGCTCATTTTATAATCCCTTTTAGTCCTGTACTCAGTCCTGTATTCAATCCGTTACTCAATCCAGCACTCAGTCCGTTACATAATCCGGTACTCAGTCCGGTACTCAGTCACGTACTCAGTCACATACTCAGTTCGGTATTTTTATAATGTTTTTGAACTCATCTACAAAATTGTTCAAATTCATCTCTGTTTTGGTTCCATCGGCCATTTTGCGCAGCTCCGCGCTCCCGCGCGACAGCTCGTCGTCCCCTAACACGACCGTATATACGGCATTGCGCCTGTCGGCGAACTTCATCTGCGCCTTGACGCTGCGCGCGTTGAGGTCCAATTCGGCGCCAAGCCCAGCCCGCCTCAGCCCGTCCACCAGGCGAGCGGCGAACGTCTTCACGGGAGCGGCTGCGACGACCACGAATATATCCGGCCCGGCCGGCTCGGGGATTTTTACTCCGTAGCTGTCCAGCTCGATGAACAGGCGCTCGATGCCTACCGAGAACCCCACGCCAGGCGTGTCCGGGCCGCCGCACAGGCCTATCAGCCCGTCGTAGCGCCCGCCGCCGCATATGGCCGAGCCCAGCGACTTCACATTTTCCGACAGGAACTCAAAGACCGTCCGCGTGTAGTAGTCCAGGCCGCGTACGATGGTCTTGTCGATGGAATACGCGATACCCAGCTCCGAAAGCCCGCTTTTCAAGCCCTCAAAGTGATCAAGGCAATCGCTGCACACATGGTCGAGGGCCATCGGCGCCCCGGCTATCTCCTGTTTGCAGCGTTCTTGCTTGCAATCGATGATCCTGAGCGGGTTGCGCTCGAAGCGCCCCTTGCAATCGGCGCACAGCCTGTCCAGCTTTGACTCGAAAAACGCGCGCAGCAGCTTGTGGTACGCGGGCCTACAGGCCGGGCAGCCGATGCTGTTGATGCGCAGATCCGTCTTTGTGAAGCCCGCCCCCTCAAACAGCGCCTTTAATATGGAAATCAGCTCGACGTCCGCGCCCGGCCCCGGTGCGCCGAGGACCTCGCACCCGAACTGCCAGAACTCGCGGTAGCGGCCGTGCTGCACGTTCTCATAGCGGTACATTGGACCGTAGTAGTACAGCTTCTGCGGCGCCGGCTGCGCCTGCATGCCATTTTCTATATATGCGCGCGCGACCCCAGCCGTGCCTTCAGGGCGCAGCGTGAGGCTCCGCCCGGCCTTGTCGTCGAAGGTGTACATCTCCTTTTGCACGATGTCCGTCGTCTCGCCGACGCCGCGCGAGAACAGCTCCGTATGCTCGAACAGCGGCACCCGTATCTCCCTGTAGCCGTAGCTTTTGCACAGCCCGCGTATAATGGATTCGATGTAGTGCCAGCGGTATATGTCCGCCGGAAGTATGTCGCGCGTCCCCTTGGGGGCCTGTATGGGCATCTTCGCCTCCCCTGTACTAATGTAGTAATGAAAACAGCCGCGAGAGTAATTATAATTAAATACGCGTATATTTTCAAGCGAGCAGCGAGTTTATAAAAATGATATATTAACCATATATTATCCACAAATGATATATAAGCCACACATTAAGAACATAATAACTGGTAGAGCTATTGGATAAAATTTAGCGGAGGTAAGCAGGATGCGGGAGATCGTAGAAAAAATCAAGCTTACAAGTAAGACAGCTATAGTTACGGGCGGGCACAGCGGCATCGGGCGCGGGATCGTGGAGGCGTTCGCGCAGGCGGGGGCGGAAAACATCGTCATCGCCGGGCGGCGCGCGGAGCTGGGCGGGCGCGTCGCAGCGGAGGTCGCGGCGGAGCACGGCATAAACTGCGTGTTCGTGCGGGCCGACGCCACCATAGATGACGACAGGCAGCGGCTCGTCGCCGAAGCCGCCGGGCGCTTCGGGCGCATCGACATCCTCGTCAACAACGCGGGCATTACGCATGTGGAGAACGCCGAAGACATATCGTACGCGGACTACAGGAAAGTCATGGACATTAACCTGGACGCCGTGTTCTTTTTGTCGCAGGCCGCAGGCCGCGTCATGATAAAACAGGGCGGCGGCGTCATTATAAACATATCGTCCAACTCCGATAGGCTCGTCATGACCCCTCAGCGCCAAGCGGTGTACAACGCGAGCAAAGCGGGCGTCAGCATGCTGACGAAGTGCCTCGCGTACGAGTGGGCCGACCGCAACGTGCGCGTCAACGCGATCTCGCCCGGCTACATACAGAGCGACATCCTGCCGCAGGGGGTGCGCGCCGACGGCAAGAAGTTCCACGAGGTGTGGACGGAGATGATCCCCATGGGCCGCTTCGGCTACGCGGAGGAAGTGGGCGCGCTGGCGCTGTTCATGGCGAGCGACATATGCCCGTTCCTGAACGGCGCGGTGGTCGTCGCCGACGGCGGCTACCACCTGACATAACGGGCGCCGGCCGGACAAAAGAGCTTTTGGAACACACAGGGCGATAGGTATCGCCAATTGTGGGACGCAAATTGAGGGACGCCAATAGCTGCGCCGCCATCATGGGTGGCGCAGCGTGCGCCGCTTACAACTTTGTCATACTAAAGCAGCGGGCGGATTTCGCTCAGCTTCCCAACCGTATGCCGGTATGCTTCGCTGCCGGCGAATTTGTTGATCCATATCGCCTTCAGCCCCGCCCGCGCGGCCCCTGCAACATCATTTTGATAGTGATCCCCAACGAACAATACTTTTGGTGGCTCAACGCCTATTTTTTCGCACGCAAGCAGGTAAATGGCTATGTCGGGCTTTTGCATGTTTACCTCGCCTGAAATGACAATAGCCTGAAAATATTTCTCGATCCCCAATGCCTCGATTTTGCTTCTCTGCATTGATGATCCTCCGTTTGTGACAATGCCGAGCTTGTATTTTGTTGAAAGGTAGTCCAACGTTTCGATCAAATTGCTTTCGGGGACAGCAAACTTGGCGAAGTTATCGTACCAATGCCTTTCCAGGTCTTCCGCCGAATAGGGCGTCTGCCATTGCTGTGTTAATTTTCGGTAAAAGTCAGTACGGCTCTCATACCCGTTTTTATCGTGCGATACCATAAACTGCTTTATCAATTGCCTGTCGGGCATTGATATATATGGCATAAGCAGAGTTTCAATGACAAGGTCGCAGTACAGAGAAAATGTACTCGAACGGTCGAGCAAAGTATCGTCAAGATCAAACAATATTGCTTCTATACCTTTCATCCAAAACCTCTACCACAACACATATTGGGCTATTGGCCGCTGACGCAGTCCACGCGGCCGAACAGCGCTTCCAGGCGATCCAGTATGTGCCGTGGCAGCGGCCCGGACGCGATGGAGCGCAGGTTCTAGCGTAGGTGGCCCGCGTCGCTGGTCCCGGTCAGCCCCACATGGATGGGCGGCGTGTGTCGGCAGAACCGATAGGCCGCTTCCATGACAGACGCGGCTGGCGGCGCGTCGCCGGAAACCAGGAAGTCCAGGGCGTCCTTTGTGGCCGCGAGCCCCTCGCCCGCCTGCCCGTTGGCGATTATCCGCCCGATGTCGGTCACGAGCTGCTCCTGGTTTGACAACGCGGAGCGCACGGCGAACATGCACAGTACGCCGGTGTTAAGCTCCGAGGCTTTGGGGAGAATCTCCTTCGCCGCCGACGGGTTCAGCATGTTGTAGCCCACCATGATGACGTCGAATAGGTTTTCCGGCACGGCCTGCTTGAACGCCTCGTGGCTCGTGTCGGTGCCGAACAGTTCCGTTATGCCCAGGAAGCGCAGCTTCCCCTGCTCCCTGGCTTTTATCATCGCGGGCAGTAGAATGTCGCGCGCGTCGGCGTAGTCCTCGGGCGTCACGCCGTGCAGGTGGTATATGTCGACATGGTCCGTCCGCAGCTCGCGCAGGCTGTTCTCCAGCGACTCCATTAGGTCGGCGGCGCCGTTAGCGCGCCAGTCGCCGCTCCTCCGGTACGGATACTTTGTCGACAGGATATAGCTGTCCCTAGGCAGCCCGGCGAGCCCCTGCCCCACCGCGCCCTCCGTCCCGTACGCGGCGGCGGTGTCAAAAAAGTTCACACCCTCGTCGTACGCCGTCCTCACAATGCCGGCGGCGTGGTCGACGCCATATTTTTGAATGCCGATCCTCGAAAACCCGCCGCATCCGAGGCCTGCAATCGTCGCACGCAGGCCCGTTTTGCCTAAAATAATTGTATCCATATATACCCTCCCACCCTCTATGTTCCTACCCTCTACGTTGGACAATATACAATAAAACGTTGGGACGCTCAGTGTTCGTCCGCGACTTTTAAAATTGCCTACCCTGTGTGGCTATTTTTTGATAAACAAATGGCGCTTCATGTCCACCCGACCGTTTTCTAAAAAAGCGACGCCCTCGCGCTCCAGCAGTTCGCGCTGCTCCGCCCACCCGGGC